>CAZZCN010000050.1:0-23848 GCA_964652975.1 uncultured Oscillospiraceae bacterium | reverse complement strand
CCGCATATGACAAGCAATATTTAGAAGGCAGGTATGGTGCTGATCCGTATTTAGTTAATATCCTTAACTGACATTCACCGTATTGAATATTTTTCAAAGTTGACCGATTGTCTGACAAAGATATCACTAGGTAAATATTATAAGAGCCGAACGGATATGTTTGATGTGCTATTACCATTTATTAATACTGCCATTGAAAATGCAAAAAAGCTTGACAGACTTAATGGTAAAAAGCTGCCGTCACAAAGTGCTCCTGGCACCAAAGTATTTGTGCTTGTCGAAAAACTTAAGACATATCTTATTGTTTAGCCACATTTTCACACCCCGTACTTTACCTTTATTCTTTCCAGTTTTTTACCGATAGGCTTTGTCAACAGAAGCAAAAAAACAATATTGGATATTGCATATATCAAAGTTGCTGGTGCTGATGTTACAATGGCGGCGATATAACGTGAAAAATCGAATGCTCCGTCAATTCCCATACCGACCCATATGTCCATGGCAAGTGAAAACAGCAAGGCGGCAAAAACTCCGAAAATCGACAGATATATGGGATTGTCTTTCAAATATTTAGACAAGAGTCCGGCAAGCAACCCGATAAAACCCCAAGCGAACATCTGAAACGGGGTCCATGGACCTTGCATGAAATAGAAGTTTGAAATCAAGGCGGACAGTGCACCGCACATGAATCCCATCTCCGACCCAAAGTAGATGGCTACCACAATTACTATGGCCGTAACCGGCTTAAAGAAAGGTATAACAGCAAAAATAAATCTCCCCAGAACTGAAATTGTAACCATGGTGGCAAGAATAACAAGTCTTCTTGTATTGCTTTTGCCCTTGATACCCCGATTCTCGAACACCATGAAGAATGGCACGCTTGCAAGTATTGCGACTGCAAATGAGATAAATGCATACTGCCTGTCATTTAAAAGGATGATTCCAAGTATTATAACCAGTGGGATTGCCACTACCGGTATTAAAATTCTGAGTGTCTTATTGACTGTTATATTGTTAGCCATGTAATTCCCTTCTGAAAATTGTTTTCTGAGTGCAATATTTTCATTTTTCGATAGTTCGCCCATTCAATTTACATAGTTCGATTACTTCTTCGCAGGTTACCGCTTCCGGATACATGTGCCGCGCTATGCGGTTTGCAGCTGTAGTATAGAAACTATTGTGAGCGAAAAACACCTCTGGTGTATCCTCCGAAACAATCTCTCCGTCAAAAAACATTGCGCATCTGTCCGCATTAATCGCTGCAAACTCAACATCATGAGTCACTATTATGACAGTTATCTTATTTTGCTTCAAGTCCTTTATTATTTTTGCCAGGCCCTTTTTGGCAAAGGAATCGAAACCCTTTGTCGGCTCGTCCAGAAGGATGATGCGGGGTTTCAGTAATAAAAGCTTGACCAGTGCGCATTTTTGCTGTTCCCCTCCGGAAAGGTCATATGGGTGTTTTTTTAGCAGATGGCCAATGCCGAAAGTTACACATAATTCATCTATAAGTGCTTTGCGAATTTCAGGTGTATACTCCATGGCATCGCACACTTCCATAAAATCATCAATGACAGTATCTTTCAAGAATACAACCTGTGAATTCTGTGGCAATACGGCAATATTGTTCCGATATAGTTCACCGCTCTTATAGTCGGTAATTTTACGGTTGTTAAGATAGATCCTGCCCTGATGGGATTTTCTAAGTCCACAAAGAACATTGAGTGTTGTTGTCTTTCCTGATCCGTTGCCACCCAGAATACAATAAGTTTCGCCCTCGTAGACCTTGAAATTCACACCCCGCATAATATCAGTGGAGTCCTTTTCGTAGCGAAACCATACGTCTTTCAGTTCGACAGCGACATTTTCACTGTGGAGATACTCTTTTCTCGGTACGGTTTTGATCTTGCTGACGAAATTTTCACTCAGGAAAAATCTTCCATCCTTGACAGTCAAAGGACATTTCCGGCAAGCATTTCTGTTTCTGTTACCGTTCTGCTCCAGCGCCTCGTCATCTTCAATGTCTACATTTTCGGCTCTGTCTATTCCATTGTCCATTCCATTGTTCACGTCGCGGGCTTTGTCTTTGTATGTGTCACCGTCCATATCAAGTCCTGCATAAATTCTCACAGCGCTTGGCAGGGCATTTATCATATGATGATTTTTGTCAATTCGTCGAAGCTTTTCAGCCAGTGTATGTGGTTCTTCATACAATAGCACCTTACCGTTTTCCATCAGCAGCACCTTGTCCGCTATTGGAAAAACATCCTCAAGCCTGTGCTCCACCAAAATTACTGTAAGTCCAAGTTCACGGTTGAGCTTTTGTAGTGTCGCAATAAACTCAGAAGCGGCAATCGGGTCAAGCTGCGAGGTAGGCTCATCCAATATCAGCACATTCGGCTGCATAACCATTATTGCAGCTAGATTCAAAAGTTGTTTCTGGCCGCCTGAGAGGCTGGATGTGTCTGATCTAAACCACTTCTCAATTCCGAAGAATCCTGCAATTTCTCCGACCCTGCGGCGGATTTCCGAAGTTTGTAGCCCCATATTTTCGAGCCCGAATGCAAGTTCGTGCCAGACCTTGTCAGTTACAATCTGCGTTTCAGGATTTTGAAACACATACCCTATTTCACAAGTCGAGACCTTTCCATCCAATTGGTCTAAGTTCACATTATTGTAAAGGATTTCTCCTTCAACATCACCGTGAGGTGCAATTTCACGCTTAAGAAGCCTTAAAAGCGTCGTCTTTCCACATCCCGTCTCACCGCATACCACAACGAAATCGCCACTCATAAACGAAATATTCACTTTGTCGAGTGCTTTTTCTGAAGTCTGTGGATATGTAAAGCTTAAATCTTTGACAGAAAATATTTCCATTTGATTCTCTCCTTGATTTCTATAATGGCAGGTAAAAATACCAGCAGTCCGTAGGCTGTATATGCAAACATCGGAAAAACACCGGTGTTAAGTCCGGAAATTTTCGGGTAATATGAAAATGCCAGCATATCAGTGCCTATTCCGATAAAAACCGTAGCTGCAAGTACAGCAATCAGCGCCATTAAGACACCATCTCGCTTTCCGAATTTAAATATTGAAAAATGACTGCGCCCCGGAAGCCCATAACCACGAGCTTTCATGGCGTCGGCGGTCTCTATCGAATTTTCGAGCGCCCAGGTGACCATAATCGAGAAAACTCTTGCCCCAGATCGGATTTTGTCAACGTAATTATCTCTGGAATACAAGCCCATGGCCTTTTGCGCACTGCCAACCTTGACAATCTGCTTTCTGAAATGAGGTATAAAACGTAGAACCATCGAAAACACCAATGAAAGTTTCGGAATTATTTTGCCAAAAAGAAACAAAAACTTCTCCGAGGTAACAGTTAGTGAATAATTGACAAACCAATACATCATCCCGACAAGCATGGTTCCTATCCCCATTCCGTAATAGACCGCCTCCAAGGTATATGCGTTGCTGTTTATAAAAAAAAGAACAGTCACTCCGTTATGAGAAAAGAGCGGGTTTGTGACCGCTATCAAGGCAAAAAACAAAATGTAAAACAATAAATTTCTGATAACCTTCACACCAGTTTCTGTCATCAGGTTAAACAGAAATCCACCAAACACAGCCAGCACAAGCAAAACTGGATTGCCGGCAAACATTAAAACCGCTATCACCGCGACAAAATATATCATCAAAACCAACGGGTGGTAAGTAGCAAAAGACTTCATTGTGACAATTCCCCGCTACCGAAATCATTTCCGACGTCACGACCTAAATCACAGGTGTATACCCATTCAATATAATCTTTATCCTTAAGCTGGTAATCCGATGCGTCACCAGATGAAAATTTGCCGTTGATCTTGAAAAGCCATCCTGAAAGCGGTCCGCACGAGTATTCGTATAGATGGCTGATCCCCTTGATGTAGACTACGCCCACCCCATCATCAGGGCTTCCTTGATATTCCATTTGTATCTTTTTGGCTTTAGTGGCTGCTAAAAGCAAGGAGAAAACATTGTCTCCGTCTTTCAGCAAAAATTCAGTTTTCGGCAGAACAGCTCCATCCTTTGGAATGAACTCGCCGCTTTTCAACTCATCTGAAAGCTGATCCATATTATTCAGAACCGTGTCGCATCTGATGCTTATGAAAACTGTCTTACTGCCGCTTGCTATATTGTCGGATTGCGCGCTGTAATAATCACCCGGCGCTTTGATGTCCAGGTTGAGTGCTATAAAAATCACCGCAAGTATTGCTGCAAGTGCTATCGCTGATGAAAACACAATCTTTTTCGTCTTCAATTTGTCACCTCTTTATCCTGGCTTTTCTAATCATATAAAAATTTAGAGTCGCACCTGAAATTATTAATACAAAAATTATAACAATGATTAGAACCCTCTGGTTTCTATCACTACTTTTTTGATTGTTAGATCCGTTTCCTTTCCCGTCTTGTGAGTTTCCTTCAAAGCTGTTTATATTCCCGCTGTTTGAACTTGAAGCAATATTGGCACCTGAAATTTTCGAGAAGGAAGAATCTGTATATGCTGAAACAAATCCGCTTCCTGTATTACTGCTTGTCGATGTCAGATTGTCATTTTTGCCACTTGTCGGACTGGATGACGAAATAGATGCTGCATTTAGCAAATCATAAAGTTTTGTGTAGTTATAAACGTACATTTTTTCGTCATCTACAATCAGCTTATACGAATTACTTAATGAAAGAAGCTTTGGTCTGGTTGTTTGCTCAGAGGAAGCTTCAATTTCGGCAATTATTTTCGTTATATTTGCTTTGAGGGTCGCCGGCTGTTCTGGTCTGAAATCATAGAGTCTGCGCATATTCTTCATGTTTCGAATGATTGCAGCCATGGTATACAAAACCTGACTCGATGCCATAATATCAGATCCTGGTGAATTAACAGTTGCTTTAAATCCCTTATCTGGCTGCAAAAAAACCAGCATCCCATCCACAAGGCTTTTACCGTTTTTGATGAAGCGATTGTCTTTTTGCGGGTCAATACCAAGGCAAGTGAGTGCCAGTGCCACCTGTGCGGTTGTCTGAGGATTCCTCGCCTGCGTCCATCCGGCTGTAAAATCTCCTGTGTTTTTTTGTAATGATGAAAGCAATGCAAGAGACTCATCGATAACTTTTCTGACTGTTTTACTCGCAGTTGTCCCATCGTTAATCCTTTTGTAAGTATATGTCTGTGTTCTATTGTAGTAAGGTGCAAGAGCCTGTACAACCATAGCTGTGATATCCGGATCGGAATATTTGCCGGTAAGTGCAAATCCACCATTGAGACACTGCTTGCTAAGTAATTCAGTTAAAAGTGAATCCCTTGTATTTTTACTACCTGCAGGAATTGAATATTGCATTGAATCGATAGAAATGAGCGCCCATACACGAGAAGCTAAGCCCTGGTCACCCAGACTTGTTTTAGTTCCCATATTGAAAGCAAAATCCAATATCACATCAGCTGACATTGCTTTGCCGTCTATACTGTATTTGATATTACGCGGATCGCCTCTTAAAGAAAGCATTGTAATTGCACGCCTCTGATAATCGCTATATTTGCTTTTTGAGGTTGGCGCATTTGTTGGAGTTGGAACACTTGTAGGCAATGGTCTATAATACAATAGTACTTTATTTTCTAATTTTTCGAGATATACTGGAAAATTCTGTTCAGGATGCAAGCGACTGACACCAAGAGCCAGCCAATCATTGTCTGATTCTCCGGCGCTACTGGAAAATTTGGTGTTTTCAAGTAGTGACTCTGTAGATGGAATACCTAATTTAGTCTTTTCCCACTCGATGATCCCGTCAGCAATTGACTGCAGGTCACTTGCATTGTAGTATTTAACCACTGCCGTTTGGGTAGTTGTCTCTTGCGAAAAACATATTGTGGCAGGAAGTGAAAAAAGGACAAAAGCCGTGCATGTTAAACATGACACAGCTATTGTAATTATTGGCGATATTGTTTTTTTGATAAAAATCATCTTATTACCTTTTGTTGTAATTTTGCTCTATTTTCTCATTCAATAAACCAGGCTTAAATTACGCCCTTTTTACGTGCAACAACAAGAACGATCGTAATAAGTGCAAGTGTAATCACTATCGGCGACCCAAATGTATCATGAGTTGCCGGTGCACCGGTCTGTGAAATCACATCATCTAAAACAGAGGTCGGTTCTGGCGTAGGGGTGGTTTCAACTTTTTCTGAAACCATAACAGCCATATCAGGTGCAAATCGAAGCACAAGAGGAAGGAACGCTCCTTCTACAGATTCGGTAGGGTGTTTTTCAATCTGTATTGTGTGTGTCCCAGATGCAAGCTGATCTGCATCAATTGTGATTTCACCGTTTGCATCGGTAGTGTAGGTAGCTGTTGATTCTCCGTAATGCCAGAAAATTTTAGCGCCGACAACCGGATTGGTTGTTAGTGTTTTATTCCAATTTGCATCAAAGGATGCATCCTTGCTGGTAAACTTTAGCTTGCCTTCGCCAATCCTGGAATCGTCAATTTCTGGAAATTGCATAGGCGCTGTTGCAAATGGATCACCATAGAATAGGACTATATTGTCGCCTTCTTTTAAATTATAACTGTCCATACCTACATCAGGAGATACATTATTAACTACATAGGACCATCCGTCATATCCTCCAAATGTTCCGGCAGATTCGCCGTTGACATCCGTCACATAAGAGTTGATGATATTGTTTGCGACGTCTTTTAGTCCGGTGATTTTGATATTGGAATCTTGTGCATCAAGGTACCATAAAGCATCATTTACTGCCAGATTTTCGCCTGTGTACGGAACCTGTATAGTGTCATAATAAAAATTCTCTGAGATGCCTTCGATTCTAACGGTAACAGTCATCTGGTTTTCAACTCCGGCAAAAACCGTTGCGGGCAAAATCACTAGCATCATGGTAATAACAATAGAAATAATTGAGATAAGGTTTTTTGATTTGTTTTTCATGGTAATCCTCCAAATTTATTTTAATGTACAGACAACATTTTAGTCTATTGCAAAATACAATACATCAAAATTTTTTGTCATTTTTTGTAAATTCATCCAAATTTGATTTTTGCACTAAAAATGAATACCTTGTTTTTTGATTTATCACATTTGAAAAATCTGAAATGATTGAATTTTTATCGATACGAAATATAGACTTGCGCTTAGATATCTTTCAGTGAATCATTCAAAATAGAAATCACGCCCGTGGCAATTGCATTGTCAAGCGGAAAAACAGAGTAACACTCGTCTTTTGACATTATGCTGCTGTCAACTACGGCTACATACATTCCCTTTTTGCATAGAGAACCCTGCATTTGAGAGGCTATAAGCGTACCACCGGCATCGCTTGTGATGCTTGTTTTCTCGTTATAGGTGTTTGTAATCTCACCTATTACGTCACCTGCCTCAATCCGGTCTCCGATCTTTCTTATCTCCCTGTAAATTCCATCGTCGCTTACATAAATGTGTTTGCTTAAAGTTTCACAGATGAAATCCTGGTCGTTGTACAATACTTTCTCATCCTTTTTCTCATCCTTTATGTAATTGGTGCAGGCTCCTTCTGTTTCTGCTTTATTATTAATCACATTTGATTGTGATTGTGACGAGTTTGCGGAAAAATAGCTGTTCAATGGATTTTTTATCATTTTGCCATATCCGAAACCATATTTTATAGATACTAAATTATCAGGTCCATTGTAAAAATAATGATATTCATTTATTCCGACTGTTACAGGCGCAGTTTCCTTGAGTGTGGGCTTGTTTAAATTAGGGGAAGTAAAGTCGCAAACTGCAAACAGCTCGTAATTGCTATGAAAATCGGATTCTATCCCATCCGAATAAATCACAGATCCTCCGGTTGTTATGCTGTTTGTACTATTGATTTTTAGTGCTGAAGCAACTTTGTCGGAATTACTTGTATTTTCACTAAAAGTGCTTATGACCTCTGCGCTAGTATTATTGTCTCCTTCAATTACTGCGCCATCGATATTGTCACCTTCAATTTCTTCCCTGTCAGCCTCTTCTCCATAAAATTCAACTGAGCCGTCATTTGAATCTACGATATCGTCATTAACGGCATTCTGAAATTCTTCATTGCCAAAGTTGGTGTCGTCAGATAAATCATCATTCTCATCCAATTTGTCTTCACCTGATTCTTTCATATCGATGGAAAATCCTAACGAGCCCAGTCCTGAATCATCTGTCGCATCATCATCTTGTGACGAAGATTGTTCTGAATTGTTCTGCCATGCGGATTTCTCCAGATTTCGAAAATAACTTAGCGGATCTGACATCTCTGATGTATTGCTATTCAGCCTGTCATCGTATATGGATGATACTTTGGCTGATTTGTCGAATAATGCCAGACAATCAATATCCGGGTCAATAATAACCGGTATGACACTTGCTTCCCATGCTTTGCTTATCTGCTGTTTGCCTGGCGCTACGAGGTATGCATCGACACCATTTATTTTCTTGTACATTTCTGTCACAGCCTGCGAAAAACTATTGCCTCTGTATAGAGTCAGTGGATGTTCTCGTTCTGTAATCAAAACCTTGTAACCGTTACTGTGAAGCATGATTGCCACTGAGCTGGCTACCCTGCCGCCTCCTCTTATAATTACCACCCTTGACTTTACAGTCTTGGCTTTCACGTCAGACCCATCTGCTGAAATCCCCTGTCTAGAACTCATTTCCGAAGGAGATATACCCCTTACTTCACGCAGGTGATTCCTCTGCTCAATATTATTCAAATCGTAATGTCGTTTATAAATATTTTCTTCAAGAATTTCTTTGGTAATCTCCATAACCAGAATCTTGCCGGAATTTGCCTGTAAATTAAGTTTGCCGCCTTTATCATCAAATATTCTACGAACAGATTCAACCATATCTTTGGGGAAAACCATTGGAAGTCCCGGCACTCCACCCAATTCAGACAGGACAATCTTGCCCCGGTTGTTCTCCGACAAAATACAAAGCTTCTCAAATATCTCCGCTTTGAAAAGTCTGGCATCTTTTGAGTCTAAAACAAAATACGCATCATATCCCGCGCAGGAATTCACACCAAAGCGAATCATATTCCATTGCGCAACATTAGTAAATTTGTTGCTAAAAACCTTGAAATGTCTTTCAACTGCTATTTCATAAATCTCATCAAAGCAGGTTATTATTACGGGTGTTAATTTTTCGTCTGAGTTTTCAACCCATATAGACAATTCGTCAAGAAAGGCTGCGAATTTTTGCTTGTCGCTCTGCATCAACAGAGTCTTGCCATTTATTTTCATACGCACTTTAAAGCTTGTGGCTATAAATAGTACGGCAATGTTCATCACTCTACCTCCGAATATACTTAAAAAGACGCTTTGACATGTCCATTATATCAAAGCGTCTATACATTTGGTAGTGTTATATTGTCAATTGTAAATTCACGATAATGATCTATTCATTATGATAATTAGCAGCAATTGCTTTTACATATATTTATCAATTTACATTTTGCAATCAATAAATAGTTCATATTTCTACAATGCAGTTACTATTTCTATAGGTTTTTCTTCTTCATTGCGTCTACGAATGATGTTCTCAATGTATCGTGATCAGGTATGATGGATACAAATGATATAACTCCGTCTGTTACTATTGTAGGAATGTTTGATACACCAAGCTTGATCATTGTAGCAACAGCTTCCTTCTCTTTGACTTTGTGTTCTTTAACTGAAATCTTGTTCTTGAATTCGCCGGCAGAGGCATTAACCGCAGCCATCATATACTGGCAGGGGGCGCATGATTCAGAGTCAAGAGTGATAACATCGACATAAACTCTTGAAGGATCTGTATAGTCAGGAAGTGTGACTTCTACATTCTCGAGAGGATTGCTGGATTCCATGAATTCTGCAACTTCACCATGTACAAGTGATGTTATAGCCATGCAGTTCTCTACAGGTACGTCAAAGGGCATATCGCATCCAGGTGAAAGGATAAATCCTTTGGTGCCACCGATTGACATGCAGTTCATAGCGTCGTTTACGTTGTCAGCGGGAGTACCGAAAAGCATTGTAACAGTGAGCTTGATATTACCGCCAAAAGAAATGTCATATTTACGGCACATGTCTCTCACGTAATCAAGGGGTATATTCTCGTCGATTGAAAGCGAATCAGCGTGGCATTTACACATTTCTTCTATGTTGTTCTTTGCATTTCCGCATACGAAAAGGCTGCTGAGCTTGCCTTCCGAGCGTATGTAATCAAATATTTTAGTCGCATAAGGCGTTACGAATTCATTGAAATTATCAGGAGAAATCTGTGAAGTCATAGGATCAACCGCTGCAATTATGTCACATCCGGCATCCATGTACATTTTACTTGTCTTGATTGCAACATCTGTACAAAAATTCATTAGTTTGTGTGTCTCTTCCGGATCATCAATCATGCTGTAGAAAATTTCTGTACCAAGAAGATGTAATGCCAGTGTGAAAGGACCGGTTATAAGCCCATAAATGGCTTTGTCCTTACCTATTGTAGATGTAATGCGGCGCATCGAATCAAGTACTATCGGAAATCTTCCGTCTGTTTCACCGGGAATCTTGAGATCCTCTAGTTTCATACCATCTTCAAGCGGATGTGATACAACTGAAGGCGGATTGGATTTTGCCCACTGCAGTTCACAGCCCATAGCTTCGGCTTCTATCTGTAAATCGAACAACGCCGGCAGACCGTCCGGACGATACATTTCGTTTGCTGCATTTACTCCGGCAACAATCAAATCTGCGCTTTTGAAAAAAGTCTCACAATCGGTATTGATAAGTTTTGCTGCATGGCATCCTACAAATGGAACCCACGGGGCTCTCGGTGTCTCTTGATTTTTAATTGCTGCCAATACCATCTCTTTTGAATTCATCTTGTTCTCCCCCTCGTATTTGTCTCTTTGTTTGACAGTGCTTTTGTAAATTCAAAACTGTCTAAACATCAACTTCTGCTTATTTTTTAATCTACTGTATGATACTATCTTGAAACTTGCGCGTATTACAATTCTTTATACTTTTTTGTATTTTTTTGCATAAAATACTTCATTTCGAGTAATAAGTAGAACGATAATTAATATTTTGATGTTTTTACATAGAACCGTAATTGGTTTATATAAAATACTTACTGTAAACAATCGGCATAGTTTTGTGAAACATTGTGTCAATTTCTTTCAGTACTGTCAAAAAACTGTTATAATCTGATTTATATAATTATTTCAAGGGAGGCTTTATTATGGCAAAAGTACCGCACATACTAATCTGCGATGACGACCCGGTTGTTCATGAGTCGCTTAGCATTTATCTGGATTCCGAAAGATATCCTCATACCTCGGCATTTGACGGAGAAGAAGCGCTCAAAAGGGTGGAATCAGACCAACCGGATCTTATAATTCTTGATCTAATGATGCCCAAGAAATCCGGAACCGAAGTATGCCGTGAGATCAGAAAGACAAAGCATACTCCTATAATCATGTTGACGGCAAAAGGCGAAGAGATAGACCGTGTACTAGGGCTTGAGCTCGGTGCAGACGACTATATAGTCAAGCCTTTCAGCCCCCGTGAGGTCATAGCCAGAATCAAAGCTGTGCTTCGCAGATTTGTCGAGAGAAGTTCCGGAGGTTCTGTTCTCAGATTCGAAGGACTGGAGATCAATCTCGACAACTACCAGATTAAATTAAACGGTGAAGCAGTACCATGCACACCGAAGGAAGTTGAGATAATTCACCTCCTCGCTTCAAATCCCGGCCAGGTTTTTGACAGGGAACAGATTCTGACTCAGATCTGGGGTTACGATTACGTAGGTGACACTAGAACTGTTGACACTCACATCAAGAGAATAAGGCACAAGCTTTTTTCAGATGATAGTTCCTGGGCCTTGATAACAGTGTACGGAGTCGGTTATAAATTTGAGGTTTCAAGGTAGAATGGTGCGAATATAGTGAAGAGTGTATTTCTTAAAAGGATTCTGTCTTTAATCATTATTACAGTGGTTCTTTTTGTCTTGCTCACCTCCTCCATTTATATACTCCTGTCACGTGACATTTACTCAGATATGAAGTCGCGCGAGCTAAAGCCCAAGGCGGAGACAATAGGTAATTTTGTCCTTATGTATAATAATGGCGAGATTCCGCTTCAATATTTTACACAGCTTATATCAGCAGGTCCTTCAGCGTGGGATGCATGGGTTTTTGTGCTAGATTCAAAGGGTAACATGATGATACAGACCACCATACCTGAGTCGGTAGACCCTGATAAAAGCTTTATAAAGGGAATATCAAGCAAGACATCCGAGGTGCTTTCAGGCAAGAATGTCGAATTCACAGGCAACCTTCCTAATAATGAGTTGGGAATGATGATAGTAGGTGTTCCTGTTACTGACAGTACCGGGGTTGTGGGTGCTGTTTTTCTGGCCAAGCCGCTTTATGAGATAAATGCAGGAATCGACAGTCTTAACGGCGCCCTTTTCATATCCACCCTTATCTGCCTGATCGTAATGATTATTCCTACGATTTATGCAACGAAAAGAATACTAAAACCACTAAAGGAGACCCGCAAGGTAGCCCTGGCAATGGCAAACGGTGATTTCTCCGTCAGGGCTACAACTATAACAGAAGATGAATTCGGAGATCTTGCCAAATCCTTTAATTTGCTCGCAGACCGCCTTGAGAAGACTGTGTCTGACCTGGTTATGGAGAAGAACAGGATAATAAGGATATTGAACGGGCTGGCCGAGGGTATAATCGCTGTGGACATACAGTGCAATGTAACGCATGTCAATCCGGCTCTTTTTAAACTTATCAACTCAATCAATTCAGGTTCTTCGTTTGAATGCATCCCGCAAGTAAACGAGAATGCTCTCGTACTTCGACCTGACAACCCACAGTTCATCAGAAGTCAGCTTATTGCCGACGATGCAGTATGGGATGATTTTAGAAATGTAATACTCACATCTATTCCTGTCAATCGCGAAATACACAGTAATGAGAGGATAATTAGAATCGCCATTACACCTACCGAGGATGATTTCGGGAATACAATAGGAGCTGTTGGACTGTTCCAGGACATAACTGAAAGCGAAATTTTAGAACAGACGCGCAAAGATTACGTGGCGAACGTCTCCCATGAATTCAGAACACCGCTTACTGCAATGCGTGGTCTGATAGAGCCTCTGGCTGACGGTTTGGTCAAGTCCGACGATACCAAGAAGAAATACTACGATATAATACTCAGAGAGACAATGCGCCTTTCAAGGCTTATTGATGATATGCTTGAACTGTCTCGTCTTCAATCCAAAAAGACATCCATAGAGACCAAGACCTTTTCTCTACATGAAGTTATAGAGGATGTGGTTGACAAATACAGCAAAGCAGCTGTCGAAAAGGGAGTAACTCTTGCGGCATCCGATAATTTCAAGACATTGCCAATGCTTGTAGGTAATTCTGACAGAATCGAGCAGATTCTTATCATACTTATAGACAATGCGCTCAAGTTCACACCTTCTGGCAAGGATATATTTCTGGATGTCGCATATGACAAAAGAAAAAAAACCGAAAAGGTTTTTGTATCCGTTAAGGACACTGGTGTTGGTATCGACCCGGACAAGGTGAAGAATGTCTTTGACCGTTTCTATAAGACCAACAAAGCAAGATATGGCACCGAAGGAACAGGTCTTGGACTTTCTATAGCAAAAGAGATTTTAAATGCGATGAACGAGGAGATTTTCGTCACCAGCACGTTAGGTAAGGGATCGACGTTTACTTTTTCCTTGTCAATCAAAAAGTAGCCTGTTATATCATTTATCAATATTATATATATTCCTTCTATCATAAATCCCTGCCTGTGAAACCATGGATTTCTTACATTTTCACTAATTCGGCGTCCCTATACACTTTTTTGAAAGTTTCCTATTGCACTTTTAAAATTAAGTAGTATTATATGTAAATATGGTTAGAGCACATAAATTTCAAAATTTAATATTCAAAGCTTTTTGCTGGGCTCAGAATAAGCCTGCAAGGATGATATGTATCAGTTTCCTTTTTGTTATAGGCGTGGGAAGTGCTTTACTTACCTTGCCGGCTGCAACATTGAGCGGAGAATCTGCAGGCCTACTGAAAGCTGCTTTTACAGCGACTTCCGCTACCTGTGTCACAGGCCTTGTGGTCGTCGATACAGCTACCTACTGGTCATTGTTCGGCAAGTTCGTTATAATAGCGCTGATACAAGTCGGAGGACTTGGGCTTGTTACGATAACCACTTTCTTTTTCACGATTTTAAAGCGCAGAATGGCACTTCGTACAATGACACTTGCACAGGAATGTTCGGCGAGTTTTTCGTTGCCTGAGGTTAAGAGCCTGGTTGTCAAAATTATCGGTGTCACCTTCACCATTGAATTGATCGGATCTGTAATTTTAAGTGCGAGATTCATCCCTCACTTTGGTGTTGCCGGTGGTATTTTCAGAGGCTTTTTTCAGGGTGTTTCAGCATTTTGTAATGCAGGGTTCGACCTGATGGGTGATTATACGGGACCTTATACCAGTTTGACTAAGTGGGTGGACGATCCGATAGTCCTATATACAACTGCTTTATTAATCATATGCGGAGGCTTAGGGTTCATAGTCTGGTCCGACATGCTTAATTTCAATAAGCAAAAGGGTCTTAATTTTCATTCCAAGCTGGTTTTGAAGATGACAACTATCCTAATTGTAAGTGGAACGGTTTTCTTTTTGATTGCAGAATGGAACAACATGACTGTTGACTCACTCGGTAATCTGAATTTTTTCCAGAAGATTGATTCAGCTTTTTTTCAATCAGTTACCACCAGAACTGCTGGTTTTAACTCTATTTCCCAGTCGAATCTGACTGACAGTTCCAAGATTTTCTCCAGTATTCTGATGTTTATCGGAGCCTCGTCAGGGTCTACCGGAGGCGGTATCAAGGTGACCACTTTCAGCATGCTGTTTTTCTTTATCCTATCCGAGCTTCGAGGTGATTCTGATACAATAATGCTTAAGCGCAGAATTCCCAAAAGTGTTGCAACCAGGTCAATTTCTATTGCGTTACTGGCTGCTTTGCTGGTTATAACCGATACAATGCTACTGTCTGTTTTTGAGAGATCTGGTCTGAAGGATCATTTGTTCAGCACCTTGGATTTGCTGTTTGAATCAGTCTCGGCATTTGGCACGGTAGGGCTCTCTTCAGCCAACACCCCTGTTCTTCATCCAAACAGTCATATCGTTCTTATTATAACAATGTACATTGGAAGGGTCGGTCCTGCGTCGCTGGCGCTTGCTTTTGCAGGCAGGAAACTTTCCGCCAACGAAAAAATCTACCCTGAAGCCAAAGTGCTTGTAGGATAGATTTTAATCCAGCCGTATTATTAAACTGGTGCGTTTTCTATGTTATGCTATTATTTTACCATTGCACGCCATATTATATTATAATCACTTTCATCGCATACCATCAATATCTTGTCATCTGCCTTCATGAATGTATCACCCTGTGGCATTATTATGTTTGTCTTGTCACGAGTTATAAGCACAACTTTGCTGTCACCCGGAAAATTAAACTCCCTCAGTGTCTTGTTAACCGCACCGGATTTAGGTGATAACTTGAACTCGATGATTGATTTGGTTGTATAGTCAATGTTGTAGGATACACGCATGCCTTCATGTTCGATCTCCTGCTCTATGATATCTGCAAGAATCTGCGTACTGGAAACCGGTTTGTCGATTCCAAGCATATAGAACATATCTATGTTTTTGGGGTTGTTTACCTTTGCAACAGTCTTCTTCACATTGAATTTCTTCTTGGCTATCTCGCACGCGATAAGATTGTTCTCGTCTTTGCCTGTGACTGCTACAAAAAAATCAGCATTCATGCATCCTGACTCTTCGAGCATGTTGATATTGGTACCGTCGCCATTAAATACCTCAACCTCGAAATCGGTAGCTATCTTCTCGCAGACATCCTTGCGTTTCTCAATAATAGTTATACTGTTTCTGGATGACTGCAGGATCTTGACCAGATAATAAGCAACCTTGTCCCCGCCTACAATTACTATGTGCATTATACTTCCCTCATCTTTCCTATTGCATCGACATAATGACTGCAATATCACCTTTCTCTATTTTCATACCCGGCATGGATAGAATCATCTTGCCTTTTCTGATCAGGCAGGAGACATGCCTTTCTTGAATCTTACTATACTCCACTATATCCATTCCTGCGTACTTGTGCTCAATTTCCTTCTTCGAATAGATAATTTCTTCACCAAAAATAAAATGTGCATCTCCATCGATTTCACTCTGTAAAGACCTGTAAATCGCGTTAACAGTCAGAGAAGTGGAGCATACTGTCGAAAGACCGAATTCTTCGAATAATTCCGTACTTTGTGGATTGAAAATTCGCGTGATAACCTTCTTAACCTTGAATATCTCCTTTGCTACCTGCGCTGTCATAATATTGGTGTTATCGTCCTGTGTAACAGCACAAACCGCATCAGCCTCTTCGATTCCGGCACCTTTAAGAACATCCTTGTCAATCGGAATTCCATTAATTTTAATGCAATCTATATCATTGGCATTTTCCAGGTGTTGTTTATCACTATCGATAATAACGACACCATGTCCTTTTTCGACTAGCTCTCTTGCCAGTGATGATCCAACTTTACCACAACCTATTACAATAACATGCATTTTACCACCTGGGAAATCTTCCCATAAATCCTTTCAAATAGATAATACTTTTCAAATAATATTGCTTGTAAAAATATTAATTTGTCTGTATCTTTTTGTTCTGTATCTTTTTGTTCTGTATCTTTGTTTTGTATCGATATTATATCACATTTTGACTTGCCAGATAACAAATAATAGCAGCTGCATTAGATACGTTCAATGACTCCGCTTGTCCCTTCATGGGTATTCTTATCCTTTTATCGCAAACACCGGCAACGTTTGCTGATACACCGTTTCCTTCATTTCCCAGCACTATCGCACATTTCTTTTCGAATACATGACCGTATGCCACATCCTGACCAGCAAGATCGGTTGCATACACAATAAATCCGTTCTGCTTCAATGAAACTATAGTGTTAAATAAATCCGTTGTACACATGAGTCTTATATGAAAAACAGAACCCATCGCAGCTCTTATGACCTTCTCGTTTAATGGATCAACATTGTCATCTGTAAAAATAACACCCTTGAACCCGAAAGCGTCGGCACTTCTTATAATACTTCCAAAATTCCCCGGATCCTGTATGGATTCGCAAATCAAGTATCTGTCTTCAGAACCGAAATGCATTTCGTCGCTGTACTGAATAACAGGTGATTTTACGATTGCGGCAATTCCTTGAGGGGTTTTTGATGATGATATTTTAGAAAAAACATAATCCTTGACGGTTAAAATCTCATTGGCGGACTCAATTAATTCGTACCCGGCAGATTTAACGAAATTTTCAGATAAAATCAAGGTCTCAATAGCAACTCCGGACTTAAATGCATCCTCGCAGCTTCTTAGACCCTCAATAAATACAAACGCTCCAAAATTCTTGGAGGTGTTCTTTTTTATTTTGAGGATTTCCTTGATGCGGGTGTTTTCTTTGCCTGATATTTCTTTCATGTTAAATTTCTACGCCTTAATGCTTTATTGTAAGCTTTTATTTGTAAGCTTTGCCATTATTAGGGTTTGAGTTCTTAATTCAGTGGTTTAGCTCTTCTTATAGGATTTGGCATCTTCTTCGTTGTTTGATTTTTATTAATATTTGAAATAAAATAATGTATTCTCTTTTTGAGAAAAGGACGAGAATATATAAATTCTCGTCCTGAATAGTTAATCTGATATTCTATTTACAAATTATAACGCCTTCTTGGCTGTATCAACTATCTGTGAAAATGCTTTTGCATCGCTTACTGCGATTTCTGCAAGTATTTTACGGTCCAAAACGATACCGGCTTTCTTGAGACCGTTCATGAATTTACTGTATGAAAGTCCGTTCATTCTTGCAGCAGCGTTGATTCTGGCTATCCAGAGACTTCTGAAGTCTCTTTTCTTGAGCTTTCTTCCTACGTATGCGTACTGGAGAGATTTCATGACTGCCTGATTGGCAACCTTGAAAATCTTTCTCTTGTGTCCGAAATATCCTTTGGCTAATTTGATAATTTTCTTATGTCTTGCTCTGGATCGCAGAGACCTTTTAACTCTTGTCATTTTATCTTACCTCCCGTTATTATGATTATTTGATATAATCTCACTTTGATTGTGAGAAACTAGTCCAGGCTACTACATGTAAGGAATCATTTTCTTGATGTTTGCTTCATTCGCCGGACTTGCAATCACTAACTTACGAAGGTTTCTCTTGCGTTTGGCTGTCTTCTTGGTCAGGATGTGCTTCTTGAATGCTTGTGTTCTCTTAACCTTACCGGTTCCGGTAATTTTGAATCTCTTTTTGGATCCACTGTGTGTCTTCATTTTTGGCATTTGTAGTTTTCCTCCTTTTATATGTATGCTCCCGGTATGAATTACGACTTCTTAGGTGCCATGAACATTACCATGTTTCGTCCTTCTACCTTCGGCTCTCTGTCAACTGTACCAAATTCCTCACATTTGGCTGCAAACTGTCTCATAACTTCATACCCTCTCGAAGTGTAAGCCATTTCACGCCCTCGAAACTTTATTACAACCTTTACTCTGTCACCCTCGCCTAAAAACCGGCATGCATTCTTGGTTTTGAATTGAAAATCGTGTTCTTCCGTTGAAACCTTCAAACCCACTTCCTTGAGTTCCGTGACCTTTTGATTCTTTTTAGCTTCCCGCTCTCTTTTCGACTGTTCAAACATATACTTGCCGTAATCCATGATCTTACATACAGGATTATCCGCTGTGGCAGATATCAGAACCAGGTCCAACCCTTCATCTTCTGCACGCTTCTTGGCCTGTGCCAAGGTAACCACTCCGACCATGCCGCCGTCACTGTCAATTAATCGAACCTCGCGAAATCGAATTTCGTCATTAATCATGAAACCATTTGCTTGCTTGGCTATAACAATACACCTCCTAAAAAATAAATAAAAAACAGAGCTTACATTTTTACAAACATCCGCTCTGATAAAAAACCAAAAAATTCGGTCTTAAAATCTATAGTACCTTTTCGCTTGGGCTAGAGGTGAGAAACGGATGTTTCTTCTTTGTTGTTAATAAAGGCATTATACCCAAAGATCGTACTCATGTCAAACATTTTCGTTTTTGAATGAATTTTTCGTTTATGCCTTGTTACTGTTCACACCCTAACCACCAAGTGAAATAGCTAGAAGTGGTTTACATTGCTAATATTGCAACTGTATCTTAAATTATAGATTTCGCTTTCCATCATAAATATCAACATTCAAGTCAAATTCAAAAATCCCTCTTGGTTCGAGAAAACACTTCTGCCCTCTCCTTTTTGCATCATCGACTCTATCAAATGCCATTGTGCATGGTTCCAGAGCAATATTGTTCATTTCTTTCAGATAACCGTCGTTCATCCATATTCCAAGGAAAGGGAGTTTGTCTTTGTCATAGGATAGAAGAAGCATTTTATCTATTTTCGGATTGAAATAGCCGCAACAGCCTTTAAATGTTCTGTCGTTGAAATAATATTTATAAGAGTTCCGGTTGGCATCATCTATTTTTGATGTTAGATATTCTTTGGTAAGATTTGCAATTCCCCCGTTTTCCCTTACATCCTTGCTTGCTCCGAACATGAATTCAATTTTGTCACCCAAACCGAATGGAACCAAAACCTCACCACCATCACAAGCCTTAATCATTATGTGTGCAGCCCATAGAAAATCAAAAACATCATCCATGTTATTTTCAATTCTGTAATGAATCGTCAATCCGCCCGCTTCGTTTTCGCTTATTGTCTTGGTGTAGTCATAATGATAGCGGTCTGAATGCATGTGCATTTCAAGTGAGTTTTCGGTGATTTTGTACTCAAAAGGCATTCTGCAGACCTCACCGTGATCACAGTACTCAACACCCATAAGGGGTCCGTCATCCGGTGTAAACGGATCAATAGTGGGAAACATGTCATCAAAACCACTGCATTCACTTCCAACATAGTCTCCGTCGGTTGTAAGTCTTTTGTATTCCGTGTCTTTTCCCTGTTCAAGTAATTCGTCGCCTGATTGATTATATTTCAGCGAAGCAAGCTTTGAACCTTCATCAGGCAGAAAAATAGCTGTCAAGGTTTTTGTCTCAACACTTATGGCAAAAATATTTTTATATTTTGTTTTCTCTATTTTCAATTTGTGAAACCTGTTTCCTTTCTTTTATATTTTTCTTGAGTTGGTATGTATCACTGATTTATGTTTTTCTTTAACTGATCCATATAGCACGCGAGACCTTGAATTATATTATAATCAAGTATTGACCATGCCATCCATTTATGGTTATTTTTTCCATTAAAAATCGATTCCCCTAAATGACAATATACTCCCCCGGTTTCATCACCATGTACTTTTGCTCAGGCAGCATGTTCTCCATATTCTTTGCAAAAATATCAGGATTGCCCCCATGTTCGGCAAAATTACCATAATGGCAAGGCACGACTAGTTTCGGATTCATGATTTCTGTAAGAAGAACCGCTTCCATCTCGTCAAGATTTCCATATGCACCGTTGATGGGAGCAATCATAAGATCAATTTTATATTGTGCGATTTCTTTCATTTTCTCTGGTCTGAAAGCTGTATCCCCGGCAATATAAATGCATTTACCACCTAATTTCAAAACAACTCCGACCGCATCTGGTGCTAGTTCTCCATGGTCGGCATATACCGCTGTTATCACTATGTTTTCCTGCCTGTGGACACTCCCAAGAGGAATTTCTGTTACACGGGACAAATCGATATTCAGCTTTTTGCATTCATTTATTCCCTCGACGGATGTGAAAAGTATTGTTTTTGAATTTGTCATCATTTGCGGCATTGTATCGATGTCAAAATGGTCATAATGCGCATGGGTGGCAATGATGATATCAAAATCGAGTTCGTCGGGAGTGATAAGCTTTGGCATCAAGCGCTTGAACCCAAAGAACCGTTCACAACAGTCCGACAGGTACAGGTCGACTGCAATCAATCTGCTGTTCGAATCCTTGAAGATAAATCCTGCCTGACCCATGAAAAATACTGCAACTTCAGAGTCTTTAACAATTATATTTTTGATTTCAGATGCTGTGTTCGTCATAATCATTCTCCTCAAAATGTCTATTTAAAAATCCCTTGCGTATCCGCATGTCCAACCCCCATCGACAGTTAAAACGCTACCTGTAACATAACCAGCTTCTGTACTTGCCAGATAAAGTGCGGCATATGCAATATCATCAGGACTTCCAACGCGGTGCTGTGGAATGTGCGAGAGTATCGCGTCAGTCTTGACAGGATCATCATAAAACAGTTTTTTGGTTCCTTCAGCCATAATCGATCCCGGAGCAATAACGTTGACACGAATATTATGTGGTGCAAGTTCCAATGCCATTGCCTTGGATAAATTTATAACTCCGGCCTTTGCAGCTGTAAATGCACACTGGTTTCTGAAAGGAATCTGTCCCACAACTGAACTGATATTTATAATTACACCGCCTTCTCTACTGATAATTTGCGGAATAACAGCTTTGCTGAAATGAAAAACCCCGTCCAGATCTATTCCTATTATCCAGTCCCACATTTTGTCGTCAAATTCATGTATTGGCTTTCGCTCATTGGGTCCTACATTTACACCTGCATTGTTGATAAGAATATCAATTCCGCCGAATAAGATTGAAATCTCGTAAACTGCTTTAGAAAAAGTATCTTTTCGGGATAAATCCAGCAAAAAGAATTCAGCTACTCCACCGGTTGCATTTATTTCGTCTACCAGTTCCTTTCCTGTCTTTTCATTGATATCACAAACTGCAATTTTTGCGCCGTTTTCGGCAAAAATTCTCGACATCGCACTGCCAATAGCACCCGACGCCCCTGTTATAATTACTGTCTTGTCTGTATAATCAATTTTCATATTAATAAATAACCTTTCTTTTGTTTATGAGATCTTCTCTTTAACAAATATCAGATGCCTTAAGTGCTTTTACGATTTCCTCAGTACCAAATGTCAGACACTCTTATATTTGTTATGATTTCTTACATTTTGTTTCTCATTCCTCATCAATCGTCTTGAAACTTTTACCCCACGCTTTTATTCGTGCATGATAGACCTCGTTCTCATTTGCATCCTCCCAGAGTGTCAGCAAGACAAAGTCTTCAGTCTGACTCTTGTTATCCAGGGCATGGAAAACTCCTTTGGGTATGTAGACAATACTGCCGGGGGCAACATCGATTTTCTTGTCATCGAGATGAAGAATTGCCTCACCTTTGACAACATAATATATCTCGGTTGCAGTATGAACCCCGCCCGGGGTGCTGCAACCGCCTTTCAATGTTCCCTCGTTCATGTGAATTGATTTCCCGCCTGCGACGATGTCATCCAATAGCATTTTCGATGAATAGGTACTGTCGCATATAAATGGCTTTACATCCTTTGTGTGAATTACAACTCCCTTAGACATTTAATGTCCTCCTTTTGTATATTATATATTGTATACAATAAAAATGAGTATAAAAAAACTTTTCATTCTTATTTATATAAAATTATCCGACCTTATTTATCGATTCTATAACTTCCTGGCACCCGCCCATGATATGAGCCTTCAAGTTTATAATCGCCTTGTCGGTCTCTCCCTTTTCTATATTATCAAGCAATATAGAATGAGAATTGCTACTCTCCAATTTTATCGAGTCGGGATATTTTGTTAAAGTGGCGTATAATAATGTCTTGATCTGGTTTTCCAGACTGTGCCATATTTTAAGAGCCCTTCTGTTGCCTGACTGAACAATCAGCATTTCGTGAAAATATAAATCCTCTTTGACCCAGTTCATTATATTGCCCTGTTCATTGGATAAAGCTGCCTTCTTGATTACCTCTACCTGCTTACGCAGTTTCGGCAGCATTATTTGTCCACGCTCAACGGAAGCCTCCAGACAGGCTGTTTCTATTGCCGTTCTTATTCTATATATCTCGTCAATATCACTGATATTAAAGTCCACAACTTCGGTATATTTATTCATCACCTTGTTAATAAGGCCTTCATTCTCAAGCAAAAGAAAAGCTTCCCTTATGCAGATTCTGCTTACTCCGAGCGCCTCGGCAAAGTCTCCTTCTGTGATTCTCGAGCCAAGTGGACACTCGCCTTTAATAATCATACTTCGTATGATGTCAGCGGATTTGTCGGGCAAGGATTTGTTCTTGATAACGGCAGTAAATCTATATGGGTTTATTTTGTTATCCATGATTTCTCACCTTTTCTTACGGATCGGAATTCTTGTTTTCATGAGGATTATAACACAAGGAATATATATTGTATATAGTATACAATGTACCATTGCAAATAAAATCCATAGGACAATAATTTTATTGATAAAAATTTGAAAACAAAAAAGCCACCGACTTATGCGGTGACTCTTATGGTGCCCAGAGCCGGAATCGAACCAGCGACACGCGGATTTTCAGTCCACTGCTCTACCGACTGAGCTATCTGGGCAAAATGAAGTCGATTCGTAGAATCGACTTTGTTGGCGACGCAGAAGGGGCTCGAACCCTCGACCTCCAGCGTGACAGGCTGGCATTCTAACCAACTGAACTACTGCGCCGTATAAATGGTGGGAGTTACAGGGCTCGAACCTGTGACCCTCTGCTTGTAAGGCAGATGCTCTCCCAGCTGAGCTAAACTCCCGGGACC
>CAZZCN010000049.1:0-24414 GCA_964652975.1 uncultured Oscillospiraceae bacterium | reverse complement strand
ACCGAAGACGCTGCAATCCCGGTATATATGATTTTCGCAATAATATGTTTCGAGTTTGCAAAGCAAATATATAGTATAAAAACAGACATCGCCATAAGAGTTGCAAAATCATTTGTGTTGGAAAACATTGTAACCGGATTTTTGTGCGACGCATATTCAGCATAGTGATCCCCCCTGTAAAACAAATATCTGCCGGTAAATACCTCTAACAGTCCAATTGAATTATGGACCAACACCATTATTGACATTGCACGAAATGCATTGACTATATCGACGGTGTCTCTAAATATGCTTTTGAAAAGGAGAACGCAAATCACTCCTATTCCGATAAAATATACTGCCTTGAACCAGGCTACGTCATCTTTAACCCAGGCTATTGTGAATATGGAGTATGTTAGCCAGATCAACATGAACCTTATTGAGTAGCTGCTTCTTTTTTTGTTATCGATTCCAATACCTGTGTCAGTCATAAGTATTTTGGCAATTGATACGAAAGAAAGCAGAATTATCAGAACTCTGAACAAGGACAGTTGAAAAATTTTCATATCCAATGAAATCACGCTTGCACCGATCAGAGATGCCATTACGACTGCATACGCTATTCTTTTAGTCATTTGTTTCCGGTTTCCTTTGCATTTTTTCTTCCAATACATTTAAATATATTTCCAATAGTCTTGATGAAATTACTTGAGGGCCAAATCGTTCCTCGACAGACCTGGATACTTTTGTCTTATCATATTTTTCTATGTCATTGTGCATTTGAACGATGGCACCTGCAAGCGAGGCAATGCTTTCGTCATTGACAATAATCCCATTTTCGTTTGATATAAAGTCCTCAGGCCCTCCACTCTTCGTGGAAATAACCGGCAAACCAAGCGAAAGTGCCTCTATAAAAGATACTCCGAATGTCTCCAATTTGGAAAAGAGAGCAAAGCAATCACTTTCTCTCATTTTATTTGCTATTTCTGTTCTATGCCCAACGCCCATCAAAAACACATTGTGCTCAAGTTTTAGCCTGTCTATCAAATCCTGCAACCTGTCTCTTTCTTTTCCATCTCCGTATATATATAGTTTGAAACCAGGTGCTCCGTTAAAAGCGGCATAAAAAGACTCGATCAGCAAATCCATACGTTTATTGGAATTCAATGCACCGACAGATACAATGCTGAATGTTTTTCCCTCGGTCAAGTTTTCCCTATTTCCATCACATTCTTTTGAATCTTTCTGATAATTTTCACTATTCTCTCTTTGTTCATTTCTCTTAAAACTTGATAAGTCGACTATATTTGGAACTACATCAACTTCTACATCGAATTTATCAATCAGGTTGTTCTTTAGGTATGTGCTCACGGCCAAAATTCGATTGGCTCGTGCATAAACATATCTGCCATATTTCATCAGAAGTGGACTTATTACATCCTGGTTCATTCCTGAGTAGTGTTCTGTGACAACTAGTGGTATTGATTCTTTGACTGCCAGGTGTGCAGCGGCATAAGATATATTGATAAAATGTGAGTGAATAATGTCTGGGTGACCGTATTTCTTGCTTATCTTCTTATATAACAATCTGAATGCCAATATTCTTATCTTATCCGCCAGTCCACACGGTAAAGCACCGCAAGGTATATTAATCGATTCAATTTGGACACCCTCAAACATGAAGCTTTCAAATCCCCATTTGCGCCAGCGTCTGACTGATCTCATGTCGAGACCTGCAAAAACAATCCTATGCCCGCTGCTAGTCAATGCTTTTGCTTGATCAAATGCAAATATTCCGTTCAATTTATATTTTGCAGACGGATACCCCCCGTCTGCCACTAAAATATACATGTATGCAACCTACAAATCAATACTTCTGCCAATAATTCTTTATCATTGCGGCAAATACTCCAAGTATTGCACTTAAGAATACTGCTATCAAAATATTTCTGGTTTTTCTTGGAGAAACTGGATTTTCGGGAACGGATGCAATTGATGCGACTTCTATCCTCTTGTCCAAAACATTATATCTATCATTATTAGTGTTGGAAGAATCTCCTGTTTTAATGAATTTGTCTATTCCCGCAAGTTCCTTTTCAAGGTCAGGTATCATCATTTCATTTCTTTTTTTCAATGATTTGACTTCAACTAGCTCTGAATTAATGGTAGCTAATTGTAACTGCATCTCTTCATATGCCGGATTTACAATTTCAGAGAGCAATACATCGTTTGTCAAACCGGTAATACTCGGATTTTTCTCTTTTAATAGTTTTGCAATGATGCCAGGATCTGTTATTATAGCCTGTCTTACTGTGACCAATACCGGGATTTTCTCTAATATTGCAATTGCCTGTTCAGCCTTGAAGGTTTTTGCTGCTATATCCAAGTCATAAGCGTCTTTCATTGCCAGACTCTGCCCAAGAATTGCATTGATTGCGTGTTTCTTGGCAATCGCCTTCATTTGCTTTGTGAATTTGTCGGTTAATGCGTTGGCTATGTTGCTTAGATTCTCTTTGTCCCCACTTGTAAATGATATTTCGGCATTAACTATCCCGTCTGTGGTTTTCGTTATATCTCCTACTATTTCATAAGCGATATAATCCCTTATATCCTTTTCTGGCATTTGAATTTTCAGGTCCGAGAACGTCCTCTCGATTAAATCTTCATCATATATATTTCTAAAATATTCGTCCGGGTCAACTGTAATGAATTTATATTCACCTGCCGAAGTGATAACCAGTTCAGGGACATCAAGTGTTACTATTGTTTTGCATTGATAAGATGGCTTGATTATAAACAAGTTCACAATTGCTGTTGTAAATGAAATAGCTAAAATTACCACAACGATTGTTTTCTTCTCTCTAAAAAGCATTTTAACAAAACCTTTAAGTGTAAATGACTGCTCATCACTTTTTGTGCTGTCGTTAACTTTGTCGGCGTCGTTCATTTTATTTCTAATCATTTCATGTTCCTTTCAAATCCATACTCATTTATATTTTGTTAAACACTTGAGTACATTTTATCATAATAATTAACATAATTCCCATTATAGATGTTTTTTATCCACTCGGGATTATCTAAATACCACTGTATTGTTTCTTTGATTCCATCCTCGAAAGTATATGCAGGTTTCCATCCAAGCTTCGATGTGATTTTTGAATTGTCTATTGCATATCTTCTGTCATGTCCGGGACGGTCCTTGACATATTTGATCAGATTATCGGTTTTACCTAAAGTGTGGATAATCAGTCTTACTATTTCGATATTAGCTTTCTCATTGTTACCGCCGATATTGTAGACTTCTCCATCCAGCCCTTTGTGAAGAACTGTGTCTATGGCGCGGCAGTGATCATTTACGTGAAGCCAGTCCCTTATCTGCATTCCATCCCCGTATACAGGAAGTTCCTTGTCGTTAAGACAGTTGTTGATCATTAGCGGAATTAGCTTCTCCGGGAATTGATACGGCCCGTAATTATTACTGCAACGGGTAATGTTTACAGGCAGTCCAAATGTTTCATTGTATGCTCTTACAACCATATCCGCACTTGCTTTTGATGCTGAATACGGGCTGTTCGGCATAAGCGGGGTTGTCTCGGTAAACATTCCTGTGCTTCCTAATGCCCCATATACTTCATCAGTTGATACCTGCAAAAATTTTACGCCAGCTTTGTATTCATTGCAATATTTGTCAGTTGGATTGATCTTCCATGCATTCTTTGCAGCATCTAACAGTACCTGCGTTCCTATAATATTGGTGGTCAGAAAAATCTCCGGATCTTCTATACTCCTGTCAACATGTGATTCGGCTGCAAAATTAATAACAGATGTAATGTCTGTATAGCTAAAAATCTCTGTTATTTTCTCGCGGTCTCTTATGTCTGCCTTGATAAAAGTATAATTATTGTTATTACTGATATCTTTCAAATTCTCCAGATTACCTGCGTATGTCAATGAATCAACATTGATTATTTGATAATCAGGGTGGGCTGCCAAGATATGCTTTACGAAATTACTTCCAATAAATCCGGCGCCACCTGTTACTAGTATGTTTTTCATTTATATGACCATCCTTTGTGTCTGTTTAGTCTGTTTAGTCTGTTTAGTCTGTTTAGTCTGTTTAGTCTGTTTAGGAAAGAAGCTTTTTGTCACATTTTGGTTTGTTTGTTGTTGCTGTTGCCACTGCTTTTGTTTGATGATCTACTTGATTCCCTAATCTACTCAAGCAGAGATAAGATATATTGTCCGTAATCAGTCATTTTAAGGCTCTCTCCAAGGTTCCTTAGCTGGGTATCGCTGATAAATCCCCTTCTCCAGGCGATCTCCTCCAGACAGGCTATGTAATATCCCTGCCTTGACTGAACCGCCTCAACATATTCGGCAGCCTTCAGCATCCCATCTGGCGTTCCTGTGTCAAGCCAGGCCATTCCCCTTTTCATTAGAATAACTTCCAGGTTTCCCTCTTCCAGGTAAACATTGTTAATCGCAGTAATCTCTATCTCTCCACGTTCCGATGGCTTTATGCTTTTCGCTATGGCAACTACTCTGTTATCATAAAAATACAGACCTGGAACAGCATATTTGGACTTAGGGTGGTCAGGCTTCTCTTCTATTGAAACAACTTTATTCTCGCTATCGAATTCCACAACTCCAAAAGACCGGGCATCCTTGACAGGATATCCAAAAACAATGGCACCCTTAAGCTGATTCTGTGCCTGGTTAAGAATTACTCTGAAATCCTGTCCATAAAAGACATTATCTCCCAGAATCAGGCATACGCTGTCATCACCGATAAACTTTTCGCCGACAATAAACGCATCAGCCAGCCCTCGCGGAGTGTCTTGAACAGCATAAGAAATATTGACACCCATTTCATTGCCATTCCCAAGAAGCTTTTCGTAAACCGGTGTGTCAAATGGTGTTGATATAACCAGAATCTCCTTGATGCCTGACAGCATCAGGACAGATAAAGGGTAATAGATAAGAGGTTTGTCATAAATAGGTAAGAGTTGTTTAGAAACTGCTTTGGTCATTGGATATAGTCGCGTGCCTTTGCCGCCAGCCAGTATAATACCTTTCATGTATATCTCCTTTGTATGTTTATCCGTTATTAATTGTTTGGTGTTTGTCTGTCTGTTGCTTGTTTGCCTTTTGTTTGTTTCTTTATTTGTCTGTTATTTGCCTGTTGTTTGTTTCTTTGTTTTTCTGTTGTTTGTCTGCAGCTTTTTTGGTGCAGGTATTTCCGGTTTTACTTCCATTCATTAATCTTACCTATTACATATTCGATATCCGCATCGGTCATCCCGTACCATAAAGGCAGACTTATAATCTCGTTAGCCACCGTATCTGCCACAGGAAAAGTGCCCGGCTTGATTTTAGATTCCTTATACGCTTCCTGCATATAAATCGGTATCGGATAATGCACGGTGGTTCCTATTCCGCAGTCATTCAAGTACTTTTCAAACTCATCTCTACGTGTTGATCTAACAACATACAGATGCCATACATGCTTGGCATTTTGGGCAATAAATGGTTTGATGATTTCGTGGTTTTCGATGCCTTCACTGTATTTGCGGGCAATCTTAATTCTCTCGTCATTCCATCTGTCAAGATTTTTTAATTTTATTCTCAAAAAAGCTGCCTGCACCTCGTCAAGTCGTGAATTGGTTCCCTTGTATATGTGGTGATACTTCTCTATTGATCCATAGTTACCCAGCGCTCTTATCTTTTCGGAAAGCTCATGATTATTTGTTACCACTGCACCTCCGTCGCCAAGTGCTCCAAGATTTTTGCCGGGATAAAAGCTAAATGCGCCTGCATCTCCAAAGCTTCCTACTTTTCTCCCTTTGTAAAGTGCTCCATGAGCCTGTGCACAATCTTCGATTATTTTTAAATCATACTTCTTTGCAATTTCTATTATTGCGTCCATGTCGGCTGGCTGTCCATACAGATGAACAGGAATTATACACTTGGTCTTTTCAGTAACTGCCTTCTCTATAAGACTTATATCAATATTATATGTATGTATATCCGATTCGACAAAAACGGGAATCGCTCCGACGTATGAAACCGCCAGGGAAGTTGCAATGAAAGTATGTGACGGTATAATAACCTCGTCTGAAGGTCCTATATCCATCGCCCTAAGCGCAAGATAAATTGCATCAAGCCCATTGCCACAACCAATGCAATACTTTGCATCGCAGTAATCTGCAAATTCCCTCTCAAACAATTCAAGCTCACTGCCCTTGATAAACCAGTTTCTCTTATACACTTCATCAAACTTCCTGATGATTTCGTCACTGATTTCAGTATGCATGGGCTCAAAACTTACAAATGGTATTTTCATAATCATATCTCCCTGATTTTATATAACAGCTAACACAGCTCATTATATTATTATATAAATGATGTCAAATCATTTAGCTAATTATAAAGCCTTTTGACTTCCTCGGCATAGTCGTCATATTTTCTTATATAATCTGATTCATCATAATGGTCCGATGCCAGAACCAACAACACACTGCCTTCGGAAAAATCGAACATTTCCCGCCACACATTAGGTCCTATGTACAGTCCTACACTTGAATCTGACAATTCATAAATATTTTCTTCGTCTGGGTTCTTAAGTCTGATTTTGACAGAACCGTTAAGGCATATGAGCATCTGATGCAGCTTGCGGTGAGAGTGAAATCCTCTTGTGACTCCGGGTTTTACCCTTGTTAAATAGTATACCCTTTTAATTTCGAAAGGTATGTCTATAGAGGCTTCGATAGGAGTCAAATGACCGGATTCATCAATTATATCCTTGAATTTAAACAATCCGCTGTTAAACATTTAAATCACCTTCTTCTTTCTTTGCTAAACCTGTATTTTCGAAATCAATTGAATTAAACCACGTGTCATAATCCGAGTTTTCCCATGGCATTCCCCTTTTAAATCTCGCCTGCCATGGATACATCAATTCTCCTGTGAATTTGTTCTTCAAAGTCTCTACCCCACAAATAGCCCTGGCAGGATTCCCGACCACTACCGTTTCTTTCGGAACATCCTTTGTAACAACAGCGCCGCCACCTACCATCGCGCCTTCAAAGACATTGATTCCCGGCATGAGCAGACTTTTGGCTGCAATGATGGAAAAGGAATGAACCTTGACACCATACATGACATCTGACGGGGGATAAGGGTCATTGGTAAATGTTACATTGGGGAAAATCCATACATAGTCACAAATAATACTTTCCTCGCAAATGAAGCAGCTGCTATGAATGCTGACATAGTTTCCTATAATTACATGGTGAGATATGTCTGAAAGGGTTCCAATTCTAACATTATCGCCAATATCAGTATTCTCACGTAGTGTTACTTTATGGCCGGTCTGAAAATTATCCCCTATATTCGTATCACCATAAATAACATTTTCGGTTCGTATCAATGCATTTGCGCCAATTGTCAATAGGTGTGTCTTGTTAACCCGGTTACTGTAAAAATCATAGAGGTATTCCCCAAGTATGCTTTTTGCACCTATAAAACTACCTGCCTTGATATGAACATTGTCTCTTATTATACAACCATGATCAATGTAAACATTATCCTCGATAACCACATTCTCACCTATAACAGAACCAGCCTTGATTACCGCATCTTTCCCGATAGCGGTTGCATCACCAATGATTACATTCTCTCCGATAACCGTTCCGGCCTTAATGATCACATTTTTAGCTATTGTTGCGCTATCACTGCAAATCGCGCCTGGGTCTATCTGTGCTTTTTGATGAATCATCTTTGCTTCTCCCATTGTTTTCAAATCAGGTTGTTAAGGGTTTTATATAAAAAATTTGGAATCAAGTAGTAATTTCTCGCTTGACTATCTTATTAATAATTTTCCTGGCGCAAAACCTGAAAAACAGAATAATGGCTTTTAGTGGTTTCCTCTTAAGCGGGTACGATTTGAATTGCTTTGCAATTGTCTTAAGATTCTCTCTTATCATAACGCTTGCGCTGCCGCTTACATTAGTGCCATGAATTCTATAATACGCCAACGGCTTGTCTATATAAGCAATTTCGTACTCCTTGGATATCCTAAGCCACATATCCAGATCTTCACACTTCAGTGAAATATCAAAGTTGCCTACTTTATCAAAGCATTCCTTTCTTATCAAAACTGTGAGTGCAATAATAATATTGTCTACCATCAATATATCGAAAAGATTTCTGTTTTGGATTGAGTCTGTAAAATATTTCCTTATTCCTGGCTTATAATCCGAATATTTTGACTGTGTGATAGTATTGCCCTTTACAAAATATGCGTCTGTATAAACCAGTCCGATTTTTAATTTGTTTTCGTATTCATTTCGCTCCAAAAACATTACCTGCTCTTCAACCCTTGTAGGCATCCAAAAATCATCCGACGCCAGAAGCGCTATGTACTTGCCATTTGCCTTCAGAAGTCCCAGGTTAAGGGTTTTACATATGCCTTCGTTTTCCTTCTCGATATATTCGATTTTTGCATCGCGATCTTCAATGAATTTCCTGATAATATTGCCGGTGTTATCTTTTGATCCGTCATTTATAACAATAATCTGGAGATTATTATACGTCTGGGCACATACACTGTTAAGGCATTCTTCTATATATTTTTCGTGATTGTACGCAGGAATGATAACTGTAACCAGAGGAAAACTTTGTTCAAAAGTTAAACCCGCTGATGTCTTGGGCAGATCTGATTTTACAGTTTCTTCATTATCAATCATTGTCATTTTCTTTCTATTATAGATTTGCATATTTTCTGTGCTGCATGCCCATCTCCAAACAGCAACGGCTGCGGGTATTGCAAGCAATCAAAATCTCTGTTGATAGTATTGAAAATTGCATCATCGTCAATATTGCTTAATACGTTCCATTTGTTGTCAAGCGTCTCAATCCACTCTGTCTGGTCTCTTAGCGTCGTACATGGAGTCCTTAGAAAATACGCTTCCTTTTGCAATCCTCCGGAATCTGTAACCACCATATATGCATTTGCTGTAAGATAAAGCATTAGCAGGTAACCGACAGGATTAACAACCAATATATTATAAGGCTTAATTCCATACTTTTCAATCAATTTTCGGGTTCTAGGGTGAAGAGGCAATATCACAGGCTTATCCAGTCTCTCGAATACTGAGAATATGCACCTCAGCTTTTGGGGGTCATCGGTGTTCTCTGCGCGATGAATCGTTGCCAGATAGAATCCCTTCTCGCTATCTATTGAAAATTCCGGGTTTTCCGTACTTAATTCCGAAGTCCATCTTCCATCCTGGTACTTTTTCTTCGCTATCTCTATATTCCTTAGAACAGCATCGTACATTATATCTCCGGTGTTCAGGACACCACTTGTTATTCCCTCTTTTAGCAAATTATCTACAGCAGTCTGCGTAGGGCATAAAAGCAAGTCTGAAATATGGTCTGTCAAGACTCTGTTTTGTTCTTCCGGCATTAATTTATTGTAACTTCTCAGTCCGGCTTCAACGTGAAAAACAGGAACGTGCAACTTAGATGCTGCAAGCGCTCCAGCCAGAGTCGAGTTTGTGTCTCCGTACACCAGTACTCCATCGGGTTTCTCACTGATGATAATCTCCTCTATTTTCTCAAGCATCCTTCCAGTCTGCTGTCCGTGGCTTCCGGAGCCAACACCTATGTTATAATCCGGTCTTGGAATCGAAAGCTCTTCGAAAAATACGTCCGACATGTTTGTGTCATAGTGTTGTCCGGTGTGAATCAAAACTTCTTGATTTTCTTTTCGGAAAACTTCAGAAAACGGCGCGGCTTTTATAAATTGTGGCCTTGCTCCAATTATTGTAATTATTTTCATTTAGATGTACTCCTTGCAAAATTTGTTTATTATTATAATATTTGGGGATAATCAAGTTGATGTGTTCATTTCTTACGACTAGTTAGTCATTACCCTTAAAGTTTCAAATACTTACTTCTGAGGGAAACTTACAATTTTTGAAGTCAAGCTCACTTGTATATCTCACAAAGCCTCTCATTGTTACTCTCCCAGTAGTACTGATCCTTGATCCTACGCATATTCCCTTTGTACTTTTCAAGCAATGCCTCTTCACTACAAATTTCGCCAAATATTTTATCAAGGCTTGCCGCAAGATTCTTATCGTCAATTGCCCACCCTATATCAAGATTATCAACCAGTTCGCCATACTCGGAAACCCTGTTGGAAATTATTGGTGTCTCAGTAATGATACTTTCAAAAAATTTATTTGGAAGTGATACAATTGAATCTTCGCAAGGGTAAATAAGATAAGTTATGTCAATCTGCGAATATAATTCCTCGATTTCATCCATTTTGTATTCTTCAATAATCTGTGTGTTTTGGGCACCTATATCTTGCTTGTATTTTTTGATTTTTTCTAGAACAACGCCTCTTCCTGCTATCAGGATTTTTATCTTGTTGTATTTTAATGCAGCATCAATTAAAGTCTTCAGTTCTTCAAAATATCTTACAGTTCCGAGATATCCTACTGTAATAGATCCGGTAGCATCCTCTTTTTTTGCAATGCCGCTAAAACTTCCTTTCATAGGAGCATTTGTGATAATTGTAATATTCTCGTTGTTTCCATAATGCTGTTTCATTTTAGGGGTGACAACTATATGCGCATCAGCGTTCTTCAATATCATTTTCTGAACAGTAATAACAAAGGCTGCCATGATTCTGTTAATCAGGTCCTTGCGGTTCTTGAAGTATAGATAGAAAAAATCATGCTCATCAAAAACAAGTCTGTAATTTTTACTTTTGTTTATCCTGTTGCCAATCATAAATGCATCAAGGTCGTGGCAATGTATCGCATCAAATGAATTGCTTCTAATGTGGCGACCAACTGATCTGCCAAATTCAATAAATCCGCTTAACTGCTTATATCCTGAGCCATATCTGCCCTTTGAAAAAAACCTGCGGACTTTAATCCCGTCTAGCTCTTCGGTTTCCTTGTCAGCGTGTCTGCCCTCTCTGTCCCAGCAAAGTATCTCCACATCATGGCCTTCACCTACAAGGGTTATGGCTTCCTTGTAGACTCTAATGTCAGGGTTAAATCCATTTGTTAAAATCATTGCTATTTTCAAGGTCATTTCTCCTTATAATCACATTGCATTATTATTTGGTCACTATTCATCTTAACAGTTTACTGATTCTCAATATTGATAGCATGCCCGTCTGGTTAACTTGTTGCAAGTATATAGTTTCCGCTTACCTGCATATCCGTATTATTATACTAACCTTTTACATATTACATTTCTGTAAGTTCTACTGACTCCTTGAAACTTCTTGAATTGTAATTATGCTTATACGCGCTCATTTCCTTTTCGTAGACCAAGTCTCCGAAAACTTTGTTTATTATACCAAAATTCAGCAACTTTATAAAAGGATTAAATATTTTGGTCACCCGTATTTTCCTGCCGTGTAAACCGGCGATCAGCTCTACAAGTTCTGATGTTTTGACATAGTTGGTGTTTTGCGGGAAAAACAGACCATCATCACACTCATCAATCAACAATTTTACAAACCCGGTTAGATTCTCTATGTATATCATGCTGCGTCGATTGTTGATATCTGGAAAAACAGGAGATTTTAATGCAATTTTTGCCAATCGCGGATAATTGCCTCTGCAACTTTTGCCATAAACCATTGGCGGACGTAAGGTCGCAACTTTGAATGTGTCGGATTCCAGGGATTTTATGCTCTTTTCCGCCTTTAGTTTCGACTGTCCGTAAAAGCTTATGGGATTAGGAATGGTGCCAATATCAATAATACCATTCTCGATTCCATAAACACTCATGGAACTCAAAAAAATGAAGTGTTTTACTCCTTCACTCTTGGCCTTTTGGGCGGTTTCATAAGCCAGGTCACAATTTACTTTGAAATATAGATCCCTCATGTCCTGTTTTTCTTTCTTATGAACTATTCCTGCTACATGAAAAACGGCATCATAGCCTGAGAAATCCTTTTGTTTCCAAGAATCCCCAATCATATCCACTGTATCTACAGTATACGCTTCCGGCTCCCTTGTCAGATATCTTTCGAGGGCAAGGCCAATATAGCTTTCAGCACCTGTTATTAAAACTTTAATCATAGCCTAGATCTCCTATTCACCGTTGCCGTTTCTGCTGCCGTTACCGTTTCCGTTTCCGTTGCCGTTTCCGTTTCCGTTACCGTTGCCGTTGCCGTTACCTGTCCCGCCCTCGATGATTCCGTCTCTCTTGATTACGGACACTATCGTCCCGACAAAACATCTTATATCCATCAGGCACCCGATTTTATCGACATAAAATCCATCCAGTTCAGCCTTTTTCTCAATCGAAATAGAGTCCCTGCCGTTAATCTGTGCCCATCCTGTTATGCCTGGTGGAACATCGTTCGCCTTGTACAAATCGCGCTGCTCGATAAGATCGTACTGGTTCCATAGCGCGGGTCTCGGTCCGATAACACTCATATCGCCTTTTAAAACGTTGATAACCTGTGGCAGCTCGTCCAGGGAGGTTTTCCTCAATATTTTGCCAACTCTGGTAATCCACTGATCCGGATTTTCGAGAAGATGGGTCGGGGTGTCCCCCGGAGTGTCTATCCGCATTGTACGGAATTTCAATATGTTAAAATTCCTCTTATGAATGCCCACTCTTTCCTGTTTAAAAAGAATTGGTCCTTTCGAATCAATCTTGATAGCAATAACTATTAATAGTATCAACGGGCTAATTCCCACAAGCAAGATTATTGAAAATAATAAATCAATCAACCTCTTAATTCTAATATACACGTTCCAATACTCCTATAATTATTTATTTATTTATTATGTAATTACTAAAATATATTCTACCATAGTTTATATATTTTTATAATCAGCACCTGTTGAATTTTAATGGTCAACCAAGCGATCACATTATTTGAATTCGGATAATTTGATAACCTTTTGACCCTTGTATGTTGGGAATTTTTCATTTAAATCATTTTCTAGCGAAGCATTATCTTCAAGTATGATCAAATAATCATACTTCTCCCACGTAATCAGAGAATCTTCGTTTGTATATACAACACTTCTGATTTTCTTGGACATAAATGTATATTGGGCAATGTATTGTGCATATCCATAATCATATTGATTGTGAAAAATCATATAGCTTTTGCCAGAACTTATATTATAGGTTTCAACAAGATCATCCAGTTTGTATCGAATAGAACCGCTATTATCCTGAGGTTTGAAATTGTTAGATTTCATTTCCGATTTAACAAGTAGGGTCGTAAAAATCAACAGTATTAAAGCAGCGTATAAAATTTGCTTATATAGCGACTTCTTGAAATCCAAATGATTAACGATATCAACAAGATAATAAACTAACAGTCCAAATATGAATATTACTATAGTTCTATAATATCTATCATATCCAGCAAGTATAAGAGATTCGTTGGTAGGCATGGAAAAAACATACATCGCCAACAAACTCATCTGATAGACTATATATCCAATAAAAATCGAGATAAAGATACACTTCTTCGATATGTATAATTTTGTTTTCATTAATCCAACGGTTAAAATCAGAACTAGAAGGGCGATAAAAATATATGAAATGAGATTAAATTCTAACTGTTGTTTAATAAATGTGTCTACTATCATTGACAAATCCTTGTCTGATTTTGATAAGAAGATTTGTGATAGATTATATCTAGACATTGAATGTTTAGAAGCCAGGCCAGAGAGATAGACAAGTTTTACATGCTTTTGCCATATCAGTATTGTCATAATTGGTGCAATGAAAGAAATTGCAATATATTTAAATTCGGCCCATTTCCGGGGCTTGGTCACAAGTAATATAAACAGTAAAGTAAAAGCCACGAAATATATCCCGCTGTTCTTTACCGTCATCAAAAAACATAATATCGGAGTAATAAACAAAACCACTTTCTTTATGTTTTCACGATATTCATTTGCTATTACCACCGATGCGATACCCAGTGCCACTAAAAGAAGATCCACGGTAAGTCTGTTAATTAAAAGATCGTATGATAGAGCAAATATTACAAAAGCAGAAGTTATTACAAATCCAATAATCTTATTTTTCTTCACAGCGCCAAAAATAGATATAAGACCACTGAAAATCAAAATGCTTTGCGCAAACATCATAATGCTCTCTGTACTTGTCACAGTTTTGCATAAATAGTAAATAAAACATGCAGCTCCCGGCGGATATGACTGAAAAACAATTACTGAATCTAAAAAATTAGGTAGCCGATTATTAATAATTATAGTTTTAACAACTGTCGCCCAATGGCTGAAATCATCATAAGCAACAAATTTCTGGCCATTGAATATAACTAAAAAACAAGCGGAAATCGCACAAAAAAACATTATTCCTACAGATAGCAAGACATTTAGCTTTTCACGTTTAAATATCGAATAGGCCGCCAACAGTATACCGGCTACAAATATTAAAACAACTGTTTCTCGCATTAAATTAAGTATTCCTGCCATAAATAGAACCATACCTTGACACGAAAAAACCACCACAGGGGCAAATTCAATTTTAATATCAGTGCGATTTATTAGAAAACGTATATATCCATATGTAGATATCACGAAAAACAGCAATTTTATTAATAAAAACACCCTATTCAAATCTTTCTCCCTTTGTTACTCCAAATATATATATCTGTTGAATTTTGAAACTAATTAAAAATAGAAAGGCATCTACGAACATTTTAATTATAGCTTCAGGGAGCCCTGAATTTTTATAAATAAATGATACTGTAAAAGCAGAGAGTAGCATCAGTATGATACATAATAAATAATACTTTACTATTGTTATTCTGATGTTGTTCTTGTTCTTAAATACAATTTTCCTGTTGACAGTGTAATTATACAGTGAAGATATCGAACGGGCTATTATAGTTGCAATTAGAATTCTCTGATTGCCAACTAATCCTGATAATAACAATATCATCAATTGAAATGCGCCTAAATCAATAATGGCAGAGCTTAGGGAGGCAAAAACAAATTTCAGAAACGAATTGATGATTATCTTATAAATTGCTATTGAATCATTGACAGGATTGAAATGAGAGAGACTATTATTGTCATAATAAACTGTTTGTATGCTTATTTCCTCGATAGGTGACTTTTTAATTGAATTATATACCAACATATTGGTCTCGTATTCGAATCCTTCACCTGCCAGACGCATATATTCATCAAGCTTGCTTTTAGGGATGGATCTAAGACCTGTTTGTGTGTCTGATATTTTCGTACCATAAAGCAGTCGGAAAATTGACCTTGTAATTTTATTGCCGTTCTTGCTTTTAAACGGAATACTGGTCAATGAAAAATCACGACACCCCAGTACCAATGATTCTTCTGAAAGGGAATTTGAAAATTCATCAACTCTGATAACATCTTCAACTATATGCTGTCCATCTGAATCTACTGTTATTACATGTTTGATTCCTGCGTCATTACCATGGAAATTGAGGCAATGATTAAAGCCGTTTTTAAGGGCCCTGCCTTTGCCAAGATTGACAGCATGGTCGATTACCTTGCATTCGTTATATGCTCTTATTTTATCAAAAATATATTCTTTTGATTCCAAACTGCCATCATTTACAACAACAATATAGTTGAAACCATTACTAATCAGGCTTACTATGTAATCAACAAGGTTGTCATCAGGATTCAAGGTAGGAATCAGAATCATACTGTTTCTTAACGTCATTATTTACTCTCTCACAATATTGTATAGTATTAAAAAGGATAGTTTCAAATGTGGTTGATTGTTCTTTAAAACAAACAACTGATTATACAATAAAATAATTCATACTGCAAATCATTTTGCTATGTCTTCGCATGCGATAATATTTGAATTTGTGTCTAAAATATTTTCAATAATGACATCGCCTGATAGAACAGGAGCTTTGACTTTCGATGTTTTAAGAATTTTCATTACTTCGAATATCATGCTAAATGGAATTGGCTTGTCTGTTCTAACCGGCAGCAGCCCTTTTGTTTCGCTTTGAATCCTTATTGTCGTTGTTAATGTTCGAACCGGGTTGATAAGCTCATTGATAGCAAAATCCTTGCCTTTTTCGCAGCCATATCCACTCAGCATTTCAACCTTGTCGTCATTCATAACTATTTTGACATCACAGCCCTTAGGGCAGATTGTGCAAATGACATTTTTTGCTTTTCTCACTGTAATCTCCTTAAAATTGTATTATGCATTTTGTAATGAAAAAATGCGTGACACCACAGGTGTCTTACAGTACTAATTACTGTCAAGCAGTTTTTCCAGGAGTGAAACATTTATTTTTCACTCTATGCTTTTCATTGGTTTTTCAATTGTGTGAAAGAATTCTATTCTTTCACACAATCCTCCTTTAACTCAACGGTGATCTCCTTGCCACCGAGCATCAAATTAAACAGTTCCAGTGAAATTGGAATTCGCTCCATCTCGCCGGCTGTTATGTTTTGTCCTTTTATTTCTTTGATGATTTCATGATCTCTTCTAATAACAATGTTTACGTCCTTAAAAGATTCCGTAGTTCTAAAGCAAAATGCCAGATTGCTGTTATAGGTGCTTGTGGATATGGTTTGTGGGACGACGTACCTTATGTTTGTTAGCGGTTTTACATTAATGGGTGTTATAGAATTCAGACCATCTTTTATATACTCAGCGGCACCAGCTCCGGCACACCTTGCTCCCATTGTAACATAATCGACCAGATCATGGACATCTAAAACATTGCCACAGGCAAAAAATCCGTCAATATTGGTCTGCATATTATTGGATACAACCGGCCCGTTGGTATCGCTTGATAATTCTATGGATACCTGCTTTGACAATTCGTTCTCAGGAATTAATCCTACCGATAAAAGCAGCGTATCACAATCGAAATGCATATCTGTACCGCTTATTCGTGAGCAATTATCATCAACTTTCGATACAGTAACACCACTGACCCTGTTTTTGCCTTTTATATCAGTCACTGTATGTGATAGAAAGAGCGGGATGTCATAGTCTTCCAGACACTGTATGACATTTCGGCGAAGGCCACTGGGAGCAGGCTTTATCTCTACCACCGCTAAAACTTTTGCACCCTCTAAAGTCAATCTTCTCGCCATGATCAATCCAATGTCGCCAGATCCTAGAATCACAACCCTCTTACCGGGTAAATACCCCATGATATTAATATAGTGTTGTGCCGTACCGGCAGTCATAATTCCTGCCGGTCTGGTTCCGGGTATCAGAATATTGCCTCTTGTGCGCTCTCTGCAACCCATCGCAAGTATTATCGCTTTTGCGGTTACACAGTGATAGCCGCTACATGTCATGTAATGAATTTCTTTGTCCGCCGTTATCTCCAGGACTATGGCGTCTGTAGCATATTCGATTTCTTGTTCTTTTAGTTCGCGAATGAAAACAGTAGCATATTGCGGACCTGTATACTGCTTTTTGAAAAGCTTCAGTCCGAATCCGTCGTGTATGCACTGGGGCAGTATACCACCTAGCTGCGAGGCCCTTTCGAGAAGCAGAATATCCTTTATTCCTTGCTTCCTTGCCTCTATTGCTGCTGCAAGCCCGGCAGGTCCGCCACCTATGATAACAAGTGAGCGTTCGGTTTTCATTTTACCATCCATTATAAACACTTATTCTCCTGAATTTTCTTTGCTTTCCAATATTTCGCTGCCCTTGCTGTCTTTTAGTATTTCATTTGAATTTACTTTGCGTTCTAATATTTCGCTGCCTTTGCTGTCTTTTAGTATTTCATTTAGAGGTATACCAAGTTCTCTTGATAGGATTTTTGCGACATTGGGTCCGCAAAATCCACCCTGGCATCTTCCCATTCCTGCACGGACTCTTCTCTTAATGCTGTCAATGGTATGAGCAGGAATTTTGCCTTTAATCGCTTCTATAATCTCTGCTTCACTTACGGTTTCACATCTGCAGACAATGTGCCCGCACAATGGATTTTCGTTCACTGCTTCCATGCGCTCGTCAGCGCTCCGTTGAGCAATTGGATTTGAAACGGTTCTTTTAGGATTGAAATCGGGGTTTAGCGTGGCGTTAAGACGACCTGATAAAATTTGCGCTACATCCTCTGCTATAGCCGGAGAAGCTGTAAGTCCCGGAGAATCAATACCTGCTATATTAAATAAATTATTTGCCTCGCGTGAAAATGAAACAATAAAATCACCCGTATCAGACGACGCTCTAATTCCTGTAAAAGAAGTCAGGACACCTTTGAGTGGCAAATCCGGTACGGATTTCGCAGCAGTCTTTATGATTTCATTCATCCCGTCAGCTGTCGTTTCCGTGCTTGTTGCAATTTCTATACTGTGGGACGTAGGACCTATAAGCAGGTTGCCATCAGCTGTAGGAGTCACCAATACACCCTTCCCGTGGACTGTGGGGGGTTGGAAAATTACCGAATTCACTAGAGACCCGTATGTTTTATCAAAAAGAATATATTCACCTTTTTGATAATGGATTTTAATACTATGATCGCCAAAAAGTAAAGCTATTGCTTCTGAATTGGCACCCGCGGAATTAACTACATATTTTGCCTTGATAATTTGATCTGACGCATTGATTTCCCAATATTCATTTGTCCATGCTGCACCTGTTACCTCACTGTCAAGATAAAGCGTCACACCGTTATTAACAGCACTTTCAGCAGCCGCTATTGTGAGCGTGTATGGACAGACAATGCCGGATGTCGGGGAATATAGCGCAGCAACAGCTGACTCTGATATGTTTGGCTCTAACTCATGAAGTGCTGCTTTGTCAATTATTGTCAAATTGGTTATACCGTTAGAATTTCCTCTATCCTTCAACTTTTCGAGTGTGTTGATATCATCTTCACTAAATGCTAACACAAGAGATCCGTTTATAATGCATTTGACAGAAAGATCATTGCATAAATCGCTCATCAAATGCGCGCCTTTTACATTATATTTTGCTTTAAGGCTTCCTGGTAAAGCATCAAACCCGGCATGGACAATACCACTATTAGCCTTTGACGAGCCTGCGCAAACATCATTCGCTGCTTCAATCAGACAAATATTTACATCGTATTTTGAAAGTGCTCTTGCTGTCAACGAGCCAATTACACCAGCTCCAATGATAGCAATATCGTAAATCATATCTTAATCCCTTCAATCGCATTTACCGAGTATTCTATCATAATATTCTCGCAAAAAGCAATGCCGTATTAGTGATTGTCAGTGTCTTATAATATTTTTCAATGTTTTGCGGAATGTTTTTTTAAAGTACAGCAATTATTGTGTTCTAGGTTTGTGTTTGAACATTAGCGGATATTTTTGTACTAAAGTAATTATTGTGTTCTAGGTTTGTGTTTGAACAGTAACGGATATTTTTGGACTAAATTTTTTGCTGGATTTTTTCATTAATCAAGGACTTTGTTTAGGGATGATTTTGTGATATACTTCTAAAAGAAAAAGATTCCAAGGATTTGAAAGGGATATGACAATGGCAAAAAACGAGGCGTTTTGTACGCAATGCGGATCACTGATACAGCTAGACGACAGCAAGGATACAGGCAAATGTATTTTTTGCGGCACTGAAGTAAGCACGGCAAAGGCTATCGAGCTTAAGGCCGATCCAGATACAAGAATTGCTTTGCAGGCATCGGCGCAGGAAAAGGCCAAGGAGGAAGCAAAGCTCAAGAAGGAAATGCAAAAGACCAAGGGACCCTCATCCAAGGCAAAATCAAACGCTCCGGAAGTTCCCACCACGCGAGAAGTCACAGTCATAGAGCCTCTTCCAATGAAGACAAAGCTTGTCATGCTTGCTTCGGTTCTTGCAGTGATTGCGATAATTGCAAGCATCCTTATACCTATGTTACTCACAAGGAACAGCCATAGGACATCTTTTGATACACAGATTACAAAGGCAATGCCATTTGCAATATCATCTCATGCTTATAAATTTTCTGACAACAGAGAGTTTCTGGTGGCCACAAAGGACACCTTAAGCGAAGACAAGGCAAAAGAGACATATGCTGCTTATCAGGACATTTACGCAAAAGCGTATTCCGTCTCAGCCGAAAAGGCATCTCAAAAGCTTGTTGTAAAGATTTACGCCAAAGAAGGCCTGTACGTGTGCAAATATGTAAACGGCAGCTTTCAGTCCGTTTTTGACCTGTCCAACCCCACTCCGACACCCAAGCCAACAACCGTTATCACTGCGAAGTAAATGCTAATAACGGATTTGTCATTGGCTTGTAGTAAAATGTGATTAGGAACTTAGAAAATTGGACGGAATAGAATAGAATAGAAATATAAAAATAAGAGTGAGTACTAGAATCGTATTAATAGTAATCACTCTTTTTATTATCCATTTGCGAATTTTCGAATCAGTTTCTAGCTTTTATTTTTATAAATGTTTTCTGCTCCGTATCAATTTATTTTACTATTAACTTAGTACTAATCCTAAATTATTATTTCTTAGTGGGAGTGTTATAGTAAAAATAAACCTTGCCCGGGATTGGCAACTTGTCCGGTCCCTTGGCGACAAGCTCGCTGACAGTAACAAATTCAAATCCCTTCGCTCTTAAACCGTCAATTATTGCCGGAACGGCGTCGATTGTATAATCGTGCAAATCGTGCAGCAGGACAATATGCCCGTTTTTGGCATTGTCAACTACTATCTTTGAAATGACTTTCGGGTCCTTGTTCTTCCAGTCTTCCGGGCAGCTCTGGAATGACCAGTTGTAGAGCGACATGCCTCTTACCTTTGCGGTTTCTATTACTGCTGTATTGTATGAACCGTTGGGAGGTCTGAAGCTTATCGGTGTCTTGCCGGTAAGCCCTTTAATTATCTCATTCGTCTTGTCAAGCTGGGTTTCAATAGTAGTAATTGCAATGCCGGACTTTGTAAGAAGAGTATGGTCGTATGAATGGTTGCCTATCTCATGTCCTTGCGTGTCAATATTACGTATAATATCCGGGTAGGTCGCAGCGTTTTTTCCCAGGACAAAAAATGTCGCCTTTGCATTTTTCTCCTTTAAAATCGAAAGCAGTCTCTCAGTCTTGTCCAGACATGGTCCATCATCAAAAGTAAGTGCAACGTATTTGGCATCGGGGTCTACTGTGGGCGCAGCAGTTGGAGCCGGAGATACTTTGTCAGAAGAACCTGCCTGTGAAACCGCACCTGAAATTACGCCTGATATAGCCCCTGATATATCGCCTGAGTTTGATGTTGATGATGTTATATTGCTATTAGAGGTTCCGGTGCTGCACGATGTTGCCGCCAATGCCATGATTGACAATGACATACCAACAGCAATGAACCGAGTGATATGGGTCATAATGGCTATCCAGGTTTGCAGACGTGGTCTGACTGTCCTTTTTATCGCGGTATGTTGTGTCTTCTCGGTCAAGTGTCTTGTTGATTGGATTTCCTTATATTTCATTTTCTTCTCCTAAATTATCTAGTTGTTGTTTTATAAGTTATATAGCAATATCATACCATATTACACTTTGTTTTTTTCATTTTTTTCAGCTCTAATTTCTTGAGTGCAATTGAGGTGGTTTTGTGATAAAATATCAAAGTGTAAAAGAATGAATTCTTTTACACTATTGAAAAACTGCTTGCCAGCATAGCATGAAAGAATAAATTCTTTCATGCATTTGAAAAATCATTTGACAGCATAGTATCAAAGAATAAATTCTTTGATACATTTGCATTTATATAAATGATTTTTGTAATATTATGCATTTATAATTATAGGTTGCATTAATGTACATTTATGGATTTGAAGTTGCTTTTTTGATTTTTCTTACATGTTAATATCATGTTTGAATGTGTATTTTTTGACAGAACAATTGCGACATGCAATAATAAGGAGGTAGCGTGAACAATAAATCCATCATAGACTCTTGTGTAATAGCCCCCGAGATATTTCTACCCGCCCCAGGTCATCTTGATAGCTGGCCCGTAATCGCCTGTGACCAGTTCACGTCCCAGCCGGATTACTGGGAGGCTGTAGAAAGCCGGGTCCAGTCCAAGGCTTCTGCATATCACATCATTTTGCCCGAGATTTATCTGGAGCATCCGGGTGATATTCCACTGCCTTCGCGCATCAAGTCGATAAACGATAACATGGCAAGCTATATAGATGGCAAAGTGCTGAAAAGTATCGGAGAATGCATGGTCTTTATCGACCGCAGTACACCTCTGGTTGCTTCTCGCAAAGGACTTGTTTTTGCAATTGACCTTGAGAAATATGACTTTAAATCCGGCAGCAACAATCTTATCCGTGCCACTGAGGGTACCGTTCTTGAAAGGATACCTCCACGCATGCAGATAAGAAAGGACGCCATCCTTGAGATACCGCATGTTCAGCTTTTGGTCGATGACCCAGCCGAATCGGTTATCGAACCATTGTCCAGACAAGCCGCCGCTGGCGACTTCGAAGTTCTATACGATATCGACCTGCCTGAGGGCGGGGGACATGTCAAAGGCTTTCGCATACCAAAAGATTCTGATTCAATGAAGAACATCCTGTCTGCATTATCTAATCTGAACTCCTTGAGCGAACACGGTCTTTTATTTGCAGTAGGAGACGGTAATCATTCGCTTGCCACTGCCAAGACTCATTGGGAAATCATAAAAACGAAGTTGCTCTCTGAGACAATAGACACAAAGGACATAAAGGACACAAAAGAAGTAACTGATACAAAAGGCGCAAACATAACCAAGATTCCCGAAAACTTAAATTCTTCAAGTGTGCAACCTAGTTATGTTACTGAGTCTGATGAATCTAATTTACTCCCTAATCACCCTGCCCGTTTTGCACTGGTGGAGCTCATTAACATTTACGATTCAGGGCTTAATTTCGAGCCTATACACAGGGTTTTGTTCAATACATCATTTGACGGCTTTATTATGCAGGCGCCAAGGCTCATGCCGGATTTCGGAATCCAGATAAGTGATAAGATGTCTTTGGAGAATGCGGTTCTTATGGCGCAGACCATAGACGACTCAGTCCTGCCTATTGCCGTTTTCAGCAACGAATCGGCGGTTGTTTTTACTTTTACAAGCACACCGGGCAAGCTTGCAGCCGATGTAATGCAGCAGCTTATCGATGCCTATATTTCCGCCAATCCGGATACGCGCGTTGATTATATACACGGTGATGATGCAACTTTTGAACTTTCCCGCAAGAATATCGGCATGCTTTTGCCACCGTTACCAAAGGAAACATTTTTTGACACCATAGCCAGAGACGGCGCATTGCCTCGCAAGACTTTTTCCATGGGCGAGGCTTTTGAGAAAAGATATTATATGGAGTGCAAATTAATTAAATAAATTCCTTTGAATAATTCTCAGTTGAGATATATCATTTGGAGTTTATGTTTTTTTATATTATTAATAGAAGTGGCAATATTAATTTTTGTAGTGCAAAATGAGTGTAATTTATCAATGATAGCAGAGGTAAAAATGAATCAATCGGTGTTCGAGTGAGAAAAAAGGTCTGCATAATTGGAGCAGGTATTACGGGTCTGGTGACTGCCTATCGTCTTCTTTCCGAAGGCTATGATGTCACTGTGCTTGAGTGCGCAATGATACCGGGCGGCATGGTCTCGTCATTTTCAATGGGTTGGGAGAAAATCGAACATATTTATCATCATATTTTCACTTCAGATACATATATCCAAGAGCTGTCGAAAAGTCTAGGGATTGACGACCAGATTAAATGGCTTGAATCAAAAGACGCGATATACATCGACAATAAAACTTATCCCTTTTCCTCCCCTGTAGACTTGCTTAAGTTTGACGCAATTCCACTTTGGGACAGAATCCGAACAGGCGCAGCGGTTGTCAAGGCTCGTAAAGCATCCGATTTCCGTGATCTGGAGACAAAGACAGCCAAAGAGTGGCTTGTAAAGTCAAGCGGTGCCAGGTCATACGAAAAATTCTGGAATCCATTGCTTCGTTCGAAATTTGATTATGATGCAGATAACATTTCCGCTGTCTGGATCTGGAACAAATTCAAATTGCGCGGCAATTCACGCGGCAAATCATCACGCAAAGAATTACTCGGCTATATGGACGGCGGATTCGGCACGCTTGTCACCGCTCTTACCAAGGCGATAACTGCTAAGGGCGGAGAGATTTTGTACGGTTATACAGCGCTTAATATAAGTAAGGAGACAGGTTCCAACAGCAACAGCAACAGCGATAGCGATTGCGATTGCAACAGCAAAAGCAATAGCAACAGCAACAGCAACAGCAACAGCAATAACAATAGCAATAGCAATAGCGATAGCGATTGCAACAGCAATATCAGCAACGATATCAATATCAATAATTACAGTTCACAAGGATATAGAAACTCCATCACCAGTAAAAACCCCAATACCAATACCAATACCAATGTAAGTA
>CAZZCN010000048.1:4624-26227 GCA_964652975.1 uncultured Oscillospiraceae bacterium | reverse complement strand
TCTCTGCGGGTGGCTTCAAAAACAGCATCAAAACGATACCGACAACAGCTGCCAATGAGGCGATTATGAAGGCAGGCTGCATATTGGAAAGAACGACTGTCTTGACTCCATCAACAACAACATTTGCAAGGTTCTTGTAATATCCTGCAATGTATGATGAAACGATTGCTCCAACGCCGAATCCTAATAGTACAATACCGTAGTTCACTCCCATGTTTTTTGAGCCAAAGAAATCCGCTGTAAGAGCTGGAAATACTCCAAGGAATCCGCCATATACGAATCCGATTATACCGATAAGTACGAAAATCAAAATTCCAGGGACATAGCTAACAAATAAAATGCTTATCGCTGTTACTGCAAGAAGTAAAAGGATTGTGTTCTTTCTGCCAAGCTTGTCTGAGATGAAACCCCAGAAGAGTCTTCCCAGTGAATTGAAAATCGCAATGATCATGACTCCGACAGCTGCAACTTCCACTGTAAGCCCCTTTGCAACTGCTATCGGTGATGCAAAGCCTATCATCATCAGACCAGCCATGCATGCAAGCAGTAAAGTGATAGTAACAAGGTAGAACTGAGGTGTCTTAAGCATTGCGCTTGGTGTGAAATCCTGATGGATTATATTATGTTTGTTGATAGCAGGAGCAACATAACCGTTTGGTGAATATCCTGCGGGGGGATTCTTGACAAATAGCGAACCGATAAAGGTTACAACGACAAAAATCACTCCAAGCCAAAAGAATGTCTTGAGTTCTCCGTCGGGTTTGAAGTAAACGATAAGCTTACGGGCAATCGGGGTAAAAATAACACCGCCGAAGCCAAGAGCTGAAACGATTATTCCTGTGATAAGCCCTCTTTTGTCAGGGAACCATTTCTGGCATGTGGCAATCAATGTAGAGTAGATCATACCCATTCCAAATCCGCCAAGAACACCGTAAGTCACCCACAACATCCACGGATATTGGGCTGTGGTAAAAGATGCGAGTATGAATCCTAGACCAAGGATTATTCCACCGACCATAACAACAGGTCTTGGAGATTTCTTGTCCTGGAGTCTTCCTCCTATTGTGCTACCGAATGTCAATACGCCTAACAACAATGAAAATGTCAACGCTGCGGCTGCGTTATCTCCAGCAAACAGCACTTTGGCAATACCGGTCTGGAAAACCGACCAGATATAAGCCGTTCCGAGACACAACTGAATCACTACGCATGCGATTACCGGAATCCAGCGATTGGTTGTCTTTACCTGATTAGATTCGCTCATAATTTGCTCTCCCTTATAATATTTATTTAATACCAGTACCAAAAAAACATTGCAGACAATAATATCAACCAAATAAAATATCAGATAAGGTATCATTTGTATTTTTACTGTATCGACTTTAAAATGATTGGAAATATCAGTAGTCTGTAGTCTTAACGACACTGCTTAAGATTATAATTTACGGTGACAATCAAAGTCAATCAAGTATTTGCAGGCAAAAATAAAAAGTCATTTTATGCTAATAGAAGTTAACATAAAATGACCTTTCAAAATAAATGCCTAACGGACTTTAAATCAAGGCAAATTTTGCAACAATAAAAATATAACAGACACTATACATATAAAACAAATGTTTCAGGGTATTAATTCTGTAAACTAGCTAGATTGAATCCATTATCCATTTTAAAAATAACCCTAGCATTTATTGTGATATAAATCTGCTGTATTCAGTCTATTTTATAGTTAACAGAACCTTTGTCTTACCATGTATTGAATATTCGCCCATGTCAGCAGGTATAAAAAACGTATCGCCTCTTTTAAACGGGACTTCTCCATCCTTATAAGCGATATCTCCTTCGCCTTCCAGGAATAGCAGACTCTGGAATGAATTACCGCCGGCCGTGATATCACACACATCATGAATATCATATTCGGTAACTGTGAAATAATTGCATTTGATAAGCAACGTGCTGTCGTAACCCGGTTCTGAAATCTTTTCGCCTTCGGGTTTACCTGTGTATTCATCACTTGTGAGGCGTGACACATCTATAGCCTTGCTGATATGCAGCGGTCTGGTCTTCCCGTCGGCGCCGACCCGGTTATAGTCGTAAACTCGGTATGTAACATCGGAATTCTGCTGTATCTCCGCTATGATTGTACCTTCACAGATTGCATGAACTGTTCCCGGTGATATAAAAAACACATCACCTTTCTTCACAGGAACTTTATTAAGATAATCTGTGATAGTGTTGTCTTCGATGGCCTTCGCGTATTCCTCGGCGGTGATATCTTTTTTGAAGCCACAAAGAATGTAGCTGCCCTCCTGGGCCTCAGCAATATACCACATTTCCGTCTTGCCGTAGTCGCCTTCATTTGCAAGAGCGTATGTGTCATCCGGATGTACCTGGATCGAAAGACGCTGCTTGGAGTCAATGAGTTTTATCAGTACGGGAAAACGATCCGCCTGCGCGTTATTGGTGCCAAGACAGTCCTTGCCATAATAATCTACTATTTCTCCCAGTGTTTTGCCTGCAAGTAAGCCATTGCCTCCGGTACTTTGTCCATTCTTATGTGCGGACAGTTCCCAGCTTTCTGCTGCAATATCGTATGGAGATGGCTTTCCCCATTCCTTTATAAGCCTGTTGCCACCCCAGAGATAGTCCTTGAATGCAGGTATCATAAGAATGGGGTATTTGTTGTTTTCGTTCATAAAATCTAACCTTCCCTTACAAGCATTGCTGCCCCGATAATTCCGGCATCGTTGCCGAGTTTTGCTTTTTCTATAGGAGGCATTGGTGTTCTCGTGCCGCCATAAACGTATTTTTTCGTGTATTCTCTAACAGGTTCAAACAGGTATTCGCCTTCGTTGCACACGCCACCGCCAATAAGTACAATCTCAGGGCGGAAAATATTAATCATGTCGATTAATCCTTCGGAGAGATACTTGATGTATTCCTTTACGATCTCCAGTCCAAGCTTGTCGCCTTTTCTGGATGCATCGAATGCTGTTCTTCCGCTGACCTTTTCGAGGTCATGCTCAATCATGTCCCACATGATGGTGTTTTTGTCTTTTTCTATAGCTCGTGCTGTCTGTCTGATCAACGCCGTTGCGGATGCATAACTCTCCCAGCAGCCGTTTCTGCCACAGGTGCAGGGTTCGCCATCCAATACCATCAGAGTGTGCCCAAGCTCTGCACCGGCGCTGTAATTGCCCTCGTAAATTCTGCCGTCGATTATTATGCCGCCGCCTACTCCGGTACCTAATGTTATTAATATCACATTTCTGTACCCTTTGGCAGCACCGGTCTGAGCCGTCTCTCCAAGCGCTGCACAGTTTGCATCATTACTTATATATACAGGAAGTTTAATGTGCTTTTGAAGTTCATCTCTCATCGGAACGTTCTCAAAATTGATGTTGTTTGTATATACCAGGACACCGTTTTTTGAGTCAACGGTTCCAGGGGAGCCTATGCCTATACCACTGGCTTTTGATATGTCAACTTCTGCTTTTTCGCATGCCATCATTGCCACTTTTGCCATGTCGGCGATTATTTCGGTATAATGCCTCTGTGCCTGTGTCGGAATACTCGCTTTTGCAATAATATTGCCCTTTTCGTCAACAACTCCGGCTGCTATGTTCGTCCCACCTAAATCAATTCCTATTGAAAACATAATTATTACCACCTTTAAAATTATTGGGATGTTATTTCGGTTTGTACAGCTGAATTTTCTTATTGCGATAGATTCAGCTGTACGAATTTGCACCTCTTATATGGTGCAAAAGAACAAAACTCCTTGTTTTAAAATTTTAATTTTCAAACTTCCTCCAAAAACAAAAACCACAAATCTGATTTATTTAGTACAATTTTATCAAACTATAGTATTTCTACCTGCATTATATGCCAAGTTTGTGCAACAACTTGTTGTACAATTTAGAGCTCTGAATATTCGCTTATAGAATTATAATATATTTATGGCAGAGCATTATACACTAATTTTCTACCGAAGAAATGTATCATTACGGAAATTCGGTCAGGGAAGGTGGGTGTGGTTTACGATGTGTTTCTAAAACATAAGAGCAATGGCAGTATAAAATCTTATTGTCAGCGTGGATTTTTATTTAGATATTTTTCTTTCTCCAGAGCTGGAACAAGAATCGAAAAATTTGTTTCATTATTTAATTCATCCCTAGCCGTTCCCTCAAAATAATAACATGGTTGTACATGCGTTGCACTTTCATCCAGCGGGTCATCATAATACACGATCTTGACTTGGTTTACAACTGCTTTTGTTTCACTTCCTTCTAATTTATTAAGTTCCCAGTTTAACAGGGAATCAATTGTTTTCGCGCGTTCAACGGCTTCCTCCATGCCGATCAAATTTATCTCTGTAGCCTCTCCAAGTTCACTGTAAGCCGAGGTAACCGAACAAATTCCGTCTGGGTTAAGCATTACAAGTATTTTTGAAGTTCCGACCACCTCAATCCCGTCGATTATTCTTTGAAACCAAGCGCCTTTTGCCGTAACGACTGTTTGTTCTGTGCCATTTACTTCGTACGTAACCCCTTGCTCCCCAAATTTATTTGTTAGAACAAAACCAGACGGCATCAGCCCACATGATTCCAGAAACTTTTGTGCATTTTGTCCGACATCCTCATCTTTTATATTAAAAGGAAATTCCTTCCGATCTGTTTCATATGCGGTTTCAAAGGTAAAAACACCATTCGGATAAATCGAGATCTGTTTATTGTCCATGTTATAATTTGTAACGTTTGTTTCTTCAACATTGTTACTGTAATTTTGAAATCCGAAAGCGCCTAAAATTCTTCTTTTATAAGCATCGTCTAAAGTTAAATCTTTTGCACGATATATTTTAACTGACTCTTCAAGTTTTGAGGTCTGAGTAAAAGCGATGTCAAAAGAAATATCACCTCTAAGAAACGGCTCTTCAGATGCAGGATAAGAGAAGGCAGGATATGAAACACTTATCTCTTCGTTAGATTTTGAACTTCCTGCCGAATCTTGTGAACAAGCAAATAGTGTAACGGAAAGTAATAGTACAATTAATATCCAGAATGTTTGTTTCATTTTGCTCCTCCTCAATTTACTGTTGGTTAACTCCAGCTTGAATATGTCATCCTTACATCTTCAGTGATATGAGTCCCAGCATATTGAAGGTGTGTATTTATTGTATCTCCGTAAGCATCATTAATATACACAGCTCTTGCTATTGTCGCAAAACCTCCATATTGCATATGAAGATTCCCTGTGCTAAAAAAGGAGTTGATAATAGTTTTACCTACTCGCAAATTAGTTCCAATTTGAGTACCTTGCGGCTCGTTCAGATATGATTGCCCATCATAACCCATAACGATATTGCAACCTTTCATCATAGTCCTAACATTAGCTAAAGATGATTCATTAATAAAATTACAGGTATATAATAAGACCCATTTTGTGACAGCATTCCCATAGCCAAAATTGGCTTCCGATAAACTGAAATTTAAATCGGCTGCTGAGTGACTGTTGATATCATTTGAATGATTAGTCCCTGCAGGGCCATGAGAAAAGTGCAGGTTTTTGCCCAAGCCATGACCAACAAAAAGCATAAAATTAACGTTATCTATATTTGGCGAGGAAATACTATAATTGTGCTTTGAAAGAAAGTCGTTTTTTGTGGCCCATGTATAACTATGACTGCTACCATAATTAAAGTTATAAAAACTTAAATCAATATTTAAATTTGGAGACAACCCACTCCAAAACCCGTTTGCGGTGTGTGTGCTAACTCTAAATCCATATGCACATGTTATATTGCTTGATGAACTTCCGTAATTATCTGCCGACATTCCAACTGTAAGTGTGCCCGAATGAGTAGTAACCGCTTTAGATGTTCTTGTTTCAAATACCCATTTCTGTTTTGAATCTGCATTCCACGAACTGTTATAAACGTTAGATGGGGATGATGCGTTCGCTACCGTAAGAACCGCATTACTTCTGGGCCAATAATTTTGTATGCGATAAGTCCCGTCTCCGTTGGATAATATATTGAAAAGGACGTAATCTGAAGATGAATCATACCACAAATCAATATTATTATCAGATAACCCCACCAAATCTAAACAATATCTGCTGTTACTATAAAATGAATAATGATTATATAACTTATACAGTCCACTGCCTTGATAAACAACTCTCCATTGTTGGTTGGAATTTCCATGATAATTGTACTGTATAACGTTACTATTTAAACTCTGCTCTGCGTCGAGATACTTTCCAGAATACACATTTTTTATAAAATATGTTTGCCCACTTGTTATACCGCTTGTTTCTCCATATGTTGTGTATGTTATTGTTAAAGCGGGCGCACGCACAGACTCTCCTTCGGAAGATACCACGCTATTATAATCATTGTGGTCCTCATTACTATAGGTGAAATCAATACCATAATTAGGAGAACCACTGTACCATGCTTGCACCATGTTTGTAATATTGGCGTAAAAGTAATCTAGATAACTGCCGTTATATGTGATCGGGGTGATTGGACCTGGACTTCCGTATGGCTGGTTATTCCATGTGATGGTAGATTCATACCATTGATGATTGGTAACTTGGAGCGTCCACATTGATATTCCCGATGACGCTGTGGGGGTTGTTTGTCCGGAACGGAAAGTGAACTTTAGATATGCGGACGTAATGTTCGCTCCCGTGGGGATAGTGGGTAGAAGGGTGAAACGGTGGTAGCCGAAATTCTTATAACCGTTCACTTTGCCGAAACGAATATAATCAAGCCCGCTGTTATTTTGCGTATTAGGAGTTGCGGCACTAACAAAGGTGTCCTGTGCATTGCTATTATTACTTACCAGAGTTACGGACGGATCTATTGTTACAGGGTATACCGTTTCTGGATGGGTGAGATAATCCTCCGGCACCACTACGGTTATAGTATATGCTCCGTCATCGTTGTCTGTCAACTCATAAAACAGATCCTCGTTCAGGTGGCGGAAATCCGAATCCCGCCGCTCGGCTTTATTGGCCGGGTCATATGAATCATATGCATACAGGCTCAAAAAGCGGTATTCAATTTTTTTAGGGTCGTTTTTGTCCGCTACCAGTATATTCATCCCGTTTTCGGTGAGGGTGGGAACATGGGTATCCGAACGAAAAATAAAAACAAAGCGGTTCTGCCCAGTGTACTTGTCGAGGATTATGTTTTCCTTGATCCCATTTTCAGTGTTTATGTACTCAACCCTTGTGCCGGAGCCGAATACGCTGGGATAAGTGATCTTTCCCGCACCCTTTTCGATCTGAGCTTCGCCAGATCTGCTTCCGGCGTTATCCGAATCTGCTTCAAAAGTGAATGCGTTGTTGAAGTTAATTCCCCTTGACGCGGTATTACTGAACTCGACGGAAAAACTGTTTGCGGAATTACGATAAATGAAGCCACTCTTAGCACTTTCTACCGTAGTGATAGGTTTCATCGAGGTATCAATAAATTTCATCTTACCCGTACTGTCTATGTATTTTACGGGAACCGAATGCATGGTTAATGTTCCTTCACCCGTTTTGGAATTTTCGGTGCGCAAGGTAAACATTTCCGCCTCGTCACCAGAATCGGAAACCAAAAACACTTTATCTGCCGTTTGGTCGGATATGAGGCTTTTGATATTGTTGGGGACTTCCGATAGTGCGACTGCATTTTCCGCAGGAGGTAATTCCTCGATTTCAAACGAGTCCGTGGATGTGTATGAGAATGAAAATAGGCTGAAAATGATCAAAAAAACAAGCAGACAAGATAAATAACGTTTTTTCATGATATTACACAACCCTCTCAATATGCTCCACTATTCTTCAAAACAGGGGAACCGCGCCTTTTCCAATATTGTTTAATTATTACTATTACCCAAATTCCACGTTTACAGCTTTGTAGTTCCCAAAATCAGCATTTTGTTAATATTCAAGTTGTTTACCATATATATATCACACATTATTGTTCCTTTCAATTGTTTTTAGCATTTCTTTGTTTATATTTTGATTTTTTTTCACCCATTGGGTGGTGTGCCTTGTTTGGAAGAAATACTTATATAACAAGGCTTTGAGCATGATTTATATATTGTCGGCGTAGAATCTGGGTTCTATTTTATCCTACAAAACTTACAAGGCTTTATTGTAGTAAGATATATAATAAATTTATAGTCTTATTCGTATTATTTTATGTTTAATAATATTTTTTATTTACTTTTATTATTTATTTTTATTATTTATCAATTTTTTATTTTTTACCGCCCAGTACTTTTGCAATTGCATCCTCTGGAGTCAGTTCGAGGGTTTCTCCGCTTTTCCTGTCCTTGAATTCTACAATGCCTTCTTTGACCTTGCGTCCAACGGTGATTCTCATCGGAATTCCGATTAGGTCGCTGTCCTTGAACTTGACACCGCCTCTCTCGTCCCTGTCGTCGATTAGAACTTCCACACCTGCGCTTAGTAGCTGCTCATAGATCTCTTCAGCCACTTTCATCTGTGTCTCGTCATTAATTGCTACCGGAACTACCACTGCGGCATAAGGTGCTACAGACAACGGCCATATAATGCCGTTCTCATCATAATTCTGTTCGATAACGGCCGCCATGGTTCTGTTGATTCCTATGCCGTAGCATCCCATGATCATTGGATTCTCTTTGCCGTTTTCGTCGATAAAATTGCATCCCAGGGATTTCGAATATTTGGTTCCAAGCTTGAAAATATGTCCGACCTCTATGCCACGGCACAGTTCAACCGGGGTGCCGCACGAAGGACATGCATCTCCCTGTTCGATCGTACGGATATCAACAATTTTAGACGGTGTGAAGTCACGTCCTAAATTGACATTTTTCGTATGGTATCCGGTCTCATTGGCTCCGACAACCATGTTGGTCATTTGAGCGACTTCCGAATCACAGATTACAGTAACATCCTTCTTAAGTCCTATAGGTCCTGCAAATCCAACCGCTGCGCCTGTTATTTCCTCGACGTCTCTTGCGCTGGCAAGTGTTAATTCGATGCAACCAAGAATATTGGTTAGTTTTGTCTCGTTAATCTGACGGTCTCCGCGAACCATTGCCACAACAATCTTTCCATCAGCGGAATAGACTAGGGTCTTGGCAAACATCTCAGGAGCAAGACCAAGGAAATTCATAAGTTCTTCTATTGTCTTCACATCCGGTGTATGGATTTTCTCTGTAGGAAGCATTTCGGATTTCGAATCGTTAACAGGGGTAACACAAGGTGCTTTCTCATCGTTCGCAGCATATCCGCAGCTGTTGCAAAAAGCAATTCCTGCCTCTCCGACGCTTGACTTAACCATGTACTCCTGTGAACCTGATCCACCCATCGCACCGCTATCTGCATCAACAACTATGTAATCCAGTCCGCATCTGTCAAAAATCCTGCAATAAGCCTTCGCCATTGCCTTGTATGAGATATCCAGTCCGGCATCGTCTCTGTCGAAGCTATAGGCATCCTTCATTACAAATTCGCGGCTTCTCATTACTCCGAAACGCGGGCGTTTCTCATCACGGTATTTGTGCTGTATCTGATATAAAGTGACTGGAAGCGCCCTGTATGACTGTATTTCGTTTCTAACTGTCTCGGTAAAAGGCTCCTCGTGTGTCGGTCCAAGACAGAACTCTCTATTGCTCCTATCTTTCAACCTGAACATCTCAGGTCCGAATACATCCCATCTCCCCGACTCCATATATATCTCGGCAGGCAGAATGGCCGGCATGATTAGCTCCTGAGCTCCTGCCCTGTCCATCTCTTCCCTTACTATCTGCTCGACCTTGCGAAATGTACGATATCCCAATGGCAGAAATGAGTAAACTCCTGAAGCGATTTTACGCATCAAACCTGCTCTCAACATCAGCTGATGACTTATGATCTCTGCTTCTGCAGGCACTTCCCTTTGTGTGGGCATGAACATTTTACTTATACGCATTTTAATTCTCCTCGTGTTGTTAATTGGCACTTCCCTATTATAATAACAAAACTTGGATTTAACAAGTATAAAGCGTCAAACAATGCTTTTTGTATGAATCTTCAAAAAATGCTTTTTGTTGTATAAATTTCAAATAGTTCGGAATAATATGAATTGACATTATTCCGAATGAGTACTATACTGTTTTTGTGAGGTGAGCGATATGAAAAATGAATACATAACTGCGCAATTAGCGGCAGAAAAATGGAATATTTCGGACCGCCGCGTACGAGTTCTTTGCCGTGAAGGAAAAATCTCTGGAGCGGTTAAGGATGGAAAATCTTATAAAATACCGGATAATGCCGATAAACCTGCTGACGGTCGCGAGAAGAAAGTAACTGCTTCTGCCGTGCGTTTTCTCAAATGGGATAACGATGTTATCGGAACTATTGACAACATGAATACGGTCACTTTTACAAAACCAGACTACAACGAAGTTGTTTCTCTATATGTTGGTGGTGCGAAGATGTGGACGCCTGAACAGTTTTCGGAGTTTTTATCCGAACGTGTTGTAAGCCGCGACCGCCGTGATATCGAAAAATTGCTATTCCGCTGTGGGCTTTCTCATTACGATGTTTTCCGCATTGCCGAAATTACCAGAGGCATTCATCCTAAGGATTTGCTGTGGATTGCAAACAATGAATATGAGAAGCTTGATACGGCTATCACCATTGTCTTTGATTCGGTTTTTCATCAAAAAATCGATCTTGCAGGTGACAGCGTCGACACGCCTGAAGGATACAACATTAAGCGTTATGGCGTTCATGACGGACATTATGGCATCTATAAACAGCGAATCAGTCCTCTGTCCACCGATGTAGAATCAGAAGTGGCTGTATATTTGCTTGCGCAAAAATTAGGAGTTCCCTGTTGCCCTGCCTATAGGATTGACAAAGATACTGTTTTTTCATATTTCCTATATGATTTTTCGAAAGAATACATTGTGCATTTCCGTCGCTTGTTTGACGGCGCACGTTCTGACAACGAATATCAGAACCTGATTACCGTTCGCCCACAGTACAAAGATGATATCGCACGGATGATTTTACTTGACTTCATTACTCGTCAGGACGACCGTCATCTTTCTAACATTGCAATAAAAATGAGTGGCGAAAAAGAAATTTTTTATCCTCTTTACGACAATGGTCGCAGTCTGTTTTACGAAGAAACGGAGGAAATGGTTGCGCAATCAGTAGCCAACCCGGCAGACTTCGCGACCAGTTTCGGCTATTCCGGCACCTATTATGATTATGTTATCGAAATTGCAAAGGAACGCGGAGGACTTAAAGGGCTTATTAATCTTGATATTTCGAAAGATGATATCTCAGCTATATTGGAAGAGTCTGGGTTCAAAGGATATCGATTTGATGGTGCGCTTACATGGATTTTGAAGACGATTCAAATTGTCAAAGAACTTGAGAAGGTACAGTAAGGCTTATACTACGGCATATCAGCGTACCACAAGTAGCTCGGTGAACTTTTCCGTTCCTGGACCGACAATATCACAAGCGATTCATGATACCGACATAGTCAAAAATAGCTTTGTTGTTTTTTTGCTGATAAATTCATATAATAGAAGAAATTCTATTATATTTAAGAAATGCTTGAGACATTTATATAGCAGTTCTTTCGTGTTATTTTGAAGTGGAGGGTGTTTTCATGCTTTTCAATAATATTGTTCTTATCGGAATGCCAGGTTCTGGTAAAAGTTCAGTAGGAGTCATCCTGGCAAAATATCTTTGTATGAATTTTATTGATACTGATTTGATTATTCAAAAAAATGCTGGAAAGACTTTACAAAAAATTATTGATGAGGATGGCCTGGATAGATTTTTAGAGATAGAAAACGATGTCTTGATAGACTTGAATTGCGCAAATACAGTTATTGCAACGGGTGGAAGTTCAATATTTTCAACGAATGGGATCAATCACCTAAAAGCAACCAGCATTGTGGTATATCTAAAAATTTCTTACCCAAGTCTTGTAAATCGAATCAATAATATTCATACGCGTGGAATTGTTATGAGAGCGAATCAAAGCTTGAAAGATTTATATGATGAAAGACATCCCCTTTACGAAAAATGCTTTGATATTAAACTCGATTGCGACAAGTTAACAACCCAAGGGTGTGTGAAAAAACTCATAGAGCATTTTACAGAATGTTCCAGTTTATAATGATATGTAACTGAAATTTGAATTTTCACAGAGAATCAGATTTTATCTGATTCTCCAAGAGCGAAGAGGCAAAGCCATGACTTTGCCTCTATGGAAGATTTGCTTAGGCAAATCTTCTGTGATAATGCAATTTAATTTTCACATAGCATTATATGTAACTGAAGTTTGAATTTTCACAGAGAATCAGATTTTATCTGATTCTCCAAGAGCGAAAAGGCAAAACTCAAGTTTTCCCTTTTCGCTTTACGACGCCGTATTGCGGAGTTTTAACACGATTATACAATGACGCAGATAAAATTTCGTTAGGCAATGAAGTCAAAGTCAAAACTAAAGTTTTGACTCTTGAAAATTTGCTTAGGCAAATTTCCTGTGATAGCACCATTGAGTTTTCACAGAGAATCTGATTTCATCAGATTCTCCAAGAGCTATAAAACAAAGTTTTATAGCTTTGTGACCGATTTTTGAAACTGACGCCGACGCCGCATAACGGAATTTTAGCAAGTCATACAGATGCGCTCGGTTTCCATGGCTATAGCCATCTCCTCATTCGTCGGCACTACCATTATTACCGACTTTGAATCATCCGTTGATATTATCGCGTCTTTCCCTTTTACCTGGTTCTTGTCATTGTCTAGTTTTAATCCAAGAAATTCCAGCTCGTCTACTATACCTTTTCTTACCCTCGGTGTGTTTTCGCCAATTCCAGCGGTAAAAACAACAACATCCACGCCTCCCATTGAGGCGGCATATGAGCCAATATACTTTTTGCATTGATATTCAAACATTTGCAAGGCAAGCTCAGCCTTTACGTTTCCGGCTTCGGCTGCTGCTTCCACATCACGGAAATCGCTGCTGATTCCAGTCAAGCCGTACACACCGCTTTTCTTGTTCATCAGATTATCAATACCCTTGGTGTCAAGTCCTTCCTTGCCCATCAGAAACGTTACGATGGCCGGATCGATATCACCGCAGCGTGTCCCCATGCAGACTCCTGCAAGCGGGGTCAATCCCATAGAGGTGTCAACGCAACGTCCTTTATCTATAGCTGCTATTGATGAACCGTTACCCAGGTGGCATGTGATTATCTTGAGGCTGTTAAATGGCTTTCCAAGAATCTTGGCTGCCCTTCTAGCGACGTATCCGTGCGATGTTCCGTGAAAACCATACCTTCTTACCTTATATTCTTCGTAAAGTTCATAAGGAAGCGCATACATATAAGCTTTTGCGGGCATGGTCTGATGGAACGCAGTATCAAAAACAGCTATCTGCGGCACTTTGGGCATAGCCTCTTCGCAAGCCTCAATTCCGACCATGTTCGGTGGATTATGAAGTGGTGCAAGAGCATAGCAGGCTTTTATTGCCACTTTTACTTCGGGTGTAATGAGTGCTGAGCTCGAGAACTTCTCACCTCCGTGTACTACCCGGTGTCCAACCGCTTCAATCTCTTTCATGGACTTGATCACGCCATGTTCCTTGTCGGTCAAAACCTTTATGACAAGCTCAATGGCCTGCTTGTGGTTTGCTATTACACTCGGCGTTATAACAGACTTCCCGTCATCCTTGGCATGCTTTATAAAAGCTTCGTCAAGACCTATTCTCTCGACAGCTCCCTTGGCTAGAACATCCTTGGTCTTTGTCCTTAAAAACTGATATTTAAGGGATGAGCTCCCGGCGTTGATTATTAGTACTTTCATTTTTCCTCCATAATCTGAAAATGAATCACATATTTAAAATGCATTTTGTATACTGTAAAAAAAACGCGTGACACCTTTAGTGTCTGATAGCTTTCAATGCTATCAAGCGATTTTTCAAATGTTTGAAAGAATCTATTCTTTCAAACAATGGTGTCTGACAGCTCTCAATGCTGTCAAACGGTTTATCCATAGTCTTAAAAACCTAAAGGTTTTTAAGACTTTTTTCTGTCTCAAGGGCAATTGCAAGTTCTTCGTTTGTCGGAACAACCATGACCGCTGCTTTGCAATTTTCGGGAGATATGATCATTTCCTTGCCGCGAACCTTGTTCTTGTCAGGATCGATTTTTATATCAAGAAACTGCAAACCGTCAATGATATTCCTTCGTGTTCTCTCTTGATTTTCACCAATTCCGGCAGTAAATACTATTGCGTCTACTCCACCCATCGCGGCAATATATGAACCGATGTATTTGCGGCACTGGTATTCAAACATCTGCAATGCAAGTTCCGCTCGGTTATTGCCTTTTGCAGAAGCGTCTTCCAAATCTCTGAAATCGCTGCTTACCCCTGAAAAGCCCAGAACGCCGCTCTTCTTGTTCATAAGATTATCGATTCCCTTGGCGTCAAGACCTTCCTTTTCCATGATAAAAGTGACAATCGCCGGGTCGATATCTCCACAGCGGGTACCCATGCATACTCCTGCAAGAGGTGTAAGTCCCATTGATGTATCGATACAATGGCCTTCTTTTATCGCTGCAATTGACGAACCATTACCAAGATGACATGTTATTATCTTGAGGCTATCATAAGGCTTGCCAAGAATTTCGGCTGCTCTTTTGGCAACATAGCCGTGTGACGTGCCATGGAAACCATATCTTCTGACCTTGTATTCTTCATACATTTCATAGGGTAGCGCATACATATATGCTTTTGCAGGCATGCTCTGATGGAATGCAGTGTCAAAAACTGCTACCTGCGGGACATTTGGAACTGCTTCTTCACAAGCTTCAATTCCTATAAGGTTAGGTGGATTATGAAGCGGAGCAAGTGAAAAACAATTGCGTATCGTCATCTTGACTTCAGGAGTTATAATGGCGGAACTTTTAAACTTCTCGCCTCCGTGAACAACTCTGTGACCTACCGCTTCAATCTCTTTCATGGACTTGATTACGCCGTGTTCCTTGCTGGTAAGTGTTTTTATTACCAGCGCTATGGCGTCTTTGTGGTCGGCTACGACGCTTGGAATCACAACGGATTCCCCATCGTCTTTGGCATGCTTTATAAAAGCATCGTCGAGACCTATTCGCTCCACTATGCCTTTGGCCAGAACCTCTTTGGTCTTGGTCCTCAGAAATTGATATTTTATTGATGAGCTTCCCGCATTTATTACTAGAACTTTCATTTTGTCTCCTTTTTTCAATTTGAAAAATTGTTATTATCATAAAAACATATTTCACAAAATTTCTCATAGTATGAAAATGTTATTTGCAATATGTATATTGCTAAGTGTGAAAGAATTTATTCTTTCACACTTTGCTTTCAAGTGGTTTTTCCATAGCGTGAAAAATCTTCTGTGTTTTTGTTAGAAAAAACACGTGAAACCGAAGGTTTCTGAAAGCAGTACCTGCTTTCAAGTGGTTTTTCCATAGCATGTAGAGAGAAAAAACTACTTAAGTTTTTTACTCTCTACATGCTTTGGACGGCTGTAATTGCCGCAACACCAACTATATCTTCGGTCGAACATCCTCTGGACAGATCGTTGACTGGCTTTGCAATGCCTTGTGTCATTGGTCCGTAGGCTTCTGCTTTTGCTAGACGCTGTACGAGTTTGTATCCTATATTGCCTGCATTTAAATCGGGGAAGATAAGGGTGTTTGCTGTCCCTGCCACAGTGCTCTGAGGAGCTTTCGACTTGCCGACTGATGGAACAATCGCAGCGTCAAGCTGTAATTCTCCGTCAACTTTAAGGCCTGGCGCTTTTTCCTTAACAAGATTGGTGGCTTCAACCACCTTGTCCACTAACGGGTCGGCTGCACTTCCTTTGGTAGAAAACGAAAGCATTGCAACCTTGGATTCCTTGCCGGCAAGCTGCTCAAAAGATTTCGCAGATGAAATCGCAATCTCTGCCAGTTCGTTGGCATTGGGGTTCATCACAAGACCGCAATCTGAAAATAGAAAAGTGCCGTTATCGCCTAATTCGCAATCCGGCACTATCATCATAAAAAACGAAGAAACAAGCTTGGTTCCTGGAGCTGTCTTAAGTATCTGCAAAGAGGGTCTTAGTGTATCTGCTGTGCTGTGTATCGCTCCGGACACCATTCCGTCTGCGTCACCTTTTTTGACCATCATAACTCCGAAATAATTGCAATCCTTCATAGTAACCAACGCCTTTTCGGGTGTCATGCCCTTTTCTTTGCGCATTTCGTAAAATGTCTGAACATAATCCGCAAGTCTTGGGTCGGTTTCGGGATCAACCAATAAAGCCTTGGAAATGTCCAAGCCTTTCGCTGTCTCAAGTATTTTGTCCTTGTTGCCGAGTAATACCACTTTGACGATTTCATCTGCTAAAAGAATTGAAGCCGCCTCTACTATCCTGCGGTCTGTGGCTTCTGGCAGAACTATTGTCTTGTTGCCTGTCTTTGCCTTTTCGATTATTATCTCAATAAATCCCATTTTGAAATACCTCTTCCTTAACATTAGTTATTATAATAATTTTCGTCTCATATTAATTGTTGTAAAAAACCGGTACACAGTGCATGTATAGCGTTTTGAATTAAGTTATTTAATACATTTGTTATCAAAACGCCATGTGAAAAGCAAATCATCACCTTTGATGTTCTGCTACAAAACCGCTATTTCAAATAGCCAATGATATTATACTCTTTTATCAAGCAAATTCAATATTCATTAATACCAAATTCTCATGAATATGGGGGTGATTTTGGTGAAAATGGCATTTCAATAAATTGCCTTCAGCGATGAAATCGCATCCGACGAATAGACGCGAATCGTTCCGTCCTCAGTTTCCTGGAAAGGCAGTCCGTAGATTTTGCTTGTAGCACTGGTGGCAGTATTCCACAAAATTCTTTCCACGCAAAGTTCATATGTGACTTTGTCATTTGCGATTCTAGCGATACGAGCCATAATGGCATATCCTGAAATGGACTCTACTTCAGTGCCCGGGGTGGCAGTCAATATATTATAGGATTTAAAAAAAGTTTTAGTATTGAAAAGCTGCTCTTTTAGATGTGAAATTGTTGGCTCGTTTGTAAACCCGCATTCTGCCAGGTGAAGAATGATTTTCATCTGTTGATCAAATTCATAATCTGCGGCGGTTCCGAGATAAGGAATGTACCCCTTGGATTCAATGTCATACCCGGCAAAATACAATGGCGTGTCCGAATCCATCAAGGCACCTTTCAAAATATTAAAACAGTTTTCGTATACTGGAATCCAGCCCTTATCCAGTTGACCCAGGAGTTTAATGGAGTAAATATCGATGGATGACAGGTCAACAACATTCATGTATGAGGTATCCTTTTGGGGCGCTGCGGTTGGCGTTGCTACTCTGGAGGATTGTCCTGTTGAGGTTTGATTTGTCGATGAATTTTGAGATATACCACTTGTTTGCGTTGGCTTAGGTGTGGGTGTCGATGAAAAATCAGGAATGGAGCCTTCCTTTGGGACGGCTATTCTTGTCTGGGCAGGCAAAACATTGTCTTTTGCACATAGCGGTAAAAGTTTGGACGAAAGCGACTTTACAAGGTCTAAGTCCCTGCGTTGTCCGAACTTGCTATACCCTTCTATCAATGCCCTGCAATAACTTATCTGTTCGGCAACCAGCGTTTCACTTTTTGCCTCGTCAGCTTTCATTGTCTTAGTAGAAATTTCGGTGGCAAAAAGAGATGTTTGCAATTTGAATGACTCAATGATTCTGTCATTTAGCAGATTAAAGGATTTCTTGGACCCGCGTTCAGCATAATATGAAAGCAGTTCTACCTGGTCAGAAAATCGCAGAATTTGCGACTTCGAAGTGATAATCTGACCTTTGTCGGATTTTGTCTGGAAATATTCCAGGGCAAATGTGTCGGATGTCATGATTTTAGTCATGCTATTTCTCATGTTTGTCGAGGAGGTGTTTTTTGATGAGTCAAAAGTTCCTAGCGCCGATCCCGGAAATGTGGCTTCAAACTTAATTTTGCTACCCAGGAGTGGTGAAAAACGCAAAATTAGAAACACAATAATTGCAAAGACAAGTGTTCCGGCCAAAATGAAAAGCCTGGTATTCTTTTTTATGCCTTTTATGTTGTAGTTCATTAGTCGCTCCAGACCTGCTTCATCAGTTTTTCAATGTTTTTCCTACGCTCCTCTGTCTCATTGGTATCAATGGTTATTGAAATTACGTCGCCTTCCTTAGCCCCTTCAAAAAGCTTTGCAGGAGCATTTACAAACTGCATGTCGGGCATTTCCAAAACCGCAAATTCACCTTCAAATCTATCAATTATTACTTTCATAAAGCTCCTTTCGTGCCAGGGGGACGTTTCGTTTGGCATGGTGTCAGGGGGGACGTTTCGTTTGGCATGGTGTCAGGGGGGACGTTTCGTTTGGCATGTTTTCATTTTTCGCTTGAGACTGAAACTTTGTTCCGGTCGGATTTTATTACTATTGTCCCGTTTAAGTCCGTGCGCAGGATTTTTGCCCCTGCCGATTCAAATTTTTCGAGTGTTGATATTGCCGGATGGTTATAGCTGTTGTCATCTCCCACTGTAATCACTGCAATCTGAGGCTTTACCATTTTTATAAAACTAAGACTGGACGATGTTGTTGATCCATGATGTCCGACTTTAAGCACAGTTGATTCTAGGTCTGCAGAAGAGTTTATAAGACTTGCCTCAACAGGTTCTTCGGCGTCTCCCATAAAAAGGAATGATGTCTTACCATATGTTATTTTCATAACCACCGAGCAGTTGTTAATGTCACTCTTATCGATTGTTATCGGAGCCAGCATGTTGATTTTGACTGCAGAATCCAGAGTAATTGAAATGCCGGCCTTTGCAGATTTTACCTTGAGCCCTTTATTGGCAATTGTATTCAGGAGATTACGAAATGTTTCAGTATTGTTAGATACCTGTGGCATGTATATCTCGCCGATATCGAAATTGTCTAGAATGTAGGACATTCCACCGATATGGTCCGCATGAGGATGCGTTGCAATAACAATGTCAAGCCTTTTTATACCCAGCGCTTCCATAGCGTTTTTAAGACTCTTTTTTGAATCCGACGTACCGGCGTCTATAAGGATGGTCTTGCGGTTCGGTAAAATTATAAGTTCGCTGTCACCTTGACCTACATCAAAAAAATGTACGGATAGCAAGCCGGAATCACCGCTAGCATTGGAGGACGTCGATAACTCTCCGGAATTGTTACCGGAATTGTCTGCTATATTTAAACTTGAATCAGAGTTATTGTCTTGCACGTTGGTTGAAGCAACGGAAAAATATCCTGAAGTCGAGCTATCAACGGTCGAATTTTTATCAGTTTGAAAAAGCGAAGAAATTCCTGATGCAATGACTATGACACCGGCGAATATCAGTGCCAGTGTTATAATTCCTGTTGAAATTGTTGCTTTGCGTTTCATCTTTTGTTTACCTCTGAGAAGTCTATAGTATATGCCTCTATGTGTTGGGTCTTACTTCTAACCGTGAATTTCTTGCTATATTGTAACATAAAAAAGAAAATTGTAGAATCAATAAAAGATTTCACATATGACAAATGTTTGAATTTTTTCAAAGGTTTGTAATTTTATAATAGCCTATATAATTGACATTTTTAACTAATATGCATATTATATTAGACATTATAATATTATATATGTTTGACATTTAGAACTAAATTGTATATTATATTAGGTATTACAAGAACGGTGGTGAAAGCATGAGTAAGAAGACTGCAATCGTAATGCCAAAGACACGAGCGATGTTGGAGCAAATGGGCGAACAAATCAAGCTTGCACGCCTGAGACGGAAAATATCTGCCGAGCTTGTGGCAGAGCGAGCCGGAATAAGCAGGCAGACTGTGAATGCAATTGAAAATGGTTCTTCGACTGTTTCTATAGGATCATATGCAGCTGTTTTGCATGCTCTCAATAATCTTGATACAGATCTACTCTTGATTGCAAAGGACGATGAATTAGGAAGGAAACTGCAGGATTTAGGTTTGACAACGAGAAAAAGAGCACCAAAGAAAGGTAGAAATAATGCCTCAAACTGAAAAGACCATATTTGTATATGAGAACTGGTGCAATGAGAATCCCACTCTTATTGGCAGGTTGAATACATCATTTATCAGAGGTCAAGAAACCTTCTCCTTCGAATACACTGATGAATGGCTAGATTCTTTCAATAGTTCCTACTCTCTTGATCCAGATCTTTCCCTCTACAGAGGACGGCAGTATGCACCCGTTGACAAGCGATTGTTTGGTGTGTTCGCAGACTCCTGTCCTGATAGATGGGGCAGACTTCTTATGAAGCGCAAGGAAGTAATCGACGCCCGAAAAGAAAATCGCAAGCCCCGCAATCTGATGGAAAGTGATTTTTTACTTGGAGTATACGACGAGTCTCGTATGGGTGCTCTTCGCTTTAGCTTGGAAGAGGGAGGTGAGTTTCTCTCCAACGATAAAGACTTCACTACTCCTCCATGGATTCATCTCAGGACACTGGAAAATGCCTCTATTGCCTTCGAAAATGATGAAAAGGGATTTGAAGAAAAGTGGTTGCGAGAACTTTTGGCACCCGGTTCTTCACTTGGCGGTGCAAGGCCTAAAGCAACTGTGCAGGCAACAGATGGCTCCTTATGGATTGCGAAATTTCCATCAAAAAATGATGAATACAATAGCGGTGCATGGGAGAAAGTCGTACACGATTTGGCGCGTCATTGCTCTTTGAATGTACCCGAATCGAAACTTGAAACTTTTTCGAAAAAGGGTAGTACTTTTTTGGTCAAAAGATTTGATCGTGAGGGGAAAAGGCGAATACACTTTGCATCTGCAATGACTCTGATTGGAAAAACAGATGGAGCATCAGCGGCGGACGGAACAAGTTATCTTGAATTGGCAGACTATATCAGAGCAAATGGAGCCGAGCCGAAACAAGACTTGATTGAATTATGGAAACGAATCGTTTTTAATATGGCCGTTTCTAATACCGATGACCATCTACGCAACCATGGCTTTCTTCTAATGTCCAGCGGGTGGAGGCTATCACCACTCTTTGATGTGAATCCCATTCCTTCCGGCGACAGGCTTTCACTCAATGTAAGTGAGTATGACAACAGTATTGATTTGTCATTGGCAATTGAAGTTGCCGAATACTTTGGTCTTACTAAAGATGAATCAGTAAGAATTTCTGCAGATATCTGCGAAACGGTGAAAGATAGCTGGGTAAAAATTGCAGAACTTTATGGACTAAGCAGGGACACAGTAGAATATATGCGGCCAGCTTTTTCAATATAAGATAGAAATTGAGGTGGGTATTGATATGATAGTTGTTGGAATAATTTGCGAGTACAATCCATTGCACAATGGGCATTTGTACCAGATAAGGAAAATACGAGAGCAGTTCGGCGAGGATTGTGCGGTAATTGCGATAATGAGCGGCAATTTTGTCCAGCGCGGCGAAGCCGCAGTGCTGGACAAATGGTCGCGTGCACGGGCAGCGTTGCTGGGTGACGCCGCGGACAGCA
>CAZZCN010000048.1:0-4524 GCA_964652975.1 uncultured Oscillospiraceae bacterium | reverse complement strand
TCGGCGGCGTCAACCTCGTAATCGAGCTGCCCACCGTGTACGCGACCGGCAGCGCCGAATTGTTTGCCGACGGCGGCGTTGCAATTGCCGCGGCCACCGGCCTTTGCGACTTCCTTGTTTTCGGTTCCGAGGCCGGAGACATAAATAATCTGACCAAAATCTCTGACATATTGTCCTTTGAGCCAGACGAATATAAGACACTTCTCAAGAAGCATCTTGACACAGGGGTGTCATTCCCTTCAGCTAGACTATCCGCACTTAACGAGTACCTTCCTTCACTTAATGCAGGCGAAATATTAAAGAAATCCAATAATATACTGGCAATCGAATATTTAAAGTCGATTGCCAGACGACAGATAACAGGAATGGAACCTTTTACAATTAAGCGCATGGGGCAGGATTATCAGGATTCGCAGGCCCCGGCAAACAAAGATGCCATTACCGCAGAAGCTCCCAATTCTGATTTTTTTTGGAGTGCAACTGCAATCAGGAATGTGCTGGCTGGCAAGGACATTTTACTAAAAGACATCATCTTATCGCTTTCGGATGCTATGCCAACGGCCGCACTGGCAATACTTGCACGTGAATTTCAAGCAGGCAATTGCATTTTGTCCCAGGAGATTTTTGCCGATGTTGTATATTCTCAGCTATTGCCAAAGTATTCCAAAGTACTGGACAAAATGCCCGGTATGAACGAGGGACTCGGCAGTAGGCTCAAAAATATCGCAGCAAACCCCGGCAAGTCCACCAATAAATTCAACTCTCCAAATCTAGTTACTTCATCACAATCATCGGAAACAACCGAATCAGCTGACCCGACAGATTTCGAAGAATTCTCTAATACTTCTATTCCAACAAAATTTACAGAACCATCTATTTCAGATAATGCTGTTCAATCTTCAACCAATATAAATCCACTTAAATTAACAACTAAAAGTGAAAAATCTAATCCAAATCCCTCCACAAAAGCATCTGATAACTCGCCAAACTTCGCATCTCTCAACTCTTTAATAGAACAAGCTTCCACAAAGCGTTTTCCAAAGTCGCGGGTTAGGCGTGCATTAATCCAGATGCTCTTGGGAATCAAGAACGAAGATCTAACCACTTTCGAAAAATCAGGTGGCCCTCAATATTTGAGAATTCTTGGATTTGACAAGAAGGGACAGTATCTCCTCAAGCGGATGAGAAAATCTGCGAAATTAACGATAATCATGAATGGATCGGATTTTCTTGAACATGCCAATACAGCAGAAAACCACGCCTTCAGAAGAATGGCTGAATTAGACTGCATATCAACGGATATCTGGTCATTGAAAACAGACGGAATAATCGGCAAGGATTTTACATACCAGCCGGTAATGCTCTTAAAAAAGAAGTAATTAGCGAAAGCCGGTATTCACTACCAATGGATTACTCGATTAACACTTCCTGTTTTTCAGCAGTTGATTATCTATAAACGGCGTTCTCAGTATGTCGTCCCCTTCCTTTTTTAGAAGTTCATATAGTTTCAAGCGCATTTCAGAAAGGGTTTCCTTGAAATTATCGTTGTGACTGAGATTTTCCAGCTCGTACGGATCATTTACCATATCGTACAACTCGTCGACATCCGTCATATTCCAAATGTACTTGAAATGCTCGTTTCTCAGCATGCGCTGACAATAAAGTCCGAATTGCTGGCCGTTGTATGTTGATACCACTTCTTTGCGCCAATCCTCTTCGGTTTGGCCTTTTAGCATGTTAGTCAAAGACCGCCCATGAAAAAACGGTTGGATCTCCAACCCGCAGCCTTCTAGAATCGTTGGCTGGATATCCAGAAAATTATAAACAAAATCGCTTGACCTGCTGTTTTTCTCAACAACACCGGGCCATTTAATTATCAAAGGAACCTTTACGATATCGTCATACATCACGCAATGCTTGTCAATCATTCTATGCGCTCCGCACATGTCTCCATGGTCAGTGGTAAAAACAACAATCGTCTCTTCCTCCTGTCCCGATTCCTTCAGTGCCGCCAAAACCTTCCCGACCGCATCGTCAATCTGGCTTATGACCGCGTAATATCTTGCAACGTAAAAAGACCAGTCTTCCCACGTCTTTTCGTCGAGATCCCAGCTTACTACGTTTTGCTTCTGAATGTATGGCTTGTTGTGAAAATCGTCCTTGAAACTTCCCCATTCGATCATATCCTCGGGCTTGTAAAGATCGGCGAACTCCTTGCACGGATTACAAGGCAGATGTGGTTCAGAGTAGTCCAGTCTTATGTGCCAGGGATTATTAGATTTTGAATATTCCTCGATTTTTTCTACTGCTTTTCTCGCTAGAATATGGGTTTTAGAGTCTTCCAACGGAATCGGGTCCGTCTGCCCGAACCACTTGTTGTCTATAGATTTATCCGGATGATTCAGCTGGCGGTATTGATAATAATCACCTTCGGAATAATAATAGTCAAACCCATAATCCAACGGGGTAAAAGTCTTATGCACATGCCACTTTCCTATGTACGCCATGTTATAGTCGATTTGCTGCAATGCCTTTGTCCATGTGTACATCTCAGGCTCAAGCGCGGGAATCTTCAGTGTTATATCGTAGTTCCACAAAGCGCCGAAAGCCTCGCACCTTTGTCCGTTCAGCAATGTCTGCCTTGCAGGACAGCAGATTGGAATTGGAGTGTACGCATTAGAAAACCACATACCTTCGCTCGCAAGCCTGTCAATATTCGGTGTCAGAACAGGACTGGATTTTGCGTATCCGATTGAATCGTATCTGTGTTGATCGGTGACAATCATCAGGATGTTTGGTTTTTTCATAAAATTATTACGTCTCCTTGAGTTAATTTGAGTATTATAAGATTTTCACCTTTGTTCAGGTGAATTAAATCTGCGTTTGTGTATGGTGTATAAGTGTGAAAATCATTATCGATAATCCGTTTTATACCGTTAACCCACAAAGTCAAGCCGTCTGTGTTGCCCAAAATTATCCATACATCGCATTCTTCCGGCCAGCATATTCCAATTCAAGAAACCCGAATTTATCAAAATCAAAGCAACTCGCGCTGGAAATAGCTTTGCGAGCTGTTCCATTCATCCTTTAACCCGTATTCATTAATAATGGTTTTCCAATCGCAAAACTTATCGTGCCTGTTTACAAATTCATAAAGATTTTCCAGTAATTCGTCTTTGCCATCATAACTGTCAAAAATATTGTCTTGCTGATACGGGTCGTTTTGATTGTCGAATAAAAGCTCAACGCTTCTGTCTGTCGCTAAAGCAATTGTATGTGTTTTACTCCTTAGCCCCCTCCAGTCGGTGTCGCCTCTGTCATAAGCCTGATGGCAGGGGATCAGGTCGAAAATGTAGGCGTAATCCAACCCCTTAGCTGTTTTGTCAGTAAACAATCCGGAAAGGTCCATGCCATCGGTTTTATTTTTAAACTCAAGTCCCATAAGACCCATCAGGCTTACAGGCAAATCTACAAGGCCGATAAGTTCTTCACTTACACCTGATATTGTTTTGCCGTTCCAATAAACCATTAAAGGCACCTTTATTGATTCATCATACGGCAGTTGCTTGTAAGTCAGCCCCTGGCTGCCTAACATGTCTCCATGGTCTGATGTGTACACAATGATGGTGTTATCGAACTGGCCGCTTGCTTTCAATGCGTCAAGCAGTCTGCCGAACTGCTCGTCCAATGCTGATATGTGTGAATAATAGCCTTGATATGCTTTTTGGATTTCCTCTTTTGTAATTGTTCCTTCTGTGGTTTCTTTGATTTTCTCCGATACATTTTTTCTCAATGTCAGGTTCTTGGCGTTATATTTTTCCAGATATTGTACCGGCATTTCAAAATAGGGGTCGTGAGGTGTGCCGTAGGCAAGTACCAGACCCCATGCCCTGTCGCTGTTTTCAGAAATAAAGTCAATTGCCATGTCAGTTTGAGCAATGGGTTCATATCCGTCTATCCGGTGATAATGGTTGTTTTTATCATAATAATAAGAATTCATGTAAGAATGGCAGCAGTTATTGGCTTTCCACTGCGCAAATCCCAGGCGCTCACCTTCCGGTATGTATCTGTCCCGAGGTATCCCGCCCAAATGCCACTTTCCGATGTAACCTGCATGATAGCCATTGGCATTAAGCACATCTGCCATGCTTTCAGTGTTTTTATTGATTGCAAGGTCATTTGTAACAGCACCATGCCTTAAAGGCATCAGACCTGTCAATATTGAACCTCTCATCGGAACACAGACCGGGCAGTTAGATATGCAATTGGAAAACCTGATCGCTTTCTTTGAAAACTCATCGAAGTTAGGCGTCATAATGTCCTTATTTCCATAACAACCAAGGTCACAAGACCGATGCTGGTCTGAAATAACAAAGATTATATTTGGCTTTTTCATAAAATCATTACGTCTCCTTGTCTTTGAAATCACATACTATTTCCGAAATTTGCCTTATCTATTGAAATCACGTACCGCTTTATACATTTCTATGATGTTTTCTACAGAAGTTTTTGCTTGAATATTAT
>CAZZCN010000047.1:21483-26242 GCA_964652975.1 uncultured Oscillospiraceae bacterium | reverse complement strand
CAGCTTGCAACAGCACACTCTCTGTGGAAAAAAATATCATTTACTCTCTTCGTCATGGCCTTTAAAAATAAATTAAACATAATATATCACTCAAGTAAATAAGTGTCAATGAAAATCAATGAAAACATACTTTTACAGGAAATAAAACATTTTGGATTAATAAATTCCTCTTAAATGAAAATCACCCAAAATACAACCCAAAGTACACTAAAAAAAGTTCTTTCACCAACAAATAAAATAATATATAATATCAATAGCAATCGTAATTTAAAAATTGTTTGACACTCCGCAAATCCGGCTTTTTGAGAATCAAATCTGACAAGATGCAATTTATATGAATGAAACTTATATGCTTGCGAAAAACATTATATCAGCTTATTTGTTTATAAAAATATATTTATCAACCTCCATTTATCTTTGAAAAATTAATTAAAATACAAAATAATAAGGATGGCCATGAAAATGACAAAAATTAGTATTATAAAAAATAATTATAGCATTACTATATTTTTTACTGTTATTATCATTACAGCTATGACACTTGCATCCTGTAACAAGAAAGTCGAGGTGGTAGACATTATCTACCCGACTCCACCGATCTGCAAAGATGTGCAAATCGAACTTGGCACGCTCCTTTCAGGCAATTTGTTATACAATTCATTTCTGACTACTGATGGCTCTTACATCTACTTTCAATCCAAAAATCAAAACGAACTTGTCAAAAGCGATTATGATGGAGGTAATCCTAAAGTGCTTTCGACAAAGTCTCCGTTATTCATTAACGTTATTAATGGAGTTTTGTTTTTTCTCGAAAATGAATCACAGGGCAATATATATAAAGTCGACAATGATGGCAAGGGTGAATCACTTGTTCTTGATGTCAGTGCCTCTGCTTTGATATCGACACCGAAATTTTTATTCTATATCGATTCATCAGACGGTTATATCTATAGGATACTGCATGATGGCAGCAAGAAGACTTTGATTCTTGACAAGCCGTCATCACAGATCCTATTGTACAGAGAGAATCTTTATGCAGTTGTCGAGGATGAAATCAGTGGATTTTATATGTTTTCTTCAACAGAGATCATAAAGGATGATTACGATAAGGACACTATATTAAAAAATGTATCTTTTAACAAGGTCCAGACAATGTTCTACGGACTAAATCTTTCTGAGACCAAGGTTTTCTATACTAAGATCGTAAACGATAAAAACATAATAGCAATGCATAATGACAAAAAACGTACGAAGGACATTTCCAAAAAATCCGTAATGATGCCTTTTATCACCTCTGGAAAATATTTGTATTTTATTGATTCAGATGATAACAGCCGTTTGTACAGGATGAATACTGATGACCCTTCAATCATTGAAATGGTTGCGGATGACAGTGTTTTCAGTTTTGTTGTTTGTGGTAACAGCATATATTACCGTAGAGAGAACAGCTACGAAATTTTCAGGGTTTCAATTGCAGGCGGTGTATCTTCACAGATAACATAATCATGTTATTGCAAAACTATATCATTTGAGCCGGTGATGATCTCATGCGGTGAGTCTTTTTTTAAAAATCACATAAAAGGATTATATTTTTTTTCGTAGCCTATTGTAGAGTCAGGACCGTGACCTGACATTACTTTTACTTTGTCATCAAGAGATTTTAGCTTATCCAGTGACTGGTCTAGCATTACAGGACTGCCTGCAAGATCAGTTCTTCCTACGCTTCCCTTGAACAAAGTGTCACCTGTGAAAACTGTTGTGCAGACTCCACTTTCAAACAGTAATATACAGATGCTCCCAATCGTATGACCTGGTGTGTGCAAAAATTTCAATTTATTCTCAGAATCCAAAACTATTTCATCCTTCTCATCAATCGACTTGTCAGGCGTTACAAATACGTCTTCGCTCATAAAAAAAGCCGCTCCGTTTTTTACTGCATCGCAAAAAGAAGGAAATTCTAATTTGTGTGAATAAACAGTGGCATTGGTCGCACGCTTTATCTCGTCCAGAAATGTTACGTGGTCATAATGACAATGAGTAATGATAATAGTATTTATTGGAGATTTCAAGTTCGGAAGATGTTCAATTGATACACATGGGTCTATTAATACGCTTGTTGTTTCAGTTTCTATAATATATGAATTTGCACTTATCGGACCCTTGGGTATTTTGTGAATTTTCATTTTGTGACCACCCTCATATAATAGTTTTATTGCTCAGTATATCTGTCAAACTCAAGCTGGTTGACAAAGCTTTCGCACTTATAAAAAAATCAGGACCGCTATTAGAATAACAGTCCTGATATTAAAATGTCAATGATAATGATTGCATCCTGAGTCGATTATCATAAATGAAGTTGAATCGAATGCTAAATGAATTTATTGAATAAATATTTTCCATTTAGCACAATAACATAATTGGCTAAAAAATTAATATGTTATTCCTTGCTGATGCATAGCCTTGGCAACTTTCTCAAAACCTGCGATGTTAGCTCCCATTAGAAGGTTGTCAGGATCATTATACTCTGTGGCAGATTTGAATGCACTCTTATAAATATTAATCATAATATCTTTAAGTTTGGCATCAACTTCTTCGAAAGTCCAGCTAAGTCTCATGCTGTTTTGAGACATTTCAAGAGCTGATGTTGCAACACCACCGGCATTTGCTGCTTTTGCAGGTCCGAAAATAACTTTGTTCTTGAGATATACATCAACAGCTTCAGGAGTCGAAGGCATGTTTGCACCTTCTCCAACTGCTTTGCATCCGTTCTTCACAAGCAACTTTGCAGCTTCACCGTCAATCTCATTCTGAGTTGCACTTGGTAATGCTATATCACAAGGAATCGACCAGATACCAAGGCATCCATCGAAATACTTGGCGTTTGGTCTGTATTTAAGATACTCTTTGATACGCAGACTCTTGACTTCTTTAATTTCTTTGACAGCATCAAGGTCAATTCCTTCGGCATCGTAAATATATCCGCTTGAATCGCTTAAAGCGACAACCTTTGCGCCCAATTGAGTAGCTTTCTCGGTTGCATAGATTGCAACATTGCCAGAACCGGAAATTACTGTGGTAGAGCCTTTAAAAGAAAGGCCTTTTGCGTTCATTGCTTCTTCCATGAAATAGCAAAGTCCATAACCTGTAGCTTCTGTACGTGCCAGTGAACCGCCCCATGTAAGACCTTTGCCTGTCAAAACTCCTGTGAAGTCATTTCTCAAACGCTTGTATTGGCCGTACATATAACCGATTTCTCTTCCGCCTGTTCCGATGTCGCCGGCAGGAACGTCAGTGTCAGGTCCGATATGTTTGCTTAATTCAGTCATGAAGCTTTGGCAAAAACGCATGATTTCTCCGTCGCTCTTTCCCTTGGGGTCAAAGTCGGAACCACCTTTGCCGCCGCCTATTGGCAATCCGGTAAGTGAATTCTTGAAAATCTGTTCGAATCCAAGGAACTTTATAATGCTGAGATTAACTGAAGGGTGAAGTCTGAGGCCGCCTTTATATGGTCCGATTGCGCTGTTGAACTGCACACGGAATCCTCTGTTGACCTGTACTTTGCCACTGTCATCAACCCATGAAACTCTGAAAATTACTTGTCTTTCTGGTTCTACTATTCTGTCAAAAATACCGGCCAAAACCCACTCAGGATGTTTAACAGCAACCGGCTCAAGTGATTCAAACACTTCCTTAAGTGCTTGGTGAAATTCAGGCTCGTTCGGACTTCTTGAAATAGCCTTTTCGTAAATTGGTTTAAGAATCTCCATTGATACTTCCTCCTAAATATTTAAATTATGTCTTATGAAATTACGCAATACAATTGCTTTACACATTTTATTGTTAATTTTTTGATATGTCAAGCAGTTTTGAAAGAAATGTTGAATAAAATTTCATAATATTATATATTTGGTAAAATTTGCAATAAATATTAACCATTTATGACATTTTATAAATTGATAATTTCATATTGTATACAATCTTCAAACTATTTATAAATAATACCAATGCCCTTTACAATCCAATTGGTTGCTTGAAGGTGGAATTAATTATTTTTAGCAGAAAAATCAAACCTGCATTTATAACAAAAAATCATACAACAATATTATGAAAAGCAACCACAATATTAACAAAAACAAATCCGGTGAAATTTTTTTATTCGCCGGATTTTAAATGCTTTTTAATATGGAATTCATAATATATAAATTATGTATGATACTTTATATATTTTATATTGCATCAAGAAAATATACACTAAATATTCATTTATCTACCTGAAAAAAATTACTTTAACAGGTCTCTCCAGTCAAGGTCTCCCCTGTCTATGGCAAGAACCAGGATTTCTGCCGATGCAATATTGGTGGCATAAGGTATTTGGTTGGTGTCACATGCCTTAAGCAATGCATTGGGTGCGGAATACTCTTCGAAAATAGGATCTCTTAGATATAATACAGCATCAATTTCGTTGTACATGACTTTGGAAGCAAACTGTTCGAAACTGCCACTTATATCTGTAGGAATACCTGTCACATTAAGGTTGGTGGCTTCCGAAATAAGTCTTGCAGTATTAGTTACAGAAAAAGTCTCATGCCGTATCAATATCTGACTATATGCTGTGCAAAAATTTACAAGTAATTCATTTTTGTGATTATCTGCTAAAAGGACAATTTTCACTTTAAATTCCTCCAATAATTTTTCTATCAGTCTATTTTACTAATCTATTAACCATGATACAAGTGTTTTGTGAATAAAAGATGAAAAA
>CAZZCN010000047.1:0-21473 GCA_964652975.1 uncultured Oscillospiraceae bacterium | reverse complement strand
CCAATACCATGGGTATTACCAAAAATCTGTTAAATGCATATTTTGGACTTGGATTTAATTATTTTTTTTAATAATTTTTGTTAATACCGCGTTATAATTTGTCATCTATTTCACTATTGGAACAGTTATAGTTTCGAAATCAATAGTTTTACCAAGTCCAAAATATGCATTTAACAGATTTTTGGTAATACCCATGGTATTGGAACCCCAGACACCCTTCTCAACTATTTGCGCAATAGCAACCTCAGGGTTGTCAGCCGGAGCATAGCAGATAAACAGGGCATTTGACGAGGATTTGTCTTCATTCCCTGTCTCAGCAGTACCTGTTTTACTTGCAATTGTTATTGAATAATTAGCAAAAACCTTTCTTGCAGTACCTTCACGATCCTTGGAAACAGCTATCATGGCTTCCCTTACCCGGTCTAGTGTGGACTGTTTAACCGGAATCGCTGTCGGTGTGTAATCTCCATGCTTCAATATAGTCCCGTCCGAGCGTGTAATCTCTTTAATGACATGGGGGGGGGTTAGTAGTCCATTGGATAGTCCGGAACAATATCTGGCCAGCTGCAATATTGTAAATTTATTGTCAAACTGTCCGATGGCAGACTGTGCAGTATCTGCAGGGAACCATATCTGGTCGGCGGGGTTCTTTCTAAGAAGTTTTTTGGTTTCTCTGTTGGACCGAAATCCCTTTTCTTCTCCAGGCAGGTCAATTCCCGAATATTCACCGAGTCCGAAAAGTTTCATCCACTTATCAATCTTATCTATACCTGTAGCAACACCTAGCTTATGAAAATATATATTACAAGAAGTCGCCATTCCTCTGGTAAGATCAAGATTACCATGTCCGCTTCTTGGATATTCAAGACATTTAAATGGCCACTGGGCTATAGTTTCAGTTCCGTTGCACCTTTGGTTTGTATCAACACCTTCTTCAATAGCGGCTACTGAAGTTATAGATTTGAAGGTTGATCCCGGAGCGTAGATTTCCATAATTGTCCGATTGAGCATAGGCTTGTCTTTAGTGCTGGTCAAAGAGGTTATCATTCTCTTTTTGCTTTCAATGTCGTATTCTGCCATAGCAAAATCCTGAGGGTCAAAACCAGGATAACTCGCAAGAACAAGGGCTTCCCCGCTTTTGACGTCAAGCATCACAACAGCCCCTGAGTCTGCGTCCCCTTTGTTTTTATTTCCCGCGTTTTTCTTAATGAATTCAATATTCTCTTTTAATGAATTAATCGCCACTTTCTGAAGTTCAAGGTCGATTGTAAGTCTTATATCATTACCTGCGACAGGTGCTCTTCCGGTATCCTCGGAAAAAAAGGTCTCGTCGTCCTGAAAAGAAGTAAGTATGTTATACGGCCTGACTCCATCAATACCCTTAAGGTATCTTTCGGCGGATAGTTCAATGCCTGACTTGCCGATATAATCATCCATGGTATATCCTGCACTTTGCATTTCGTCAAATTGCTTTGATGAAATCGCACCCATGTATCCTATTGTATGACTAATGTATTTGGCATCGTCCGTGTATCTTCGTTCATATTCCTGACCTGACAGAATCCCTGTGAATCTGTAGTTTTGTTCTTCCAGTACAGACAGTACGTCTGAGTTAACATCTCGTGCAATCTCAACAGGTTTTCCATTTTTGTACGCCCAGAAGTCAAGATATATCTCGTATCTTAATCGTAATATTCTGAATGAATCCTCGATTGAATATTTTTTGTCTATTGAGAATAGAGAATATCTTAAATAGTCGAAAAACTTAGCGGGATCGGTTTTGGCATACTTTTTGTCTGCATAGTCTTCTGTACCTTTGCTAGTGCTTTGTTTTAAGTTGAAAGTATTTCTATTGGTCTGCCATGCAATTATCTCCCATGCCTCTTTATTGAATTTTAACGGGTTGATACTTATGTATTCACCAAGGTTGTCTACATAATTGATTTTGTTTTTTTCGAGTGTAAGCGCCAGGTCCAGAAGCATAGCGTTCAATTTGTCATTATCCAGGCCGGCTTCACAAAGGTAAAGGACATTTATGCTTTTTGATATTGCAAGAGGAATGCCGTATCTGTCATAAATATTGCCCCTGGGTGCTGTTATTGTTCGCTCCCTTGAAACACCGACCGATGCTTTTTCGATTCCGGAGACATTACTGGCATTGAATTGGAGCATCAATGTATTAATCAGAATAAGGGCACCGAATATTATAAAGAATAAAGACAGTATGTTGTATCTGTCTTTTAACAGGTCAAATATAGAATTGATTTTTTTGTTCTTGTCGCCTTCTGAAAAGGCATCATTAGTGTGCTTGGTGGCCTTGCTGATTTTAATTTCAAATTTGTCATCATTTCTCTTTATAACAGAATTAATAAGCTTTCTTACTGTAGATATCACTTCCATATGAGTTCTCCTAAAGCATAATCATTCTCAGGTATGGAAGCTCTTTCCTTCTTGTATGGTGAAAAGAAATACAGAAGATAGTATATTACTATTGAGGAAATGCCGTTTAGAAGCAATAGAGAAGGAAAACGAAATTTCATAATCAAGAATACATATTCAAAAACATTACCACTATTAGGATATAGAAGGAATGACATGACACTCAGAACCACTGTATAAGTTAATGTTGCAACAATAACTTGAATCAGACCCATGAAAATATTCTTGCTTATGTGCTTCCTTAAGAAAACAGTGGCAATCAGACCACAATAGATACAGACTAAAACCCCGATACCCAGAGATCGTCCGGAAAATGAATCAATTATAAGACCCGAAATAATTCCGATAGCTATTGCATCGGCCGGCCCATACAAAAAGGAAACCAGTACTGAAAAAACAATAAGGTAATCTGGTCTGACTCCGTTTATCGAAAATTGGAACGGTGTTGCAAATTGAAACATTGCAATTACCGACAAATAAATAATGTATATAATTACTGTGCGCAAATTTGTTTTATTCATCCTGGGGGACTGCCTTTCATTATAAAAACATCAGTCAGTGTCTTATACTGCGAATATACTTCCAGCACGGCCTTTTTCTCGACCTTCTGATTCTGATTAAGTAATTCCTTAACCACACCAATCGGAATTCCCGGAGGATAAAGACCACCCACGCCACTTGTTATGACTTCATCGCCAATTTTAAGTGATGAATAATCTGAAATATTGTCAACTATACAATACCCCTTCTGCTTCTGTGTGACATCACCCCTGACTCTTAGGAACCCACCGCCTGCTGAGTTGACTTTAGCGCTTACCACACTACCTTCACTTAAAATCGGTAGAATTTTGGATGATGTGTAATCCGAAGCAAGGACACGGCCGACAAGATTCATTTTTGAATCTACAACTGCGTATGATGTGATATTGTCTATTATGATATTGCCCTTTATTCCAACGTTCACTCTGAATACATCGAACCAGTCTCCAATTTCCCTTGTTAGGACCCTGGCACCAATTATCTCGTAATCGGAAAACAAGTCTTTTATTTTAAGTGCAGATTTTAGTTCTGTCCATCTTCGACCGTTCTCTTCAAGTTCCTTTACTTTTTGTTTCAGTCTGGCATTTTCGCCTTCAAGTACGATATTTTTCTTTCTTATAGCTTCACTTTTCGTTATTGAACTGAAGAATCCTCCTATGCTGCCTGTTGTCTTCGATAAAGCAAAGTACACAGGATCGGTAATGAAAGAAATAGGGCTTGAAATTGCATTCAGCGGACTTCCGGGAACTGATGAATAAACTATCAGTGAAAGCATAAAAAGAGTGACTATAATTACAATGAATATTTTATTTCTGTCAGGCTTTTTCAAAAGAAATCTCCATTCAATTTGTTAGCTTTGTTTTATACAATATACACTGATTTCAGCGTAACTTCATAATATTATAACACAGACCAAATATTGAATCATTATATTAACATTTATATTTGTTATATTTGTGAAAATTCTTGCAATTGCTATTTCATTGATATGATCGAGCTTATGCTTTCATAACCGTTACGACCTATTACAATATGGTCCAATATCTGTATTCCAAGTTCCTTGCCAATCCTGGAAAGTTCAGCCGTGGTTCGCAAATCACTATCTGAAGGCTTAGGATTCCCACTTGGATGATTATGTATCAGAATAACCGATGATGCATTGTACCTTAGTGCATCCTTGAAAATCTCTCTAGGTGAAAACAATGTCTCGTTAACACTTCCGGTTGCGCTTTTAATTATTTTCATTATTGCGTTCTTATTGTCAAGAAGGACAACACGAATCTCTTCACAAGGTAGCAGCTGCATTTCTTCATTAATAAAGTCGACTATGTCAGATGGGGATTTAATTATGGTCTCACCCAGAACAGGAGTGGTTCTTGAAGCTCGCCTCCCAAGTTCTAGAGCCGCCTTGATTATTATTGATTTCACCCGTCCTATGCCGTTGATTTTCTTCAGATCCTCTACGGGTATGTTACAAAGAAAAGAGACACCTTTTTTCTGGTCGTCTAGCTGCATTATCTTTTGTGCGATAGTCATGGCAGAAATTTCTCTGTTGCCGTTTTTAATAAGTATTGCAAGCAGTTCTGTATCGGTCAGTGACTTTTCACCTGCAAATTCAAGCTTTTCATAAGGTCTGTCAAATGAAGGCAATTCCTTCATTTTAATAATTCCGGTGTTAGAAAATTCTATTGGCGTTTCATTCGTTTTAATAATTCCCGTATAAAAATTATCTTTTTGAATAAATTTGTTTTTTGAAATCCGTTTCCTGTCTTTTTCATTGTTGCTGGAATATTTTTCCATGTTAAATCCCCTTTTCGCTATTTAGAGTCTATATCATGTAAAAATATTTAATATTTGATAGAAAAAAAGTCTATCATTTGATATTCATATGGCGATAATCATTTCAAAAGCGCAAAATAGAGATTAACGATTAATTATTTTTAGAAATCTGCGCTGTTGGTTGTACGTGGAAACGGTATTACATCACGGATATTAGTCACTCCTGTCAAGTACATTATCATTCGCTCAAAACCCAGGCCGAATCCTGCATGCTTGCAGCCACCGTATTTTCTAAGGTCAAGATACCACCAGTAATCCTCAGTATTTAGGTCAAGCTCCTTCATTCGATTGACCAGTACATCATAATCCTCTTCTCTCTGGCTTCCCCCGATTATCTCGCCTATGCCTGGAACAAGGCAGTCCATCGCGGCTACGGTCTTTCCGTCAGGATTTAGCTTCATGTAGAATGCCTTGATTTCTTTAGGGTAGTCTATTATAAACACTGGCTTCTTATATAGGACTTCTGTTATATATCTCTCGTGCTCTGTTTGCAGGTCTGTTCCCCACTCTACAGGATATGAGAATTTTTCTTTTACCTTGCTGAGTTCATGAATAGCTTCTGTATATGTCAAAACACCAAATTCATTGTTTACAACATTATTAAGCCTGCCGAGCAATTCCTTGTCTACAAAATTATTAAAAAACTCCATCTCCTCAGGACACTCTTCCAGTACGTAATTGATTATATACTTGAGCATTGACTCCGCCAGATGCATATCGTCTTTAATGTCTGAAAATGCTATCTCGGGTTCGATCATCCAAAATTCTGCTGCATGCCTTGTTGTGTTGGAGTTTTCGGCACGAAACGTAGGTCCGAATGTATATATTTTATTAAAAGCCATCGCATATGTCTCGCCATTGAGCTGGCCGCTTACAGTAAGGTTTGCCTTTTTGCCGAAAAAATCCTCTCTATAGTTAATTGTACCGTCTTCATTTTTCGGAGGATTAAGCTCATCAAGTGTCGTAACCCTGAACATCTCGCCTGCGCCTTCACAGTCGCTTGCAGTTATTATAGGAGTATGGACGTTTACAAAATCCCTATCCTGGAAAAATTTGTGAATCGCATAGGCAGCAACGGATCTGACCCTGAAAACCGCGGAAAAAAGGTTGGTTCTAGGTCTCAAGTGAGATATGCTTCTCAAAAATTCAGGAGAGTGACGCTTGGGTTGCAAAGGGTATTCCGGTGGGCACGATCCAACCAGGGTTATACTTTGCGCCTTGATTTCAAATGGCTGTTTAGAATCGGGTGTTAATACGAGTTCGCCAACAACATTGATTGCAGAACCGTTTTTGGTCTTAACCGCCTCTTCATATGAATCGGTGAAAGCCTGGTCAAGAACTATCTGGACGCTTTTAAAAAACGAACCGTCATTGAAGTCAATGAATGCGAATTGCTTCTGATCCCTGATGTTTCTTACCCATCCTGCCAGCGTGACTGTCTTATCTGCAAATTTCGCGGTGTTTCTGTATAACTCTCGATTTGTGTTAAATACAATTTTCATTCTTAAGCCTCCTTGCTTGAATGAGCCTAGGTTCGGTTATGAAATTTTCTGAATATTCGCAACTATTGCCTTTAAAAAATCCTCGGTAGTAAGGACTAGAACTTTCTCAAGTCTGCATAAGTCTTTTAAGTCTCCTGTGACCTTGCCCTCTTCAATTGTTTTAATTGAAGCCTCTTCTATAAGGTCTGCAAATTTCATCAGTTCCGGTATTTCGTCTATTTCGCCTCTTTTGCGAAGTGCTCCGCTCCAGGCATACAGAGTTGCCATTGGGTTGGTTGATGTCTTTTCGCCTTTAAGATGCTTGTAATAATGACGTGTAACAGTACCATGAGCGGCTTCGTATTCGAACACACCTTCAGGCGAGACAAGTACAGAAGTCATCATTGCAAGACTGCCACATGCTGATGCAATCATGTCGGACATTACGTCTCCGTCATAATTTTTACATGCCCAGATTATTCCGCCTTCAGATCGCATGACTCTTGCAACCACATCATCGATAAGTGTGTAAAAATATTCTATTTTATTTTCTTCAAACTTTTGCTTGAATTCATTGTCATACACTTCTTGGAAAACATCCTTGAAATGATGGTCGTAAATTTTAGATATGGTATCCTTGGTCGCAAACCAAAGGTCCTGATGCTGGTCAAGTGCGTAATTAAAACATGCTCTTGCAAAGCTGTAAATGGAACTGTCAAGGTTATGCATTCCTAGGAGAACTCCATCGCCCTTGAAGTCATGAATGAGCTGTCGTTTTACTTCACCGTTCTGGTATGTGACAACAAGTTCTGCCTTGGCAGGTCCGCTTACCATCATTTCGCTGTCCCTGTAAACATCGCCGTATGCGTGTCTTGCGATTGAAATAGGCTTTTTCCATACAGATACGAATGGTGTAATGCAATTTGTCATGATAGGGGTTCGAAAAACTGTACCATCAAGTATAGCTCTGATGGTGCCGTTAGGACTTTTCCACATTTGTGTAAGATTATATTCCTCGACTCTTTGGGCATTCGGTGTTATGGTGGCACATTTCACAGCTACACCATGTTTTAGTGTGGCATTGGCACTTTCAACTGTGACTGAGTCATTGGTCTTCTCTCTGTTTTCGAGTCCCAGGTCGTAATATTCTGTTTTAAGGTCTATAAACGGCAGCAAGACAATATCTTTTATCTGCTTCCATATTATTCTTGTCATCTCATCCCCGTCCATTTCAACCAAGGGCGTCTTCATAGGTATTTTTTTCATCAGTCTTCCTCCAAATTTTATTGCATTTTTTTATAAACCGTGTAATTATCGTTTTCTTTCGACAATAACCCGTTTATTATATTTTATTAGTAGCGTTTTATCAACTTGTCATTGGTAATTTTATCTATTGTGTATGCAAAAAGAGTCTCTAGCCCTAGTTTATCTTGTATTTTTGATGTCTTTACGGCAATATCTGTCTCAAAACATTCCCTGTAAATCTCCTCAAGGGACTCGAATGAAAAATTCTTCGACTGGTAAAACAGCTTGTTTGCAACAAACGGCATGACCTTCATACGCTTTGTTATAAGCTCTGGACTGCCGATATCCTTTGCCGTAAGCAACTGTCTTATGTGACGCGCAAGCATGAATGAGATTAATGGAATCGGCTGTTTCTGTACTATTAAAACATCAAGAATCCTATATGCTTCAGTACCATTGTTTTTTGACAAGGCGTCGACAAGGTCGAAAATACTACCCTTCAGGTCTGAAATGCCAATCTCCTCGACATCAGACTCGGCAATAATTGTCTTGCCTTGTGACCTTGCATGTAAAACCAGTTTTTCGATCTCGCCGGTCATTTGCTGGAGTCCGGAGTCGTTTCTTTCAATAAAGATGTCGCATGCAGACGGCTGGATACGTATTGAATACTTTTCGAGCTCTTTATTAACCCATAATCTTATAACCTTTATATCGGGTTTAGTAATCTCGGCGAGTATTCCTCGTTCCTTTATCTTCTCTATTACCAGTTTCATTCTCTTGTCGATTTTATCTTCTATAAAAACCAGACATGATGTATCCATGTCTGAATTTAAAATTCTTATTATCTCAGATTGTTTGTCCTTGGTATCCGTAGTAGAATCGATAATTATATCCTTGTTCAGGTCGGTATCCGCTGACTCTTCGTTAGTGGAATCATTTTCTTCGCTGTCTGCATCTGCTGTTATAACATTTGTCTTGTTCTTGCTGGATTTCGAAGTCTTGCCACCTTTGTTTGAATAGCTGAACAGTCCGGAATTCTTGACCACTATAAGCCTTTTCCGAGACATAAACGGAGGCGTCTTAATTTCGTTTTCGATTTTATTAAGTGAAACCTTGCCAGGTTGGTTTCTATAATCAAAAACAACGTAATCGAGACTCTTGACAGAAGGTTCTATCAATTTGCTCTCAAGTGCTGTAAGAATTTTATTCTTGAGATAATTTTCGTCTCCTTCAAGAACATATAGCGACCTGATTAAGCCTGATTTCATCTCTGATAATATATCATTGAAATTTGCCGATTCACTTTTCTTAATCACTGATTTTCCACCCTTTCAGCCAATCATAGTTCTGCATGTAACCTTTTCCCCGCCAAACTTGTAAATTATTGCACCCGATTCGTCGGTACGCAGGACATTGCTCCCGCTGTCACGAAGTCTTTTGATTACCTTTTCTGAAGGATGTCCATATAAATTGTATCCAACACTGATAATCGAGATTTTGGGGTTAACCGCGTTTATTATATCATGATTTGTGCTTTTTGGTGAACCGTGATGAGAAATTCTAAAAATATTCGAAGACAGGTCAATCCCTGACTCGCTTAACAGTTGCTCTGCTCCATCTGTGGCATCTCCCATGATTATAATCTTATGTGTTTTGTAATCTAACTGTATTATCAAAGAAGATTCATTTCCTCCTTTCTTGCGATCCGGTCTGTCTTTTTTATCAGGACTTAGAATTTTTATTTTTAGATTTCTGTTAACTGAAAAAACATCCCCGGAGCCTGTTTCGAGAATTCTAAAATTCTTATCCGATGCAGCCGTTAAAAGATTCAGACCCATGTCCTTCTCCCCTGAAAACAAATCGGGTCTAGCCGGAGTTAATAGTGGTTGATTATTCTTTTCGACAGTTTTAGATGCAGCTTTCGATTTCCTTTCAACAAGTACTTTCCTGCTCGCAACGAATTTAGGATCAAATTCGTTATCTGATTTGGTAAATTGAGGAACAAGCAAGGATTTTCCACCTCTTTTGCCAATTAATTGAACCATTGCACCGCAGTGGTCCTCATGGGTATGTGTAGCAATGTAGATAGTCGGGCTTTTAATATTATAATAATCAAGCATTCCTTCGATTACTGCAACCCCCTTCTTTTCTCCGCCCGAATCAATCAGTATCGATTCTCCGGTTTTGAGAATTATCAGGGTAGCATCTCCCTGTCCGACATCCGCAAATACTACCTCCAATTCAGGTCTGGACAATACGTAAAGTATTGAAAACATAAAATTCAACAGCAGCGCCAACAATGAAAATACTGCAACATATTTCTTCGTCTTTATATCCTTGATTGCAAAAAAGATTGCCACCCCTGCCGCGGCAAATAAAATGGCAAAGGTTACATTGTAAAGTTTGATTTTAAGAAAATCAATTGATGAAACCACAGAAGCAATTGATGAGATTACCCATAGAAATCCCTTAAGCGGTACGGCAAAAAGAAATAAGAAATTTGAATTATAAAATACAACACCTGCCATTCCAAGTACAACTCCCGAAAACAAAGACAATTCCACCAACGGAACCGCAAACAAATTTGAAACCAATGCGGAAAATGATATTTCGCCTGTCATCCATATCAAAACAGGAAGTACGGATATCCCTGCTGTGAGGCTCATTGAAATGCTTGATGCAATAATCGCAGGCACTGATTTAATGGCAACAAGGTAGTTCTTGATTTTGGCTGAGAACATTATAATACCGGCTGTTGCGCAAACCGAAAGCCAGAATCCTGCGTCCAACACATATACAGGATTGTAAAGAATCAGAAAAAACACCGTCAGAGAAAGTGCCTGTGTGATATTTATCTTTTTCCCGAGTAAATTTGCTGACAGCATAATAAACACCATAAACAGCGCTCTTGAAACAGACGACGACCAGCCGGTTAAAAATCCAAATATCAAAAGAAACAGTATCATAATGATTGTTTTGTTAACTCTTGACGCCTTCATTTTCTTTAAAAGCGACTTAAGAGGGAAAATCAAAAATGAAACCGCCGAGCCTGATACCGCTGTAATATGAGAAAGCCCGGCACTATTAAGAACTTCCTTGTCTTCTTTTGAGATTCCCGTCTTGTCTCCCAGCAAAATCCCCGTCATCAAAGCAGCTTCTCTTGCGGGCAAAGTCTTGTAAAACACTTTAATTATTTGTGTACGCAATCCGTATGAAAATCTGTAGAATAATCCATCGTCTTTGCCTGCCTTGACTAACGACCCTCTGATAATCGAACCCTTCAAGTATATTCCTCTCGCTCCATAATATTTCCGTTCGTCAAAGCCCCCGGGGTTTCGTTGCGGCTCAAATCTGGAAAATCTTATATCAGCTTTTATTAAATCCCCGTATTGCCTGTCATTTACTTCATCATAAATCGAGACTTTCCCGAATTTTGTATCAAGGATGATTTCTGAACTTGTCGATTGTTCCTGTTTTTTAAGGACTATTTCTTGCTCTGTAGGTTTTTCATGTTCTGTTACGATGTTTTTAGAATCTTTGATTTCTTCTTTTTCTTCTTTTTCTTTACTATCGGAGAAGGATACAGCACCTAACAGATGATTTGAAAAAAGCGAATCTGCGTTTTCATTGAAAATATATGAAATTATTTTTGCATTAACAGGAAATGTCTCCCCTGCCATCCGTCTGGAATTTTGACACGGTATGACTATGAAAAATATCGACCTTAATAAAACGGTTGTGAATACAAAAACGAATAAAGCAATATATAGCAATTCAAAATTCAAATTCTGCCTGGATTTACTGTTGTTATTGGATTGATAATATACGTTTTCGCTTGTGTTCATTATTTCATTGGATTTACTATTGCTTTTGGAGCTTTTATATGTATTTTCATGTGCATTCATTGTTATTACTGGAATGTTAAATCTATGTTGTCTTTTTAAAAGTTTTCTGGTAAGTGCTAAAAATATCAGGTAAATCAAACATGCTATAGCAACATAGAAAAAAACAGAACCTGCAACCAGTTCCTTTATCTTATCCATATAAATAACAAGCACTACAGAAATAATGCATAGAATCTGAAAACAGTATCTGCTGATTTCAAATTTATCCGACAATCCTATGTACACCCGTCTTAACTTGTCCTTTATAGATGTGAAAACCAAATATAGCATGAAGCTTCCCTCCATGCTATATAATAAATCGGATAATTCGTAAATGCTATTACCTAAATATCTACAAAAACGGACAAAAAGGTAAAAAAACATAGCTTTTACCTATGTGTCTTGTGCCTGTTTCTCGGAAGCAACCCAGGATGAAATAACGCCTTTAATCTCTTTTATGCCCGATTTGTTGGTCGCTGACATGGCAATTATAGGGATGTCTGCTGATACAGTGAGGTCAGCTCTTACTTCGGCAACTTTTTTGCTTATTTCGAGTTTGCTTAACTTGTCGGATTTTGATAAAACTATAAAATATTTACAGTTGTTTTCTTCCATCCAGTGCTTCATCAACCGGTCATGTTCCGATGGTGAATGTCTTATATCCATAAAATGAATTACAAAAGAAAAATCTCTTCCGGAGTTAAAATAATTATCTACAAGATTTTGGTATTCTTTTTTCTTTTCTTTAGGTAATTTGGCATATCCGTACCCCGGCAAGTCAGAAAACAGTATCGAATTGTCTGTCACAAAGTATACCACAAGCTTTGTTTTACCAGGGGTGGAACTTACTTTTGCGAGGCCCTTGTTATCGCCCAAAGCATTGATAAATGAGGATTTCCCGACATTTGACCTGCCTGCCAGAACAATTTCTGGTAGTTTTATTGCCGGGCATTCTTCTACTTTGGATGCCACCATGAAAAATTTGGTTTTTCTATAATCGATGCTCATTGTCCGCTCCTTGGTTATTCACATTTTTATCATTATACTATATAATACTTGAGTATGATAACACATATAAAATTAAATAGAATTATTTGAAAATATATTTTTTATTGGAGGAGACTCAAATGCCTGAAGAAAATTACAACAATGAATCATGTTATTTTAATTACGACCAGTACGGTGATAACAAAATGGAGCCGATTGGTCCTTGCGGAATAATTGCATTAAAGGGCAGCTGGGATTTTTCAAAGGATGTAAACGATCACCTGCGTCAAAGGAGAATGGAGTATCAATGCTTCAACCCTGACGAGACTGAAGATTTTACAGGATTCATCAGATCTGATTATAGAATAAAAGTTGATAATTTCAGATTTTCTTCCGGTGAAGGCAAAGGTGTTATAACTCAAACGGTCCGTGGTCATGATATTTTCATTCTTGTTGATGTTTTGAACCACTCCCGCACTTATGAATTCTTCGGCAAGACCAATTATATGAGTCCGGATGACCATTACCAGGATCTTAAACGAATCATACTTGCAATAAGCGGCAAGGCAAGACGTGTAAATGTAATAATGCCGTTTCTATACGAAAGCAGACAGCATCACAGGAACGCCAGAGAGTCACTTGACTGCGCTTATATGCTTGAAGAACTCTATAAACTTGGAGTAGCTAATATAATAACATTCGATGCGCACGATTCACGTGTAGCAAACGCAATACCTCTTGGAGGTTTTGAGAACGTGCCTGCTGCATATCAGATTATAAAAGCCATGTTTAAAACAACACCCGATCTTGATATCAGCCACGGCAAGCTTATGGTTGTCAGCCCTGATGAAGGCGGTATATCCAGAGCCATGTACATGGCCTCCATGCTTGAGGCGCCTCTCGGAACTTTTTACAAAAGAAGAGATTATACTCAGGTAATAAACGGCAAAAACCCGATAATCGCCCACGAATTTCTGGGTGACAGTGTTGAAGGTCAGGATATTCTCATTGTAGACGATATGATATCTTCAGGTGATTCAATGATTGATATTGCGCGTGAACTGAAGGAAAGAAAGGCAAACAGAGTTTTCTGTGCAGTTACGTTCGGTCTTTTTACAGAAGGAGTCGAAATGTTTAATAAAGCATATGAAGAAGGATTGATAACAAAAGTCTTTTCAACAAATTTGATTTACAGAACACCCGAATTGCTTGCTGCTCCTTGGTTTGTGGATGTCGACATGTCAAAGTTCATAGCGTTGATAATCGATGCCATCAACCATGATGCATCGCTGTCTACATTAATGGATCCGACAACCAAGATAAGAGCGTTGATTCATAAGAAGATATCTTTGGACGCCGAATAATAGACTCTTTGCCTTGTTTATTTTTTCATGTCTTTTATGAAGATAGCACATCCAGTGATAATTACAACGAATACTTCTATCCCGAGCACGAAGAAAAATCTCTGGAAGTCATTCTTCGTAAAAAGAATTGTTAAAGCAATTATTACGGCTAGCACAAACAGAAAAATCAGTATTTTATATATGTATGAATTAGATAATATTATATAAAGATTATATACAAGACTATTTCTTTTGCTTACTGACTTTTTTCTTCCTCTTGCCATTGATATCTCCTACTGATGTACTGACATCACTATATATTACGGGTGTGTATCTAAAGGTTTTATATCTTTTTGTTACGTTTGAAATTTATTATACCGCTAAAATTACTCTTACTCAAGAAATATATTACAAAAAATATATCGAATCAAGATCATTTTGGATTGTCACTTTAAAATATTGAGGGAAAACTTATGCCGCTTGATGGAATCACTTCAAAATTCTTATCTCAGGAATTGTCTGAAAGCCTTACAGGTGCGAGAATCGAAAAGATTTTTCAAAAGAATCAGCACGATATATACTTGCGTCTTAGGAGTAGCAACTCAAACTTTCAGATTATAATTTCTGCCAACCCTTCAAACCCTCGGATACATATAACAACAGAGCAATTTGAGAATCCATTTATACCGCTCAGGTTTTGCAGTATTTTACGTAAATATCTCACAGGCGGCAGGATTATATCCGTTTTCACAAAAGATTATGAAAGAATATTTTATATTGATATTCAAACAGTTAATGAAATGGGCGATTATTCCACAAAACGCCTTGTTGTAGAGATTATGGGTCGTTACAGCAATGTTATATTTTTGAATGAAGACGGTGTTATTCTAGATGCGGCAATGCATGTTGATGATACAACAAGTCGTGTCAGAGAGATTTTGCCTGCTAGAAGATATGTAGCTCCCCCGACGCAAAACAAGCTTTTACCTGAAGACGTCATACAGCTATTAAATGCCGGCACTTTTTATAAAATAACGGAAGGAATGTCTGACAACATTTCCTTGGATAAATTCATTTTGAATAGTATTGTTGGACTATCCCCTCTTTTTGCTAGAGAAATCTGTAAAAACTCCAAAATTTTACCCGAAGTTCCTATGAAATCTCTAACAGTAAATGAATTGAATGCACTCACATGCATTTTGACTGAATATATGATGAAAATAATCAATAATGACTACTCCCCTTGTGTTTTCTATGAGTCTAACAGTACATCTGCGCCTTTTGATTTCCACGCATTTTTACTTCCATCTTTTAACCACTACGAGATAAAAAACAGCATATCGGAAGCGATGGATCAAATTTTTCTTCACAGGTCCATCCAAAATGACCTTCAGCAGAAAAAATCATATCTCCTTCGATTCGTTAACCAGAAATATTCTTCATTATCCAAGAAAATCATCATTCATCAGACCGATCTGGAAGATTGCAAAAATATGGACATCTACAAGAAATACGGGGATCTCATTTTATCAAACTTACACCATATATCTGGAAATGAAGCAGAAATAACCGTTGATGACTTCTATACCACTCCATATGGACGCATATCGATACCGCTGAAATCAAATTTCACACCTTCAAAAAACGCCCAGGAATTTTATAAGACCTATCGAAAAAAGAAGTCCAAACAGCTTTCTGTATCAACATTTCTCGAAAATGAGCTTGATGAACAAAATTACCTGCAAAGCATAATTGTTGCAATTAACAATGCAGATTCCGCAACCGACCTTGAAGAAATAAAGAACGAGCTGAACAAAATCGGCCTGTCCAACACACAGGTTTTTAATAATGTAAAAGTCGACAAGAAACCAAAAGCAAAAACGCTTAAAAATCCCCCGCCGCTTAATCCGAGGAGGTTTCAATCATCAGACGGATACGAAATTCTGGTTGGAAGAAATAATTTGCAAAATGACAGACTGACTCTAAAGACATCCCAAAAGGATGATTACTGGTTCCATATCCAAAAAGCTCCGGGTACGCATGTGATTTTGCGAACAAATAAAACAGCCCCGCCTGAGACATCATTACAAGAGGCCGCAATGCTTGCAGCCTGGTATAGCAGGAACGACTCAAGCGGTATTGCAGGCTATAAGGTTACAGTTGATTACTGCCAGGTTAAAAATGTATGGAAGCCCAAGGATAGTGCTCCCGGACATGTTCTATACGAAAACTTCAATAGTCTTTATGTAGAGACGAAAGTCCCGGAAAGTATAAAATTGTTGTAAGTAAAATTACCTATATATATTTTTACCCATATAAGGGTTTACCTATATATGGTTTTAACTATATAAGGTTTTTCTCCGGGCTGTTGGCATATATTTTGTTTTTTAGTGCTGAAGAATTCAATGAAACTATGCATCCACAGTGCTTTTGACGATAGATTCCGTCTTGCTTGGCCAAAGTCTGGCTTTCTTTGAATCCTTCCCTGAAGTCTCTGTAATAAAATTTGACGTCGTATTTCTCTGCCGCTTCCATGGCAGTCTTTTTTATCAGGTCGTGATTCTGGTAAATGCTTAGTAAAAGGGTCGTAGAAAAACTGTCAAAGCCATTTTCGGCGGCATATTGTGCCGCTGCATCCATTCTGCATGAATAGCACTTTTCGCATCTGGTGTTTGAATCACAATTAATCCACTCATTCTCGAAAAAGGTCACTTCCCTTTTCAACTCTTCATCTGATGGACTATGGAAAATCATAGGAATAGATTTAATTTCCGAAAGGGTCATCAGGGCTTCCCTGCGTCTTGTGTATTCCCAAAACGGATGTATATTAGGATTGTAAAAAAACGAAACAAGGTTGACTTTTTCGTTGCTGAGAATTTTGTGCGGATATTCAAGACAAGGTCCGCAACAAGTATGTAATAATAATTTCATCTTCAATTCCTTTCATTGGCGAATGTTTTCGATAAACTGTCTGTCCATATCATTATATATCGTTTTTTGTAGTATAAATATTAATGTTTTGTAAAATAACATTGAATATAGTTGGTAAAGTATATAATATCCGCCTATGGATGATTTATTTCGCAATATTATATATTGACTGTATTTGTATTTTTATCCCTCATCTTCTATCGAAAGCTGCTTGGTATTGTCCATTACTTTTTTGCCAAGACCTTTAAGTCTTCTATTATAGTCTGGTGGAATTGCCTTGCCTAAATGTTCCCACCCAAGATGGGTAAGCACTCTACCTCTAGGAGTTTTAGCTAGAAATCCTATTTGCATGAGGTAGGGTTCGTAAACATCTTCTATGGTTACAGAGTCCTCGCCTGTACAAGCAGCAAGAGTGTCAAGTCCTACCGGACCACCCGCAAACATATCAACCATGCTGTTCATCAGTCTTCTGTCAATTGAGTCCAACCCTATTTCGTCAATATCCAAAGCTTTTAAACCATAAGATGCTATCTCTTCGTCAATCATACCGCTGCCTCTGACCTGCGCAAAGTCTCGAAGCCTTTTAAGAATTCTTATAGCAATTCGAGGTGTTCCCCTGGCACGTCTTGAAATTACATCGAGACCTCTGGTATCAATCCCGATCCTCAAAATGGTAGCATCTCTTGCAAGTATCTGCTTTAGCTCGTCGGGGGTATAAAGCTCCAGTCTGTTGATTACACCGAATCTGTCTCTTAGAGGTCCTGTAAGCAGACCTGCACGAGTTGTGGCGCCTATCAATGTGAATTTAGGCAGATCCAGTCTTATAGACCTTGCTGAGGGGCCTTTTCCTATCATTATATCCAATCCGAAATCTTCCATCGCAGGATATAGAATTTCTTCAACACTTCTGTTAAGACGGTGTATCTCGTCGATAAAAAGTACATCCTTCTCTGATAGATTTGTCAAAATAGCAGCCAAATCACCCGGCTTCTCTATGGCAGGACCTGTAGTTACCTTGAAACTCACGCCAAGTTCATTGGCAATTATGCCTGCCAGTGTTGTCTTGCCCAGTCCGGGTGGACCGTAAAGTAAAACATGATCAAGGGATTCACTTCTCTGCTTAGCCGCTTCAATGTACACTCGTAGGTTCTCTTTGGCTTTCTTCTGACCAAAATAATCCTCCCACCTTGTAGGCCGCAGAGTTGCTTCATCTGCATCCATGGCTGTTGAGTTAACATTTGTCAACTTCTCATCTAAATCGTAATCTTCAAAATCCATATACTCTGCTCATCTTCCTTTTTGCAATCGATTCAAATAAATAACTTTTGAATAATATTAACAATCTTTTTGATTTTTGTAATTACACTTTTCTCAATGTCTAATTGATGATATCCGATTATATCTACATCAATTCCCTTAATGCAGCTTTGATTATATTCTCTATTTCCATTTCATCATTAAATACTTTGCGAACTGCAATATTAGCCTCAGTTGCTGTGTATCCCAAAACCGCCAGAGCACTGCAAGCTTCAGAGTACTTCCCTCCATATGGTGTCTGCCTGGTGATGGAGTCTTTACCAACAGAAGATTCATTCTCAAACGAAATCCCCTTCAGCTTGTCTTTTAGTTCAAGCACAATTCTCTCCGCCCCTTTTTTGCCTATACCTTTAACCTCGGATATCAAGGCCGTATCGGAAGACAAAACAGCCATAGCAAACCTTGTTGGCTCAATATTGCCGACAAGAAGACCCGCAACTTTGGGTCCTATGCCACTTACAGTTAGAAGAAGCTCGAACATCAATAACTCTTCCTGATTGGTAAATCCATACAGTGCCATAACATCTTCTCTGACAATCAAATGGGTAAATACCTTGAAGTCCTCACCTTGAGGTGGGATCCTGGCAAGAAGCGGATTCGCACAAAACACCTTGTATCCTACTCCGTTAACATCGATTACAAAAAAATCACTTCTCTTATAACTTATCTTACCATTTAAATATGCGTACACTAATTGTGACCTCCAATTACTTGATATGACTTATTCAGACCGGTATGCGCGTGACAAATGGCCACTGCCAGTGCGTCAGATGCATCATCCGGCTTTGCAATATCCTTAAGACCCAGTAAAATCTTCACCATCTGAGCGACCTGGTTCTTATCAGCTCTACCGTATCCGGAAACAGCCACTTTAACTTGTAAAGGTGTGTACTCATATACATCAATACAGGTCTTAGCGCCACAAAGTATTGCAACGCCTCTAGCATGAGCTGTTCCTAATGCAGTTGTTGTATTCCTGGCAAAAAACAATTCTTCAATCGCCATCGATTCCGGGGAATACTTGGCGAATAATTTCTCAAGTTCTTCTGAAATTGTTAAGAGTCTCTTCTCAAAAGGCATGTTCGATTTCGTCGATATGACGCCATAATCTAAAACCTTGAATTTATTATTCGAATATTCGATTATTCCATAGCCTGTAATAGCGTATCCCGGATCGATTCCAATAATAACCATTTTACCGCCTTAAATTTTAACCTCTTGTAAATTACAAATCCTGTGTCATGTCGATTCGCTATCAACAAAATAAAAGTGATTATTTTTGTTAGACAACAATACCTGCACTTCTTAAAAAAGCTTATGTTTATTATAGTCAAATTTATAAAATATAAGCTTTCATTAACAAAATATTATTGTGTATATTTTAAACGAAAAAACAAATAAAAACAAATGTTTTATTTTGGTATTGTTTTATTATATATTGGTCAGTTTATTAAGGTATAAATTTTGCAAATATTTTATGCTAATCTATAACTTCAAGTACAAGTTTAAGTTCGTCCGCTTGTGCAGTACCAATGTGAATAGATTTTTTCATTATCGATTCTGCTTCTTCCAGAGAAGCTTCCTTGTTTGTAAAAAGTGCGGCTATTCTGTCTCCGGCTTTTACTGAATCCGGAATCTTTTTATATAGGATTATTCCCGCTCCAGGATCAATAATATCTTCCTTCCTTGCCCTGCCGGCGCCTAGTACAAGTGAAGCCATCCCGATAGCCTTGGTGTCCATGTTGCTGATAAATCCATTAGATTGAGCAAAAACATCTCTTGTATAAATTGCTTTATTATGTAGAACAGGATATCCCGATTCATCAAACTTGCCCCCCTGGGCTTCCAGGGCTTTTCTAAATTGCAAAAGAGCTATTTTATTTTCAATGCTTTCATAAGCCTTGACTACACAATCTTCATAGGAGCCAATGCCTGCAAGCTCCATCATTCCGGCTGAAAGCATGACACACAAATCCGTCAAGTCTTTGGGACCTTTCCCGTCAAGGGTGTCATATGCTTCCTTAACCTCCAAAGCATTACCTATGTAATTACCAAGTGGCTGGTCCATATTTGTAACAAAAACTTTGATATTCCTGCCTGCAAGTTTACCAACATCGGACATTAGCTTGGCTAATTCGTCAGCCTTGGCTATGTCTTCCATAAAAGCGCCGTTGCCACACTTGACATCAAGTAAAATATTGCCTGCTCCTGATGCAATTTTCTTGCTCATTATGCTTGCAGCAATAAGAGGTATTGACTCAACAGTTGCTGTAACATCCCTTAATGCATACAGTTTCTTGTCAGCCGGAGCAAGACTTGCAGTCTGCGCTGATACCACCATGCCTGTCCTGTTAACCAGGTCAATGAATTCAGCAAGGGAAAAATCAGTCCTCAGACCTTCAATTGATTCAAGCTTGTCGATAGTACCACCTGTATGACCTAGTCCGCGACCGGAAAGCTTAGCAAACGGTATGTTAAAAGAGCTGACAATAGGTCCTACTATTAAAGTGCATTTGTCACCTACTCCGCCTGAACTGTGCTTGTCAACTATGATTCCTTTGATGCCTGACAAGTCAGCCCTGTCGCCGGAATCTGCCATTGCAAGAGTCAGGTTGCACGCCTCAGACGGATTCATGTTATTAATACAAATCGCCATTAATAGTGCTGCAGACTGATAATCAGGAATGCTTCCGTCAGTTACACCTTTTATCCAAAAACCAATCTGTTCTTTGGATAATTCCCTGTTGTTTCTCTTGTCGTTGATAATGTCGTACATTCTCATATGCATCACCCTTGATATTCATGCAGTATATATTTTTCAACATTGAAATTTCATAATGTCATTGAATCAAAGACTTCATTGGTTATATCATTCAGGAGCTATCTCCGTAGGAGTTGGTGGTTCTGGAGTTGGTGTATCTGTGGGTACAGGCACATCAGTCGGTGTTGCAGTTGGTTCCGGCGTTGGTGTTGGTGTACCCGTTATTCCACCCGTAGGTGAAGGCCCCGTAGTTACTGTAACACTAGGCTTTGGAGATAAAGCAGGAGTTGGTGTTTTACCAGGTCCCGGAGTAATAGACACAGCCGAAGTAGGCAACGGCGTAGGTGTAAACATGGGCAAATCATGAGGAACATTAGTGGGCAGGACAAGAGGAGGTATGCTTGGTAAATTATTATCACTGCTCATTATATACACAATCTGTCTTACAAGTCTTCCTATAATCGCTGTGCGACGTGTAGACTTATAGCATGTCGATAATGTAATAAGCTTATCCTTGACATCAAGCTTGGCTCCGAAATCATGTACAGACTTCGCTATAATCTGGTCCAGATACTTCTTATACTCCACATCATCAGCAAATTTAGTCTGTCTATAGTTATAGTTAGGGTCTACAAGAAATGTTGAAACCACCTCATATTCAAGTCTTGTATTCATCAAATCAATATATATGGTCTTCTTGTTGGTC
>CAZZCN010000046.1:19172-26512 GCA_964652975.1 uncultured Oscillospiraceae bacterium | reverse complement strand
TGGGATTTAACACCTGCGATGAGATTGAGTCACATGTTTCAAATTATGGGTTTGAGGTAGACATGCTAAATCAGAAGATAGGATCTTTCTCAGGCGGCGAGAAAAGCATGCTTCAACTTGCCAAGATTTCTACCCAGAAGGCGAACCTCCTGCTTCTTGACGAGCCCACAAGTCATTTGGACACCTATTCGCAAATCGCATTTGAAAAAGCCATGGAAAGCTATACAGGAGCGGTTTTGATGATTTCCCACGATTTCTACTCAATCGTAAACTGCATGGATTATGTATTGATCATTTCAGACAAGACGATAAGAAAAATGAGCATTCGAAAATTCAGGAAAATGATATATGCCAGACATTTCGATAAGGACTATCTAGAAATCGAGAAAAACAAAAAGCTGATCGAGACCAAAATCGAGCTGGCTCTTAAGGAAAACGATTTTGTCCTTGCAAAGGAAATTTCGCTGGAACTAGGAGATATTATCAAGTTGTTTTGACCTGAAGTTAGATGCGAAATTACCTTGGAAGCATTGACAATCCAAGTTGTAATTTGTACAATAAATTAATGCATTTGCAGTGGGATTCACCCCGTTAATTATAATATCCGTGGTATTGCGAGAGAGTAGCTGAAGATGACAAAAAAAGACTTGGGAATGCTTGGAGCAGCACAGTTTTTAGAGGATAACACCGGCAAAACCCATATTATCGAATTAATAAAAATAAATAAGTCATTTGGAGACGCCCATGTCATAAAGGACGTTACTTTTTATATCCGTAACAACGAGTTCATTACTCTGCTTGGTCCCAGTGGTTGTGGCAAGTCCACGACACTCCGGATAATTGCCGGATTTGAAACGCCGGACTCAGGTGAGATCATATTCGAGGGGGAGAGCATTTTGGATGTCCCTCCATATAAACGCAGGGTGAATACGGTTTTTCAGCGGTATGCATTGTTCCCGCATTTGAATGTTTACGACAATATAGCTTTCGGTCTGCGTCTGAAGAAGCTTTCCCGGGAAGATATCGATATAAAAGTCATCCAATCCCTTAAGACAGTCGATCTGGAAGGATACGGCAAGCGTTGGGTTGATCAGCTGTCCGGCGGACAGATGCAGCGGGTTGCCATTGCACGCGCCCTGGTGAATGAGCCGGAGGTGTTGCTGCTGGATGAGCCGCTGGGTGCTTTGGATTTGAAGAAACGCAAGGAGATGCAGATCGAACTCAAGGATATGCAGCGACGTCTTGGAATCACTTTTATTTATGTGACCCACGACCAGGAGGAAGCACTCACCATGTCCGATACCATCGTCGTGATGAAGGAAGGCGTTATACAGCAGATCGGGACTCCGACGGATATATATAACGAGCCGATAAACGCCTTTGTGGCGGATTTCATCGGTGAGAGCAACATTATTCCCGGCTGGATGAAGAGGGATTTTGAGGTGTTTTTCTGCGGGAAGACCTTCGAATGTGTGGATTATATTTTCAAAAGTGAGCCGGAGCAGGTGGATGGCATTGAAGTTGATGTAGTTGTTCGCCCGGAGGATATAGTTTTTACAGAGCCAACCGAACAGACAATCAATGGTTACGTCACTTCTGTTGTTTTCAAAGGTGTTCATTACGAGATGCTTATAGAATCCACCAATGACGGACAGGTTTTTGAGTGGATGGTTCAAAGTACGGACCGCGTCAACGAAGGGGATTTTGTCGGTATGACATTCGACCCTGACGAGATTCACATAATGCGCAAATCCATGTATTCACCGGACCGCATTTCAGATTCCGAAGACTCTGGGGATTCGGAGGTTTTTTCCAAAGGATTTTCTGAGGAAATTTCTGAGGATTTTTCGGAGGAGTTCACTGAGGATTTATCAAGATGAGCCATCTTAAGCGGTTGGCTTATCCTTACATTCTATGGATTGTTGTGTTTACAATTACCCCTCTGCTATTGGTTGCATTTTATGCATTCACCGCATATGACGCGTCTGGCAGACTTTTTTTGACATTCGATGGCTTTTTTCGTATATTTGAGGGAGACAAGGTTGTGCTTTCTGTTTTTGGACTGGAGAGCCTTAAATGGATGGTGCCTGCCAACGTTAATATTTTTTTCCGCTCGCTTGAGATTGCACTGATTTCTACATTGTTCTGTCTGTTAATCGGATATCCTGTGGCGTTTGTCCTTGCAGAACGTTCCAAGAAGAGGCGCGGGAAGGCTGATTTTCTTCTGTTTCTGTTCGTCATGCCGATGTGGATGAATGCCCTGCTGCGAACATATGCATGGCTTGCGATACTGGAACCCAAAGGATTGCTCAACACACTTTTTCTGTTTATTGGATTGCCCGAACAGAATTTGATCTATAACCAGTTCGGCGTCGGGCTGGGCATGGTTTACAATTATCTTCCGTTCATGGTCCTGCCGATTTATTCCGTTCTGTCGAAGGTTGACCGTAATGTGCTGGAAGCGGCCGAGGACCTGGGTGCGAACCGTATGCAGACTTTTATGAAAGTTGTTTTTCCGCTAAGCCTTCCGGGAATTGTCTCCGGAGTCAACATGGTTTTTCTACCGTCGATGACAACGTTTTTGATACCTGATTTGCTTGGCGGAGGACGCTATTTCCTTATTGGTAATGTGATTGAACGCAAGTATATGATTTCGCGTGACTGGACCACGGCATCAGCCCTTTCCATTCTTCTTTTGCTTTTCGTCCTCTTCAGCCTTAGGGTTCTGAGGAATTATGAAGCCAAAAACGAAGGGGGGAACATTCTTCTATGACACGGGTTATGAGATGGCTCAAAAATTCATATATCGGACTGGTTTTTATATTTTTGTATGCACCGGTTCTTCTTTTGATCATATTTTCGTTCAACAAGGCCAAATCCCGCTCGCTTTGGGGCGGATTCACGCTGGACTGGTATGTCAAACTGTTTGAGAACCAGGATATGATCTCCGCACTGCAGGTCACCTTGATAGTGGCATTGCTCTCTGCTCTGGCGGCGACAGCCATTGCCACGATTACCTGTATCGGCTTGAATTCCATGCGGAAGTCCCTCCGTGCGACATTGCTTAACATAACCTATATCCCGAATGGAATGCCGGACCTTGTAACCGGTATCGCCTTGATGCTGTTATTCTTTTTTACCACAATCGAACTTGGATTTGTTACCTTGCTGCTGGCCCATATAGCATTCAATGTGCCTTTCGCCGTCCTGTCCATAATGCCGCGTCTCAAACAGCTGGACCGCAATATTTTTGAGGCGGCGCAAGACCTTGGCGCAACGCCCAGACAGGCGATTTTCAAGGTGATTCTCCCTGAGATTTCCCCCGCGATTGTCACTGCGATGATCCTCACATTCACTCTTTCCATCGACGATTTTGTCATCAGTTATTTTACAGCCGGCACGCAGGTCTCAACCCTCGCCATCATGATCTATTCAATGGCGCGAAAGCGGGTCAACCCGCAGATCAACGCCTTGTCAACACTGCTGTTTCTGAGTGTGCTGATTCTTTTGATAATTATCAATATCCGTTCTGCACGGGAGGTCAAGTCACGACAAAATACAGATAAGCATTGAAGTTGAAGAGAACAGCAAAAAGCCAACAAAAAAAATCAGACATAAAAACAGCAAATCAAATGCAAATAAAAAATAAATTAAAACCAACCACGAAAAACCTATAAAAACCAACCACAAAAAGCAAAAATATAAAGCACATGCAACAACTACTAAAAAACCAACAACTAAAAGCCAATCACTAAAAAACCACAAAAACAGCAATTTCAACAGAAATCAATTATAATAAATAAATGCAAATGTTATAGAAAAATAAAATTGGAGGTACCGTTATCATGAAAAAGACAATTCTCGCATTAATCCTTTCCCTTACACTGATTTTATCATCCATCACTCTTGCAGGCTGCAATACGCGCAAAAAGCTTGTGGTATATAACTGGGGTGAGTATATTGCCGAAGACACCATAGAAAAATTCGAGGCGAAATATCCCGAGTATGAAGTCGTATACCGTCTTTTTGACGATAACGAAAAGATGTATCCCAAGATCGGCAAGGATTCTTTTGATGTAATTGTCCCTTCAGACTATATGGTTGTAAAACTTATGAAGGAAGGCAAGCTTCAAAAGCCAAACATGGCAAATATGCCCAATGTAGCCAAGTATCTGGACGAATCGCTGAAAGGCATCGCTTTTGACCCGGACAAGAGCATCAGCGACCAGGTGTATTCCTACGCTGTTCCTTACCTTTTCTGCACGGTTGGCCTTATTTACAATACCAAGGAAGTCTCCATGACGGATGGAACAACCGATCCGAAAGAGATTTGGAAGGTGCTTTTCGATACGAAATACAAAGACAAAATCGGAATGTATGACAGCATGCGTGAATCTATTGGTGCCGCTTTGAATTATCTGGGGTACAGCATCAACAGCACGGATGAGAAAGAACTGGGCGAAGCCAAGGCGCTTTTAATCGATCAACGCAAAAATGTTGCACCGATTATCGGAATCGACACTCTTAAAGATAAATACACCAGCGGTGAATTAGTCGCCGGAGTGGCTTGGTCGGGAGATTACCTGGTATGTACGGATGCCTTGGAAGAAGCAGGTAAAGACCCGGGTATGTTGAATTTTGTATTGCCAAAAGGTTCGAATTTCGCAGTTGACATGATGTGTATCCCAGCTAACGCCAAGAACGTAAAGGGCGCCGAGCTTTTCATAAATTATATGTATGAACCGGATATCGCACTGGCCAACACGGAATATGTCGGATATTCATCTCCCAACAAGGAAGCTATCGCACAGCTTCCGGAGGAAATCCGTTCCAACAAGAGTTTTTATCCGGACAAGGAGACATTTTCGACGCTGGAGCTCTATTACACGAGCGATTTAATCGACACCACTTATGATAATATCTGGCAGCAGGTAATGGCTAATTAGGCTCAATTCCATATAAGAGTGCTCGCATCCTCTGTCGTGTTTGCAGGACTGGGAGCCGATGTAACGGAATTGTTTTCGGGGAAGAATCAGGTCAAATAATGGATTGTAAAAAATATTACACCACAAAAATTAAAAATATGTGAGATGTGGGGTAAAATATTTAGCAGCAATCAGTCATATAATTAATTCTTGTAAGTATAATACTTAAATAAGTGGATATGCATACAAAATATGGATGTCCTGGACTATGAAACTGAATGAGAGAAAAGACATGATAATTGATTTTCACACACACGCATTTCCTGACGAGTTAGCCTTCAAGGCGATGTCTACGCTCGAAGCGAAAGTCAGCGGTGTTTTGTTTCCGGTCAGCGATGGTACTGTGTCCGGATTGATCAGGAACATGGATGAATGGAACATTGATATTTCAGTTGTTCAGCCTGTTATAACCAAGCTTTCACAGACCAAAAGCACCAACCTCTGGGCCAGGGATATCTGCTCGGACCGAATTATCTCGTTTGGCGGGATTTACCCGCACACCGATGATTATAAAAGGGACATTGATTTTGTGGTGGAACTGGGGTTGAAAGGACTGAAATTCCATGCCGAATATCAGGATTTTGTCGTTGATTCCGACCATATGCTTAAGATTTACGACTATGCCATGAGCAAGGGTTTGATGATTTTACATCATGCTGGTGCCGACCTTGGAATGCCCAAGCCATATAAAAGCAGTCCCGCCCAATTTGCCAGGATAGTTCGTGCCTTGCAAGGCGGGGTGATGATAGCTGCGCATTTCGGCGGGCATGAGCAGTGGCATGACGTCGAGAAGTATCTTCTTGGCGAGAATATCTATCTTGATACTTCAATGGGGTTTGAATTTTTTACCGAAGAACAATTTGTCAAAATAGCCAGACAACATGGAATTGACAAAATTTTGTTTGCTTCCGACTCTCCCTGGAGCAGCGCCAAAACCGAAATTGACCACCTTAACAAGATGCCTCTTCTTGAAAACGAGAAAACAGCCATCCTATCCGGAAACGCGAAGAGACTGTTAGGTATCTGATTTTGATTTTTGAATAAGACACCGGATTTTCATCATAGGCATACTCACAGATAGTCGCGGTGGATAGTTGAGACTTTTGAATTTCTGACTTGGAATATTTGAAATTGAAACGCGATTTCTATTACAGACATACTCACAGATAATCGCGGTGGATAGTTGAGGCTTTTGATTTTCTGACTTGGAATATTTGAAATTGAAACGCGATTTCTATCACATACATACTCATCGTTAACCGCTGTGAGTATATTCTTCAATGTATTTCCTGCTAATAGAACAGATAAAATATGTTCTTTTCGTGAGGAGACAAGATACCACTAATAAAAACAAAATTGTAATATATGAGAAAATAAATACAATAAGTAACAATACATTATGAAAAATCCCTTTAAATTCATACAAAAATCTCATAAAATGAAAATAAATGATTGTATTATATGGAAAAATGCGTATAATAAAGGTGTAAGAGAACTATTGAGCATTGAGTGTAAGGGAGTGGGTGCCATGAGCAAGTATATAGAAAATGTAAATACTTATCTGTCACATAAGAAAATCAAACAAACATTTGTTAGTATGCAAACAGGAATAGAATCAAGTAAGTTATCTCGGATTTTAAATGAAACGCAGGATGTTTCCAGTATAGACATGGAGAAAATTGCATCGTCATTAGGTAAGAAAGCAAAATATTTTTTATCTGAAAATTTTCAAGTTGAAAGCTATGAAAGAGATATAAAAACAGATATTGCATTTTACGCAGGGAATCCAGGTCCGGACCAAGAAAAATTTGCTATGAAGTTAATTGATTTAATTGAGAATGTTGATGAAATCTTAGGTGCCAAAGGTAGATTAATTATTTCAATAGGAGAGTGATTGTATGGATTTTGACAGATTCAAGAAGATTATTGACTATAATCAAAAAAATCAGGATGAGATTACACGAAGAGTAAAGGATCTATATTCAAAAGCTGATATTGACTATGAGAGAGATCTTTTGAACATAATGCAGGTTGTCAGACCACTGTTTGAAAAGAAACGATATATAGTTTTAGAAATTCCTTTTAAGGATAAGGAAATAGGCGCTATTTGTTATAAAGGCGACTCATTTGGATACACATTTATTAACTCGGCATTGCCTAAAGTCAATGTTAATTTTGCATTATGCCACGAAATCCATCATATTTTCTATCAAGAGCAAAGTTTAATTCAAAAGATTGAATTATATATGAATGAGCATTATTTTGAATACGAAGAAGAGTTTTCTGCTAATTTGTTTGCAGGGATTTTATTGATGCCGGAGCAAAGTTTTCAAAATATGTTTCGAAAGTTTCAAA
>CAZZCN010000046.1:7636-19162 GCA_964652975.1 uncultured Oscillospiraceae bacterium | reverse complement strand
ATTTATATTTTGTTAATCAAACAGAAAATACTCTTAAAACTCTTAGTGAAATTTTTACTTCTTTCATAAATTCTAATCCAGAAAATCATGTCTCTGAAGGAAAAAAACTTGCACCTTTCTCAAAATATGTTTCGAAAGTTTCAAAGTGAGAAGGCAGCCGATGAAACTGAATTATCACTTGTTATTAAATTAATGAGTTATTTTGAAGTTCCTTACATGGCCGCTTTGATTCGATGTTACGAATTGAACTTGCTTGATGCCGGAGAAAAGTTAGAAAAACTCTTGTCAGTCAGCGAAGACGCTATATTAAAGGAGTTTGCAAGGCTATGGTTAAATGAAGATTTACTGAAACCAACCAATAAAGATGACTATAAAAAGTTGGAATTGCTTGTTCGAAAAGTTGGTGAGGAATACCTGAAGGACGAGATTATAACAGAAAGAACAATGAGCACAGTCCTGCAAAACATGAAAAGAATCTATGATGAGGTACGGGGGTAATTTTTTATGACTAAAACATATGATGAAACCCCTCAAAACTTTTCTGATATTGTTCCTTATATAATAATTGATGCAAAACAATCAGCTAGTGAAATTGTTGCAGCCGTAAAATGCTATTTCTACGACGCATGTTCCTTTCGCAAACACATGAATTTGAATCAACCTGAATATTTGTTTGCCTATATTATGCAGACAAGCGGTATAGTTGTTATTACACGATGCATTATTATGGAATTATGTTCTAATGATAATAAATTGTGGCAGGAACACATCAGTTACATAAAAAAATTAAACACTGCTGGAATTAAAGTGCTTGTTATTTTTGAAGAAGATATTTTTGAAGCAGAACAGTTATGTTTTTCCAGTACAGCGCAAATAAATAAGCATTTAGCAAATGCTGTTAAAACGGTTAAGGGGAAGGCAGGAACGGTTGAGGCGACATTAAAATCGAATCCGATTCTAACGAAAATGATATTTACTGATATCGAAAGCACCGATAAAAATAAATATTCGAAGTTTTTCAAAAAAGTAAGAGCCAACAAGGAATCAGGCGACAGTCTGGGTGAAGAATTAATTATTATTTGTATGCACATACTTTCAAATATTCCTGAGATAAACGCTTACAAATACACACTGTTCAGTGAGGACAAGGCTGCTATTTCGCAGCTTGGCAGAGCATTTAAAAATATCTGTCAATATTTAAACACCAAAAGTGTCAATGCGATTACAAGTGCAAAGCTTGCTCAATTGTTATTTGAAGAAAACATAATAACAGAGAAAACGCAGGTAGAAGAAATTCTGTCAGCAGGCAATACAGGAACGAACATAAAGATTTTATGTTCAGAAAAGTTTGATATGGTGCCAACATTTAAAACTCTTAGCTGCAATGAATTGGCTGTTAAAATTTCAAATTCAACAGGCATCCATATAAATTATTGATTTGTGTGGAAATACATATGATTATATGTAACTAGAGTCAAAACTTTTAGTTTTATCTTTATGGAAGATTGCATAAGCAAATCTTCTTCACATTTACCTGGAGCAAATTGACACCCAATTTCCAGAGTGGTAAACTGGAACCATAAATCACATTTAACTCTATTGTGGCAGGAATTCTCCCGCCGATTTGAAACGGCGAGACTAATTCACACAAAAGAAATTGAAAGGGGTGTTAATATGGCTATTCGTGAATCATCAGCAATTTGGAATGGAAGTCTTAACGAAGGAAAAGGGAGTATGCGCTTAGGGTCGGGTGCGTTTGAGGGAGAGTTCAGCAAAGCTTCTCGTTTCGAAGAAGGGCCGGGTACCAATCCCGAGGAACTTATCGGAGCAGCAAATGCAGGCTGTTTTTCAATGTTCCTGTCCGCAATATTATCGGATGCGGGACACGTACCAACACGCATATCCACAAAGGCAAAGGTTCATCTCGGTGCAGGACCCAAAATCACACTCATCGAACTGACCACGGTAGGGGAGGTCCCTGGAATAGACCTTGAAACATTCCTCGAATTCGCCAACAAAGCGAAAGTCGGATGTCCTGTATCACAGGCACTTGCGGCAGTCGAGATTAAAATGACGGCGACGCTGATTTAGAATAGAAAATTAAGGCAGCACCAATGAGACTATCGTATCCGCTACGACAATGGTATAGATGCCAATCAATATTATCCGTCCACTCTTTACGGGAATTCTGTTAATTAAATTCCTTATGTGCGGGTGGACAAGCCTTATAACGAAAACACAGGCCAGCCCGAAAAGGATTGATGTCTGGAGCGAAATATATCCATCCAGATTAAATGGATACTCAGAATAACTCCATAACCTTTTACCTAATAAATGATATAGTAGAAATCCTGAAATGTATTCAAAAACAGTTATAAAAAGCGTCGACCCGATAAAAAGTCGAAACAACCCTTTGTGGTAATTAGATAGCGCCAGGATTACAATCAGCATTCCATATCCATAAATGGGCCCTATCGGTATATGCAGAAATCCGCGCTTAACCAGAACACCCCATTCGAGGAAAACATATATTTCTTCTACAATCCATCCAAGAAACGCATAAATTATGAAAAACCAAAAGACCTCGTGTGGATGCGCGCGCATTGATTCTGTATCAGTCATTGACTTTGTCTCAGTCATTTTTCTCCTTTAAGTCAGAATTGGTAAATATTATACGAATTAGTAACGTAAACATACCTTATTCTAAACTACCGAAGCAAAAATGGCAAATCGCAAAAATCCTAAGACTGGTTAGAAAAAATATCGAGCATGGCCACTACATTCTCTGGCGGCACATCCAATGGCATCGCATGCGTCGGAGCTGCAATGTAACCACCGCCTTTTCCCATTATGTCCATGATGCGGCGCGTCTCGCTTTTTACAACATCCGGCGTTGCAAAAGGCAACAACCGCTGGGTGGAAATTCCGCCCCAGAAGCAAAGGTCGTTACCGAATTTTGCTTTAACCTTCGCTATATCGTAAATTTCAGGTTGAAAAGTCTGGTAACAGTCAAGACCTATTTCAATCAAGTCGGGGAAAATTTCCAAAATATCTCCACAACTGTGTTGCAGTACGTATTTGCCCTTAGCCTTGGCACGGGCGTAGAGCTTTTTCATAACAGGCTTTATGAATTTGCGCCAGTTTTCGGCGCCCATCATAAGCCCCTTTTGCTGCCCCCAGTCGTCTCCGAAATAAAAGCCGTCAATCGGATATTTTAGCATTGTATCCATGACTTCGAGATTGTATTCGCAAATCTCCTCGAACAAAACCGATAAAGCTTCTGGCTCTGCAAGCATCGCCATGAAAGTCTCCTCCATGCTCAAAAGGCTCCATGCGCGCTCAAAAACAGAAAACCCGATGGCTCCGATTGTGAATTTGTCCTGTTTGCCGGCCAGCATTTTTTCCATGTCGCCCTCAATCCGCTTATGGTCTATTGCAGGAAAAACATAAGTCCGCTCGGATATATCCTTGATTACAGGGTGGTCGATAACGCCGATATCCTTGTCTACGCCGGAACGGTTCCATTCAACGCCGTATGAATCGAGGAAAAAGCCTTCCTTGCCCGGAATCTCGGTAGGCCAGCCCCAGTATTGTGTATAGTGGAGGTGGGTGTTTATTTTTGATTCAAAGTCTTCGTCCTTGAGATAATCCGCCATTATCCTGTGCTCCTGCTCGGTGAAGTCGCAGTGAAAAGGGATTATGTCGCTTTCCTTGTGATTGAGGGCGCTTATGACCCTTTGTCTTCTTTCCATTTTTGTATCCATCCTATTTTTTTATTAGTCTGAAAAATTTTAATTTTCAGACTTGAACATCTATTTAGAATCAGTATGAAAAATATTCTATTTAGAATTGCCGGGATGTCTTGTCCGGTCTGTACAGCCGGATTTTCAATCTTTACGGATTCGGCTGGGCTGGATTTGCACCTCTCATATGGTGCAAAAGGACGAAACTCCCAGTATGAAAAATATTCTATTTTTCATACTGATTATATTTCATTTCTGAACAACTTAAAATACAAAATTGTATGAAATTTAGCACAAAAGTCCAAAATAGCACAAAAGTCCAAATCCTGATAAATTTGAAAGACAAACCGGGTATTCAATCTCTAATCTGCTAGCTAAAACCCCAATTTATTTATAAAAAAACGACATTTCCCTGCTAAAAAATACCTTGATTATTTTGGTGTTTAAGGTTAAAATATCTTAGTAATTGTGCTTGCGTCAACGTGCCATACGATATGGATTATAGTGAGCCATTCGCAAAGAAAATTTCAAATGAGAGAGGTGTATTATGGTTAAGGCAATTGTAGGGGCGAACTGGGGCGACGAGGGTAAAGGTAAGATTACTGACATGTTTGCGGCACAGTCCGACGTAGTAATACGTTTTCAAGGAGGCAGCAACGCAGGACACACTATTATCAACAATTACGGTAAATTTGCATTACACCAGATTCCTTCAGGTGTATTTTTTAGCCATATCACTAATATAATCGGTAACGGTGTCGCACTGAATATTCCCAACCTTATAAAGGAGATCAACGAACTGATTACAAGGAATGTGCCTATGCCCAAGATAATGGTGTCCGACCGTGTCCAGATATTGATGCCTTACCACATTTTATTTGATACATATGAGGAGGAGAGGCTGAGTGCCAAGTCCTTTGGATCGACCAAGTCGGGCATAGCGCCTTTTTATTCAGACAAATACGCCAAGATAGGTTTTCAAGTATGTGAGCTTTACGAACCGGTGAGCCTTCGCGAGAAGATAAATGCAGTCTGTGAATACAAGAACGTTCTGCTTAAGAATCTGTACAAGAAGCCGCCGATTGATCCGGAAGAGCTTTTCAAGACCATGATGGAGTATAAGGAACTCGTACATCCTTTTGTTGCAGACACCTCGTTGTTTTTACATGATGCAGTCAAGAATGGCAAGAAAATCCTTCTGGAAGGCCAGCTTGGAGCACTGAAAGATACAGATTTCGGCATATATCCGATGGTTACATCATCATCCACAATTGCTGCATTCGGAGCTGTTGGCGCCGGCGGTATTCCACCTTATGAGATCAAGGAGATAGTTGCGGTTACCAAGGCATACTCAAGTGCTGTTGGTGCCGGTGAATTTGTAAGTGAGATATTAGGTGACAAGGCACAAGAACTGCGTCTTCGCGGCGGAGATGCCGGAGAATTCGGAGCAACAACCGGAAGACCCAGGAGAATGGGATGGTTTGACACTGTAGCCACAAGCTACGGCTGCCGTATACAAGGAGCTACAGAAGCGGTTTTGACAGCAATTGATGTACTTAGCTACCTTGACGAGATACCTGTTTGTATAGGATATGAGATTGACGGCGAGGTAACGGACAAGTTCCCTGTTACATACAAGCTGGCCAAGGCCAAGCCTGTGTACGAAGTACTAAAAGGCTGGAAGACAGACATCAGGGGCATCAAGGATTTTGACAAGCTTCCGAGGCTTGCACAGGAGTATGTTCTTTTTATAGAAAAACACATCAAATGCCCTATAACAATGGTTTCAAACGGCCCTAACCGTGACGAGATAATTTTCAGAAAATAGCGCTAAGTGAGACTGACGGGAATTGAAATTTTTACAGCGTAGACACACAGCATTTCTTTTTATTAAATTTTCTAAGAAATAGTTGAATGGGCAATTATTTATATATATATTAATTGCATTGATTTGCATATGAGAACAAGGAGAACCAAATGTGCGGAATAGTAGGATATGTAGGAGACAACCAAGCTACACCGATTTTACTTGATGGACTTTCCAAGCTGGAATATCGTGGATATGACTCGGCAGGCGTAGCAGTTTACACCAAGGATGGAATCGTAATCGAGAAGACAAGAGGACGCCTCAAGGTGCTCTCTGACAAGCTTGACGATGGAGCCAGACTTGAAGGTTTTATGGGTATAGGCCATACCAGATGGGCTACTCACGGCGGACCCAGCGATATCAATTCACATCCGCACAGAAGCAGATCCGGAAAGTACGTTATAGTTCACAACGGCATCATCGAGAATTATCTTTATCAGAAGAACCGACTGATAGGCAAGGGCTATGAATTTGTCTCAGACACGGATACCGAAGTCATTGCACATCTCATGGAATACTACGAAAACAAGTATAACGGGGACATACTGGATACCATAATCAAGACCATCAGCAGTCTAGAAGGATCGTTTGCACTTGGAATATTGAGTGAGGAATGCAAGGATAGATTTTTCGCAGTGCGCAAGGAAAGCCCGCTGATTGTCGGTGTAAGTGATTCAGGCAACTATATTGCATCGGACGTACCTGCGATTCTTAAATATACACGAGATATAATATATTTGGAGAACAATGAAGTTGTTGAAATTACCAAAGACAGCATCAAAGTCTATGATACATTCAAGGAAATTATTTCCAAGGAGACCAGCCATATTGACTGGGATGTCGCTGCCGCCGAAAAGGGTGGATACGAACATTTCATGTTCAAGGAGATAATGGAGCAACCCAAAGCCATTAAGGACACCATATCACCCAGGATTAAGAACGGCAGGATTTTGCTGGATTCCATCAGTCTGACAAAGGAAGACCTTAAGAAAATAAGCCGTATTTTCATTATTGGCTGCGGGTCCGCCTACCATGTAGGAATGGTTGGCAAGTACGTAATGGAGAAGGCTGTCAGAATTCCTGTTGAGGTGGTTCTTGCATCAGAATTCAGATATTGCAGCCCCATAGTCGACGCTAACACTCTAGCCATAGTTATAAGCCAGTCAGGTGAGACAGCGGATACGCTTGCTGCTATGAGAGAAGCCAAGCGCCTGGGTGCGAGAATCCTGTCTATTGTGAATGTTGTTGGCAGTTCTATCGCCAAGGAGTCCGATGACCTTTTATACACATGGGCCGGACCTGAGATAGCCGTTGCCACGACCAAGGCATACAGCACACAGCTTGCAGTAATGTATCTTATAACATTTTTCATCGCACAGACACTGGAGACAATGGCCCCGGATGAACTCTCTAAAGCGATTGAAGGTCTTTGGGAGCTGCCCGGTAAGATAACCGAGGTTCTTGACAACAAGGAGAATGTACAGTATCTGGCTTCCTTGTACTACAATAGCAAAGATGTATTTTTCATCGGAAGAAACACAGACTACGCGATGTCACTTGAGGGTTCACTTAAGCTCAAGGAGATATCCTATATACATTCTGATGCATATGCTGCAGGCGAATTGAAGCATGGCACCATTTCCCTGATTGAAGACGGCACTCTGGTGGTTGCACTGGCAACCAACGACAGGCTTTTTGACAAGATGATGAGCAATGTCAAGGAAGTCAAGGCAAGGGGAGCACTTGTAATCGGACTCACCATTGAAGGCAACACCAATATCGAGAATGAGACCGATCACGCAATATACCTGCCAAAGATTTACGAAATGCTTTATCCTTCGCTTGCAGTTATCCCATTGCAGCTTTTCGGATATTACATATCTGCCATGAAGGGCTGTGACATTGACAAGCCGCGTAACCTAGCCAAGTCGGTTACAGTGGAATAAGTCTGAAGATTGACATCCAGACGCAACGATAATGGTTTATCAGGCATATTATCTTTCTTTTAGCTATACTATAGAATAATATATAAACAGGATCAAAATATTAAAATATAACTATCAAATCAAGACTGGCCATTATAAGGAGAATACAATTCAATGAAAAATGAGAAAATACTTGTCCTGGATTTCGGAGGCCAATACAATCAGCTAATCGCAAGACGGGTTCGCGAGCAGAATGTCTACTGTGAGATACTTCCTTTTACCACACCTATCGACAAGATAATCGCCGAGGAATACAAGGGTATAATTTTTACAGGAGGCCCCAAGAGCGTTAATTCACTCTCTTCTCCTAGCTACTCACCCGAAATTCTCGAACTTGGAATACCTGTACTTGGTATTTGCTATGGTGCGCAGCTGATGGCGGTAATGAACGGAGGCAAGGTGGAATCTGGAGCGTTGCGAGAGTATGGCAAGACGATTGTCAACCTTGACGCTGGGAGCCTTTTGTTCGAAGGTGTCAGTTCTCCTAACACTTCATGGATGAGCCATACTGATTTTATCTCGGAAATTCCGGATGGATACAAGGTAACTGCTACAAGCGATTCATGCCCGACAGCAGCAATGGAGAATGCCGACAAGGCACTTTATGCAGTTCAGTTTCACCCGGAGGTTATGCATACCGATAACGGGTCATTGATGCTCAGGAATTTTTTGATTAACATCTGCAAATGCAAAGGTGACTGGGTGATGTCAGCATTTGTATCTGATTCCATCAGAAACCTGAAAGAAAAAATTGGTGACAAGAAGGTTCTGTGCGGACTGTCCGGCGGGGTTGATTCCTCTGTTGCCGCCATGATGATCCACAAGGCTGTTGGAAAGCAGTTGACTTGTATTTTCGTTGATCATGGATTCCTTAGGAAAGATGAAGGGGACCAGGTCGAGAAGGTTTTTGCAGCTCAGTTTGATATGAACATTATAAGAGTTAACGCTGAAGACCGTTTCCTTGAGAAGCTTGCCGGAGTCTCTGACTCGGAGCAGAAGCGTAAGATTATAGGAGAAGAGTTTATTCGCGTTTTCGAAGAAGAGGCGAAGAAGATCGGTACAGTTGATTTTCTCGTTCAAGGTACAATATATCCAGACGTAATAGAGAGCGGAGTCGGTGATGCTGCTGTTATCAAGAGCCATCACAATGTTGGCGGACTTCCTGACTTTGTAGATTTCAAGGAGATAATAGAGCCACTGCGACATCTTTTCAAGGATGAGGTGCGGAAAGCCGGAATTGAACTTGGCATTCCCGAAGCTCTTGTCTGGCGTCAACCTTTCCCCGGACCAGGGCTTGCAATACGAATAATGGGAGATATAACCCGTGACAAACTCCATTTGCTTAAGGAAGCGGACGCCATTTTTCGCGACGAGATAGCAAAGGCCGGTCTTGACAGAGAATACAATCAATATTTTGCCGTTCTGACAGGAGTCAGAAGTGTTGGTGTTATGGGTGACGAGCGAACCTACGATTACACGGTGGCGCTCAGAAGTGTAACCACCTCCGACTTTATGACAGCAGACTTTGCCAGAATCCCATATGACATACTCGCTGTGATTTCAGCCAGGATAATAAACGAAGTACGACACGTGAACAGGGTCGTATATGATATTACGACGAAGCCGCCGGCGACTATCGAGTGGGAATAGCGAATCCTGTTTGACAAACTGACGCGGATTCGCCTGAGAGAATTGCTGCGCAATTCTCCGCTTTGTATTTTCATTTCAGGAGTCGCATTTGGAGAATTTCTCCGAAATTCTCCGTTTTACATTTTTCGCAAAGACAACTAATAGGGAATGAGTTTATTATTCCCACTTGGTGCGTAGCCGACTCCTGTTTGATAAACTGGCGGGGAGTCGCCTGGGAGAATTGCTTCGCAATTCTCCGCCTTGCATTTTCGTACTTTGGATGAACTTACAAGAAAGTCGCCTGAGAGAATTGCTTCGCAATTCTCCGATTTGCGATTTGCGTTTTTTTGATTTAACTTGCATGGAGTCGCAACCTTGCATTTTCGTAAACAAACAAGAATTTTAAAGTCGCAGCTTGGCATTTTCGTAGAACAAACCGATGGAGAGTCGCACTCGGAGAATTTCTTCGCAATTCTCCTCTTTTTTATTCATGAAATTATTAATTTTAATACAGTCAAACGGTCAATGATTTCCAATTCTAAATTTAGCCAATCTGCCAATAAAATTTTATTTAATTCTGTTAAAATGCGAGTAGAAAAAATCATTGATTAATGATAAAATACTCGAGTTAAGTAATTATAGGCAATGGAGCCTCATATGACTTTTGAAGACTTCTATTAGTCGAAAAAAAAAACGAAAGAAATGAGGCTACTATCATGAATCCAAAATACATTTTTGTAACCGGAGGAGTTGTATCCGGACTTGGCAAGGGAATAACCGCAGCTTCGCTTGGAAGGCTTCTTAAGGCTAGAAATTTCAAGGTGAAGGTTCAGAAATTCGACCCGTATTTGAATGTTGACCCGGGAACAATGAGCCCGTACCAGCATGGGGAAGTGTTCGTAACCGATGATGGGGCGGAGACAGATCTGGACCTTGGTCATTACGAAAGGTTCATAGACGAGAGTCTTTCACAAGCAAGCAACGTCACATCAGGCAGAGTATACTCCACCGTAATCGCCAAAGAGCGCAAGGGTGACTTCGGAGGCGGAACCGTACAGGTAATACCTCATATAACCAATGAGATAAAGAATAAGATTGCAGAAGGTGGCAGAGACACCGATATTGCAATAGTCGAAATAGGCGGAACAGTGGGCGATATAGAAAGCCTTCCGTTTTTGGAGGCGATCCGTCAGTTTTCTCATGATGTCGGTAGAGAGAACTGCATCTTCATTCATGTCACACTGGTCCCATATCTGTCTGCATCCGAGGAGCTGAAGTCAAAGCCCACACAGCACAGTGTCAAAGGGCTTTTAAGCATAGGAATTCAACCGGACATAATTGTTTTGAGAAGCGAAAAGGAGATTCCTCGCGACATGAGGGACAAGATATCGCTTTTTTGCAACGTCCCAAGGGAATGTGTAATACAGAATATCGACATGCCACTTCTTTACGAGATTCCATTGGCGCTTGAGGAGGAAGGTCTTGCAACCGTAGTATGTAAAAGACTTGGAATACCTTGCACGACACCTGACCTTAGCGACTGGGAGAAGATGGTATGCACTCTTAAATCCCTGGACCGCAAAGTAACGATAGCGCTGGTAGGCAAATACGTCGCACTGCATGATGCATACCTTAGCGTTGTCGAAGCATTAAAACACGGCGGCATAGCAAATGGTGCTGAAGTAAAAATTAAGTGGGTCGAGTCGGATACGGTTACCGAAGAGTCTGCCAGCGAAGTATTTGCAGATGTAGACGGGATACTCGTACCGGGAGGGTTTGGCTCCAGAGGGATTGACGGTAAAATCGACGCATGCGAATATGCCCGCAAGAACAACATTCCTTATCTTGGCATATGCCTTGGCATGCAGATTGCTATAATTGAATATGCACGTGATGTGCTTGGATACAAGGATGCTCACAGCTCAGAACTGGACCAGTATACAACCAACCCGGTAATAGACCTGATGCCTGAGCAAAAGGATGTGGATCAGCTTGGCGGAACAATGAGACTAGGACAGTACCCATGCAAGCTAGACGAGAATTCCAAGGTAAGAAAGCTTTATGGTAGTGATGTGATCTACGAGCGCCATCGCCACAGGTACGAGGTGAACAACAAATACAGGCAGGAGCTTTCTGATGCAGGCATGATGCTTTCAGGAATATCACCTGACGGAAGAATCGTGGAGATGATAGAGATACCCTCCCATCCCTTTTTCGTCGCATCACAGTTCCATCCTGAATTCAAATCCCGGCCCAACAGGCCTCATCCGCTTTTTGCCGGATTTATAAAGGCCGCGATAGA
>CAZZCN010000046.1:0-7536 GCA_964652975.1 uncultured Oscillospiraceae bacterium | reverse complement strand
TTTGTTGATAATTATGATAAAATGTTGAACAGTATAGATTTTATTACGAAGGGTGGGTAAATCTTTGGATACAAATAAAAGTGAAAAGCAGATAAACAACGATAATATTGCCAGTTCCTCGATGCTACGCAAGAATATAATTAAATTTCAGAATTCTCTTAAGGGGAATGTCTTTTTTGGTCTATTCATCTTAGGTTCTTTGATTGTTATAGCTGGATTAATGGTTTTGGTATTTAGCCTTAGTGGCAGGATTTCAGTTTCTAACAAAGCCAGGAACGAATCATTTAAGATAGTGGAAGCCAAGCAGGCTGTTATAGACAAGGCTAACAACGAGATGTATACCGCCCGTCTAAGCGGTGCATTCACAGATGCACAGTTAATGAAGATGAAGGACAAGTTCACGGAATATGCCATTTATGTTAATAACGTTGTTGTTAAAGGCGGAACTTCTGTAATTTACTCGAAGACAGAGAACATCAGCGTTTCTTTTTATGAGAAATACTCAACTGATGCCAAGAAGTTTTTCCCTCTGGACACACTCCGCAAATATTGCAAGATTGCTCAGGATGTCCTTGAGAAGAATGTAATAATCAACACCAATGAAGCTGACTACAAGATTACGACACTAATGCTGGATACCGGTCGTAAAGTAACACTGGACTTCAGCAATGTAAAGGCCGGAGAAATCATCGCCATTGATATGCAGTACGATATGGCAAAAGCCCTTGGTCTTGACGACGGTTCTATCGAAATATTCTATAACGTGACTAAATGACGGAGGTAAGCTTATGAGAGACAATGATGACAAGAAATATTCTGACGATAAGAATATACCTGATCAGAACGATGAGCTTTCCGATATCAACGGAATGACTGATAATTATGAGCAAGATAATATTGATAGCGTAGAAGTTGACAGCAGCAAGAAGACTATAAAACACTCGATGGATATAAGCAGAAGGCAGCAAAGCAAGTCCAGCATACTGTTCATGCTTCAAAGTAATTCAAGATTCATGCTATCGACAATTCCACTTGGATTTATTGCGATACTTGTTTTCTCGATTTTGACACAGACTGTATTGCTTTATGCATCTAATTATCAGAACTCCACATATAAGGAACAGATAGTAAAGCTCGATGATGATTATACTAATAATATGGACAAGGTAAATGACAAATACACAGAAGAACGCATCAGGGGTATTCTTACAATTAATGACATATACATATACACCAATTCTTTATGGGAATATAAGTTTACAGCAAATGACAAGAACATCCTTGAGGACAAGATAACAGTTGATGCCATAGGTTCAAAGCTGACAATAGTTTTTACAGAGAAGCGAAAGGTCAATCCGCTGCCTAAATCCTTGATCAACATCGGTAGCGTAACACGTGGTGATACGGAGGATTCGATTGACAGGCATATTAGCATATCTGATAGTAGAGCCACCAAGAAGCTTACCACCAATGACGATTCGAATGTCCTTGAGTATGTTGTTACAGGAGTCAAATCTGGCGACAAGATTAATATTGAGGTTTCAGATCAACTTGGTGCCAAGATTAACAATCCATTTTCTCGTATAGCTGTCACAATCAAATAAATATATAAGACGAAATTATAATTAGCGTAATACCATGACAAAAAAGAGAACAAAAAGCATTAGATAAAAATTGTACATTTGTTATAGTAAATCAATAAATAATAAGTAAATAAATCAATAAATCAATAAGTAAATAAGTAAATAAGTAAATAAGTAAATAAGTAAATAAGTAAATAAGTAAATAAATCAATAAATCAATAAGTAAATAAGTAAATAAGTAAATTAATAAGTAAAAAAAAGGTCTGACATAAGACAATTCCCTGGTCAGACCTTTTATTTATCCAATAGTTTTCTGTTTCATTAAGATTATAGAATCTGCTCTACAAAAACAAATTATTACCATGTAATTGCTTGCCTGAAAGCAGCTTTCTGGCGTTGCTTTGCAGCTTTTCGACGGCTTTTTCACCATATGTGGAAGAGATAATACTGCAGGCTTTATCCATCCTCGGCGGCCTGTTCTCATGTCCGTGACTGTCTGTACCCAAAATGTGAATAAGACCTTTGTCGAGCCATTTCAATACTGTCGAACTTGTGTCCTTATCGATAAAGGAATCCGTGTTGACCTGGATGATACAACCCATGTCTGTTAGCTTATCCAGCACGGTAAAAGGATGGCGCAGGACTGCAGGATATCTTTCGGCATGTGCTATTATTATAGTTAAAGAATGTCTGTCAATTACCTTCTCTAGGATGCTCCAGACTTGAGAAGACCATTTCATGGCAAAAGGCATTTCTACCATTATAAGCCCTGTGCCTTGAATACATAAAGGTGTCAGATCCTGACATATCCCCAAGAACTCATTACAGTATACCTCGGCTCCGGAATAGAGATGAAAGTCAGTGAACTCAGCACATCGGTCTCGCAGAGATCGAAACGAGGCATTTCTCTTGGCCAGAAACTCTTCAAGTGAAATGGAATCAGGATAAAAATGAGGAGTGCAGACAACATTGAAAACACCTTGACTCATGAAATCACCGACTAATTCAAGCGATTCATCAAGTGATTTTGCACCGTCATCTATAGAGTGCAAAATATGTGAATGAAAATCAATCATATCAGGTTTCCTTTGTCAAATCTGTGTTTTCTGATTCGCCGGTAGGATTGACAGCGGCATTGTGTTTCTTCTCTGTTGCCAGTGAGCTTTCAGCATTACTTCCGTAACCGCCGTATGAACCATAACCGCTATAAGAACCGTATCCGCCATATCCATAACCACCGTAATTCCCATAACCGCCATATCCATATTTGCCATAACCTTTGCGACGATAACCAGCTCTGTAATATGAACCATATCTTTTGCCATAAAGCTTGGAAAAATCAAAAGCATTAAGAATTATACCCAATATCTTGGCATTAGCAAACTCGAGGCTCTTGACCGCCTTTTCGATTTCGGGATGAGTAGTCAAGGCATGCCTTACGATAAGAACAACACCATCAGTGTACTTCGTGGCAACAACAGCATCTGACACTATGTTGACCGGAGGACTGTCAAGAATTATAAGATCGTATTTATTACGCAAATCCTCCATAAGCTCTTCCATTTCTGAACTCGACAAAAGCTCGGCGGGGTTAGGTGGAAGAATTCCTGATGATATTATGCTGAGATTCTTGTATTCTGTGTCCTGTATTGCATCATTGATATCGCAAAGTCCTGCAAGAAAATTAGATAAACCTGGTATGGCAGAGACATTGAAAAACTTGTTAACACGAGGCTTTCTCATATCACAGTCAATAATCAGGACATTAATATCGGTCTGTGAAAAGGCAACTGCTATGTTGGCAACAACCGTACTTTTGCCGTCACGCGGCATAGTACTCGTTACAAGCAATACGTTTCCACCCTTCTTCTTAAGGGAAAACTGAAGATTGGTTCTAATGGTCTTATATGATTCTATAACGCTGAATTTGTTGCTGTTCATTCCGCCTGATGATTTGCGTCTCTTCTTCTTTTTGAAAATCCTGCCGTTTCTAACTTCAGTATTTAGTTCAGCCATTATTCTATATACTCCTTAATTCATTTTGTTATATACAATAAAAATAAATGGTGATTGATCACTCTTCTTCGTACTTTGGAATGCTGCCCAGAATCGGTAATGAATAGTGTGTGGCAAGATCCTCTTCGCTCTTAACCCTAGTATCCAATATTTCAACCAGTATAATCGAGGCAACTGCGACAGCGAAGCCCAGAACCGCTCCGATTATGGCGTTCAGCGTATTGTTAGGTGCTGAAGGTGACGTCGGCAGTACAGCAGGAGATACCAGCTTAACTGAATCGGATTCCTTGATTCTGATAATCTCTTCCGGTGCCAGGTCTATTATTGTCTCAGCAAGTAAAAAAGAATGCTGGGGGTTCTTGCTGCTTATCCGCACTTCAAATATTTCTGTACTGTTAATAGAGGCTAATGAAAGCATTCCGCGTATCTGGCCACTGGTGTATTCCAGGCCGGATTGCTCTGCCACATCCTTTAGAAACACATCATTCTTCAGAATGATTATATATGAATTAACCAATTCCTGAGCATAGTTCAAATCGTTATAATTACCGGTACGGTCAAGCTGGTTCTGGTTGGGGTTTACGTATAATACCGCAGTTGATGTGAAGGTGGGAGCAATTAGAAAAAGACTTATAAGCAGCGCGCCGGATAATCCAACTATCGTAGCCAACAACAATATCCAAACCCGTTTGAGTAAAATGTTAAAAATTTCCAATATAGATAATTCCATGTTTGCAGATTACCTCACTTATATTATTTGCGACATATGCATATTTAAAGCAATAATATTGAAATAGTACTATATAATAATGTAAAATGCAAGGAAAAATTACGATTGAATTGATTTCTATATCCAAGTAAAAGATATATCAGCAATGCTTAGCGACTCCAAAAATTAATTTATAGACTCTTTTGAGTAAAAACAAGATTTAGATGGTAAAAAAAGTATTTGAAAATGGCATAAAGTATGCTATAATCCAATTGAATCTCTTATCAAAGGCTCTTAACTCAAATGTCACACACAAGCCCTTTTACTTTGATTACCAGGAGGCAATTGAGTTCACAGACCGTTGATCTGAAGTTTATAAAGTTACTGATTACAAGTTCTGACTGCAAGGAATTAAGAAGCAGAATATATGTTTTCATATCATATATATTTGCGTGAATTCTGAGCAATAGGAGAGAGTTTAATTATATGGTTGTTTATGGGATAAGGCGCAGTTGCGTACAGTCCTGTGATGCGCCGCAAAGATTATTTTCCTCTTTCCTATGACATTTTTAGGAGGGAGGTTTTTTTAATTGGATACGAGAATAGGCGTTGTAGGAATAGTCATTCATGACCCGCAGCAGGATGCAAAAGCAGTTAATGAGATTTTGTCTGAATTTTCATCAATAATTGTCGGACGAATGGGTATTCCTTATCGCGAAAGGTCGATATCGGTCATAGCCCTGACTGTCGATGGCAGCAATGACAGGATAGGCGCCATGACCGGCAAGATAGGACAGCTTAAGTCGGTAACGGTCAAGTCGGCACTTGCACCGTCGGAAGCTACTCATAGCAAGTAGCGTCGGTTCGCGGGATAAGTGACCGATAAATCAACTAATAACAATCAAAAAAACGAAAGAATTGAAGAGGGAAAACAAATGGAAAAAATCATAAAAGAATCAACTAAAAAGAAAATCATCACACTTGCCCTTGCATTATCAATATTGGCAATCACTGCAGCCGGATGCTCGACAGCCACACCTACTGCCAAGGCATCGAGTGATGCAAGTTCGATTTCAATGTCAAGCGCGGTATCATCCAAGTCAGACACCCCTTACGAAAGCAGAACCCTTATCAAAATTGCAACTTTAAAAGGGCCAACCGGCATGGGAATGGTAAAGCTGTTTTCAGACAATGAAGCCAAAACAACAGCCAACCGTTATGTTACAACCATAGCAGGAGCTCCAGACCTCATAGTAGGCAAAATATCTTCCGGCGAAATCGATATTGCAGCAGTGCCGACAAATCTCGCTGCGACTTTATATAACAAGACCGGTGGCAAGATTCAAATACTTGCTCTGAATACACTAGGGGTCCTTAATATTTTGGAAAAAGGTGACACCGTCAAGACTTTTGCCGACCTTAAGGGCAAAAAGCTTTTTGCTTCAGGCAAAGGCTCAACACCGGAATTTGTTCTTAACTACCTTTTATTGCAAAACGGAATAGACCCATTAAAGGATATTACAATAGAGTATAAGACTGAGCATTCCGAGCTTGCAGCACTTGCTCTGAGTGGTAAAGCGGACCTGGTGATGATTCCAGAGCCGTTTGTTACTACAATACTATCCAAGAATATCGGATTTAAAAGTATTCTTGATATGACCACAGAGTGGAGTTTTGTAACAGAGAAACTTGGGATCAAGGACAGCGTGCTATCCATGGGATGCGTTGTTGTAAGCAAGGACTTTGCCACTGCGAACAAACAGGCGGTCATTGATTTTCTTGATGAATACAAGGCATCAATTGATTATACAAATGTTTCACAGAATGCAGCGGCAGATCTGATAGCAAAATACGAAATCATGCCATCCGCATCTCTTGCAAAGCTTGCTATACCAAACTCAAATATAGTATTTGTCGAAGGTGAAGTAATGAAAAACCAGATTCTAAATTTTTACAATGTGCTTTTCATGGCAGACCCCAAATCCTTAGGCGGCAAAATGCCGGACGACGCATTTTACTATATTAGGTAAAATTATAGGGAAAAATATAAATAAAAAAATAATAAAATACAAGTAAAAAATATAAGTAAATTATGATCATCTGATAGATATAAATAAAACATCCAGAAATGAAAATTTAAGTTAAATCTAAGCAGAATTGGAACAAGTATCAAAAAATAAATAGTAATTTATCAACAAAAAATGGTGGCATAATGAAAAGCGAATCCAAAAAAACAATTGAAAAATCAAAGTCAGCTGTACTGAATATCCTGTTCGTTATAGTATGGATTTTCATATGGGAAGCCATCAGTATTTATGTCGGACAGGATCTGTTGGTGCCATCTGTTTTTGCTGTTGCCTCAAAGTTGGCGTCGCTAGTTTTGACACCGCTTTTCTGGCAGATTGCGTTCACATCCATATTCCGCATAATCGTAGGGTTTGCTGCAGGAGCCGTTCTCGGAATTGTTCTTGCGGTAATCACATCATTTTCAAGAATCACATACGCATTTTTCAGACCGGTACTCAGTATAATTAAAGCGACACCGATTGTTTCTTTCATTATTCTGACACTTGTCTGGATAAAGGGTGGCAATATTCCTGCATTCATATCATTCCTTATGGTGTTTCCGATTGTCTGGGGTAATGTTTTCAAAGGTATCGAACAGACTGATCGCAATTTTCTCGAAATGGCAAAAGTCTATAAGCTGCCAAAGGCTTTAGTACTGCGCAAAATATATTTTAACAGCGTGCTTCCGTATCTGGGAGCCGCTGCAACAACATCAATGGGTCTTGCCTGGAAGGCAGGTATAGCTGCCGAAGTGCTTGCCACACCTAAATTCTCTATCGGAACAGCGATTTATAACTCGAAAATCTACCTTGAAACCGCAGATTTATTTGCCTGGAGCATAGTTGTAATTATTCTAAGCGTTATCCTCGAAAAAACAATTGATGTCATTTTGCGCAGGTTATCACCGGGTTCCAAAAGTATCAACAATGATGATTTCGGCAGCATGGAAAGGCAAGTGGCAGTTGATGCAACTACAGCTGATAAAATCCCGAGAACCGATTCTACACCCAACACGACCAACACACCTAGCACGATTAACACATCCAACACGACCAACACACCTAGCACGATTAACACATCCAACACGACCAACACGACCAACACGACCAACACGACCAACACACCTAGCACGATTAACACATCCAACACGACCAACACGAC
>CAZZCN010000045.1:12402-26852 GCA_964652975.1 uncultured Oscillospiraceae bacterium | reverse complement strand
AATATCTTGGAAACGTCAACGGCCATATAGAGGAGATGTTTGGCAGCCATGTTGTAGTTAAGGCATTTAACGGAGAAGCGGAGTCCGCAAAAACATTTGAGGAATTTAATGAGAATCTATACCAGTCAGCATGGAAAGCAAACTTCCTTTCAGGACTTATGATGCCTATAACAGCATTTATCGGAAATATCACTTATGTAGCGATTTGTATTCTTGGTGGGTATCTAGCGACTACGGGTAAGATGACAGTTGGCGGTATCCAGGCATTTATACAATATGTTCGTTCCTTTATGCAACCGATTGCTCAGGTTGCCAGTGTATCTAATGTTCTTCAGCAGACTGCTGCTGCTGCTGAAAGGGTTTTCGAATTTTTGGGAGAAGAAGAAGAAATTGCCGAAACGCCTGATGCTTTGACCATTGACTGGGATGATGCTTTAAGAGGCAAGGATTCTATGGCTCACCCGGATGGGAACGTGTCCTTTGATCATGTCTCTTTCGGATATGATCCTGAGAAAATAGTAATACGCGATTTCAGCGCCGAGATAAAGCCTGGACAGAAGATTGCCATAGTTGGACCCACCGGGGCCGGTAAGACAACGATAGTCAAGCTGCTTATGCGTTTTTATGATGTTAATAAAGGCTCAATAAAGATAAACGGCAATGATATCAAACTGTTCAAGCGCAATGAGCTGCGTTCACTTTTCGGAATGGTGCTGCAGGACACCTGGTTATTTAACGGTACAATAGCTGAAAATATCCGGTATGGCAGACTTGGCGCTTCTGACGAAGAGATGAAAAATGCCGCCAAAGCTGCTCAGATTGACCATTTCGTTCATACGTTGCCTGATGGCTACAACATGGTTCTTAATGAAGAAGCAGATAACCTTTCTCAAGGTCAGAAACAATTGATGACTATAGCTAGAGCGATTCTGGCAGATCCAGAGATTTTGATACTAGACGAAGCGACAAGTAGTGTAGATACAAGAACTGAGATTTTGATTCAAAAAGCGATGGATAATCTGATGAAAGGCCGCACGAGTTTTATAATTGCACACAGACTGTCCACCATACGCAACGCTGACCTTATCCTTGTAATGGATGACGGGGATATCGTTGAGCAGGGGACACATGACGAGTTGATAAGCAAGTGTGGATTTTATGCTAATTTGTATCAGAGTCAATTTGACAATGTGTGTACAGTATGACGAATTTTTTTTAATTGCTTGATGAAAATTTCGATTAGTGGTAAAATGTGCAACGAATAGGAGGTGTTCATTATGGCATATAGAATTAGTGATGCATGTATATCTTGCGGAAGCTGCGAGGGCGAATGTCCTGTAACCTGTATTTCAGCAGGAGACGGTCTCTATGTAATCGATGAGTCAGCCTGCATTGACTGCGGCGCTTGCGTATCATCATGCCCCGTTGATGCAATCAGCCCTGCTTGATTTTAATAAGCAAGACAGAGTAACAAATTGGGAGAAAGGCGATGACGTTTTTCTCCTTTTTGCACTTTTAAGGAGCAATTTGAAAGCTTGTTCATATATATCAAGATAATTGTTTATATTTTGAGGGGGTGGCGTTATGTGGAAAAAAGTATTAACTGTAGGGCTAATCATCTGGTTAATCATTCTCGTAACCGATATAGTTATGTCATTTACAATTCATCATCCTATATTTACAATTGTAGGTCATGGTGGTTGTTTTCAGCCTTATTATGGTTTGGGATATTCAATTACATTTTGGGACGGAATGACACCTACAGGATATTATTACGATACGCATCCTGCCATTAATGTTTGGATATATTTGTTAATAAACATACCTCTTGTTTTATTGTTAATTTTTAATCGTCGTATTTTCAAAAAGTGATAAAATGAGAATAATGTAAAGTTGACAAATTTCAAATTATGGGACAGTAAATGTCCCATAATAAAATGCTATATTATCAACTATATGATGTGACAGAGCCAAAAACAATAATAACAAAATGAGTGTATCAAGGAGAACCATGGTTATACTTCATAAGGATGAGACAATTGAAGATTTACAACTTAACGGAATCAGGATGATCCAAAAGCGAGAAGGTTTTCGCTTCGGAGAAGACTCGGTCCTGCTTGCCAATTTCGTTGCGGAAAGTTTCAAAAAAACCAAAGACGCGAAGAGAAACATAATTGACCTCGGATGCAATTGCGGCAGCATTTCGCTGCTACTGTCACAGAAGCTGGCCGCTGCAAGTATTACCGGAGTTGAGATTACTAAAGCTGCGTACGACGCCTTTTTAAGAAACATTGAACTCAATAATCTGAAATCCTCGCTTTCTGCTCTCAATAAGAACTGGAACGACCTGAAAAGCATTTACAAGCCTGGAAAATTTGACTGTGTGGTGTCCAATCCGCCATACAAGATTTTTGACGGAGACAAAGACAAGGAAATTACGGACAAAAGAATTGCGCGCGAAGAGCTTTTCTCATCACTTTCACAATTGCTTGACATAACCTCTTATCTGCTACGACCGCGTGGCACGGTTTTTATGATTTACCGGACCGACCGCTTAATTGACCTTGTATCGGGCTTGCGAAACGCTGGAATCGAACCGAGAAGCCTGAGATTTGTCCATCCTTTTATCGACAGGGCCCCGACAGCCTTTATAATATCCGGTCAGAAAGGCGTCAACCCGGGTGGATTTGTAGCAGGCAAGCCATTGATACTTTTTGACAAACCAGGTGTTTACAGAACCGAAGTCCTTGAAATGTACGGTAAAACACCCTCTATGACGAAAGAAAAACTTTTTGAAGGAATAGTCTGCGAGTAGCAAATTCGATTTATACATGTGTTATACTGATAACAAAAAAGACGGAGAAAAGAAATGCCAAAAAATGAAACAAACAATATAGATAAAAACAAAACCACAAACGCTGGTAATGCTGCAAATGCAGTAAAATCTACAAACTCTGGTAATGCTGCAAATGCAGTAAAAACTGTAAACGCAGAAAACATTGCAAACGATAAAATCGAAGTTAGTGAACAACCAGAGCTTGTCAGAATCAATAAATTTCTTAGCGAAGCCAAGTTTTGCTCCAGACGCCAGGCGGACCAGTTAATTAGCGAAGGTAAAGTGAAAATCGACGGCAGGATTGCTCTCACCGGTGAGAAAGTTCGATATGACCAGGTAATACAGGTTGGTAATGAAATTGTCAACAAAAGTGACGATTTTGTATATCTGGCATATAACAAACCAGCTGGTGTTACATGTACAACGGACAGAAGGGTTTTTCGAAACATAGTTGACGAGGTGAATTTCAATCAGAGAATTTTTCCGGTAGGAAGACTCGACAAGGATTCAACAGGACTGATACTTTTGACAAATGACGGAGAGATTGTCAACAAAATACTTCGTGCGGGCAATTATCACGAGAAAGAATACATGGTAACAGTGGACAGAAACATAGACGAGGATTTCGTGAGCCGGATGAGTTCAGGAATACCTGTTTTGAATACCGTTACACGAAAATGTGTTGTCAAAATGTTAACTCCAAACACCTTCAAAATAATTCTTACACAAGGTCTCAACCGTCAGATAAGAAGAATGTGTGAATATCTGGGGTATGAGATAATATCCCTGAAGCGTACACGCATCATGAATATCGGACTTGGCACCCTTAAAATCGGACAATACAGGGACTTGACTCAGAAGGAACTTGCTGAACTTAACAATCAGATCAAGGACTCGCAGAAGACTTCATTTGGACCGGATAATACCAATCAGACAGATGATGACGAGGAGTAGTATAGTGAAGGCGTTCAGTACTATTATGACACAGACAAAATATATAAAAACCGATATAGTACTGATACCATTTAAATAGAAAAATAAAGAACATACTATCACCAACAGAATACTAGTAAATATCATTGAAATTTATATACGAAAGGCGAATTGCAAATGGCTGATAGCATTTCCAAAACAAAATCAGGAATCCTGTATCTTGTCGGAACCCCGATCGGCAATCTATCGGACATGTCGCCCAGGGCTTTGCAGGTGATTTCAGACGTCGCAATCGTAGCAGCTGAAGATACCAGAAGAACAGGCATGTTGCTCGTTAAATTCAAGATGAAGAAGCAGATGGAAAGCTATCACGAACATAATAAAGCACATAAAGGACCTCTCTTAATCTCAAAACTTAAAGCAGGAACAGACATAGCACTGGTAAGCGATGCAGGCATGCCATGCATATCCGATCCCGGAACAGACCTTGTTAAGCTTTGCTCCGAAAACGATATTTCTGTGGTTGTGATACCAGGCCCATGTGCCGCAATCGCCGGTCTTAGCGGATCGGATTTGAACACAGCAAGATTCGCATTTGAAGGTTTTATACCTGTTAGCGGCAAGGACAGGAAAGCCAGATTGAAATCGCTGGAATCAGAGCCTAGGACAATGGTTTTTTACGAAGCGCCGCACAGAATCAAGAAAACATTGACCGATTTTGCCAAAACCGGATGGCAGGACAGAAGAATAACCCTAGCGAGGGAGCTTACCAAAATCCACGAAGAATTCATCAGAACAACCGTGGGTGAAGCGACAGCCCTTTACACTAAAATCGATCCCAGGGGCGAATATGTACTTGCCGTTGAAGGCAGAGAAGAATATGACAAGCGTGTTGTATCTGTTGTAAGCGAATCCGATGAGAAGGCCAATGCCGACAATATGGAGACATTTATAAAATTGCAGCTGGATGAAAAAATTCCAGTCAAAGAAATCGCCGTTCTGGTTTCCGAAAAATTTTCCATACCGAAGAGAGACGCATACTCGCTTGCACAGGAAATGAAGGATAACAGGTAGAATTAACAGCCAAAAATCCACAAATAATATAAAGTGGTTTTTCATGCTAGACATTCATCTATGATTACTTTGTAAAGCAAATAACAGAATTGGATTTTTTATGAATACTTATAATAATACAAATAATGATAATGATAAAAAAGTTAATAACAAAAATCATAATAGTGATAATGGTTGTAACGATAATGGTTGTAACGATAATGACTGTAACGATAATGACTGTGACGATAATGATTTTAATGAAAATAATAGTAACAGGGATATTGCAAAAGAACATTCCAATATAGACAAAAACCTTGTCAAAGAAAAAAACGGAATATTTGAATTTGATCCTTTTTTCTACAAATCATTGTTGGTTATTGCAATTCCAATTATTATACAAAACCTGATAAGTTCAATGCTTAACATGATAGACAGTGTAATGGTTGGAGGACTTGGCAAAGAGTCTTTAGCAGCGGTCGGGATAGCAAATCAGATATTTTTTATTTTTGCACTGGTGCTGTTCGGGACAAATGCAAGTCTTTCGATTTTCATTGCGCAGTACTGGGGTAAAAAATCTGTCGGAGATATTAAACAGACAATAGGATTGGGGCTCATTTTCAGCTTTGTCTTCAGCATTGTCTTCATGGGAGCGGTATTTAGTGTGCCTGAGATTTTTATCGGAATCTTTACGACAGATAAAGAAGTTATAAAATTAGGCGTTGATTACATTGTAATAGTTGCATTAGGATATCCTTTAACGGCGATTTCAATGGTTTATTCGGTTGGCCTTCGTTCAATCGAAAAAGCGAATTTCCCATTGGTTTCATCTGCCTGCTCCCTTATTGTAAATACAGTTTTAAATTACGTGCTGATTTATGGCAAATTCGGCATGCCAATGCTTGGTGTCAAAGGAGCTGCAATAGCTACAGTAATTGCGAGAATCCTGGAATGCGTTCTTATCATGGGGCTGGTGTATAGAAAAGACCTTGCTGTTGCATGCAGATTAAAAGATATATTATCACTTAAAAGAAAATTTGTATTTTCTATAATACGAGTAGCAGTTCCGATAATCGCCAATGAAAGCTTATGGGTGCTTGGCACTTCAGCCTTTGCTGTTGTATACGGTAGAATGGGGACTGAAGAAATTGCGGCCTTTAATATTTTGCAAACACTGGATAGAATCTCGTTTGTGGTAACACTTGGTCTTGGCAGTGCATGTGCCGTTCTGATAGGTAAGAAAATCGGAGAAGGACGAAAAGACAAGGCCTATATTTACGGAGCAAGATCAATTATAATAGCACCAATAGTTGGTATTGTAATAGGTGCAATACTTTTTGCAACAAGAAATTCAGTAGTTTCTTTATATGACGTTTCCCTGGCAGTCAAAGAATTTGCCAGAACCATTATTACTTTATCCGCATGCATGATGGTGGTAAAATCAGTTAATTTTACGAACCTGATGGGCGTATTACGTGCCGGAGGTGATGCCGATTTTGTTCTGGCACTTGAAGCAATACCGCTATGGCTTATATCAGTTCCTTTAGCAGTTTATACCGGGCTTTTTCTTCATTGGCCGCTACCCTTTGTTTTTCTTGTAGCTCAGGCGGAAGAAATCATAAAAGGGACTATAGGGCTGTTTAGATTTTTTACTAAAAAATGGATACACAACCTTGTGTCCCATCAAAATGACTTAAGTATAGAAGAACTTGCAGTTATGCAGTAAGAATAAAATTAGACAAAAATATTTGTTAACAGCAATTTGAAATTTTACTGATTATAAAGTATAATTCAAGCAAATATTCACAATAGAAATATTATCCTAAATTGTTATCTGTAAAAAGTAAATGAAAATTACTATATCTATGCAGCGAGTTTATACCTTGCGTGATGAAATTCCAAGTATCGCTATAATTACCGATTACAGAAAAATCAGACGTGGAAATAAATGTTTTGAATCCCTCTGTATCTGAAAGATACAAATCTGCAAAAGTATCTGCAAAATCCGCCTTTTCATCATCGTCTAAATCTCTGTTCTCATCATGGAGCACATGCTCAAGATTCCTTGAAAAATAATAAACACAATAAGGAATTGTCCCTATCTTAACGGCTGGGTAAAGTCGATAAAGTACCTGGCATTTTCTTGTATTTCGATCTAGTATACTTTTAGGAATGGATGTTTCAATTCGATCGTCAAAATACTTTATTCCCTTTGAATTTCCAAGAACAACCCTGTTTGAAGGAATAAAAACCCCGTCTGTATCAATCAAATGAATGACTTTTATGATATCTTGCTTGTTGAAACCGTAACGGTCCATTTCCATTTTTATATGGTTATGAACTGCTTCAATTGCATTTGTTCCGTTCACAGACCAGTCGCTTGTCATATCTCCATGAACCACATGAAAACGCACATCGTTACTTTGGAATATTTTCTTAAGCACTGGGCTTAAGGCATCTTGGTCGGTTGGACCTTCAACTATAAATAACAGTATTTTTTTAGTTTTTGATTTCATCCCGCACCGCCTTTCCGGCACGTCTGAAGGCTCGTCCAATCTCTATACTGTCTGTTTCAGCATATACATCCTCTTTTTGTCCTCCCAAAGTAATACTGCGTAAATACATATCTCTTAAATTGTTATTGCTTTTGACGTTCTGCAGACGAATATATCTGTTTGATGGGTTAGTAGTAGAAAAAACAATACTTCTTTTATTAAGCATCTCTAAGGCGCGTAAATTATGCGATGTGAAAATAAGTTGACCTTTGGCACTTTTCTCAAAAACTGAAAGCAATTCACCCAAAAGATACTCATATATCCCGGAGTCAAGTTCGTCAATGATAAGGCACATGGACGGATGGTTATAAACACACATTAAAGCATTAAGCACAGATATGATTTTAATAATACCTTCTGACTCATATTTTAAGGGTATTACAATATCACCGCGTTTTGATGTCAGTTCAATTTTATGCCCTGTTGAGCCATTCTCAAGAAGTTGCTCACCAAAATCATGGACTCCTATTGAAAGACCAGGGATCATTGTGAAGAGAACAATATTCATTTCATCAATTATTTGGCGAACGATGTTAAAATGGCCTTTACTTATTATTGTTGGTTCATCAAGTCTTATCGGTAAATTACCCTTTGATATCTTTTCTCCAACTTCCAAACGAAATGCAAACGGTATCAAAAGATTCATGCTAATAGCTCCGGAATGCGCATTGGATATTACAAACAAATTGATGCTGGCATACTTGTAAAGTGCAAAAATAATGTAAGCATAGTCAGATGATACGTTATCCGGTGCAGATAAAAATACCACCTTTCCTTCAGATCCAAAGATAAAGGAGCAATTGTCCCTTGCTGCTATTTTTTGGGCGACACTTAAGTTGACCTTCGTCTCATTATTACTGCGTGTCAATTCTTCAAATCGATATTTTGGAGTAAATAAAGGTCCTTCAGAAGAGAGAGTATAATTAATCAGTGATTTTTTGGTTTCGAATTTTTCTCCGTTCCACTCAGCAGCCTCGAGAGACTCATGATTAATTTCAAACTGATCATTCTTATCCCGTATAAGTACAACGGAATAATCTGCAATAGCTGTTTTTCGGTCTGTCTCAATAATGAACTTAACTGCAATGGTACAACTATTAATTTCCTTTGAAATGTAGTGAACTGTTTCCGGAGGCAGTGAATTTCCGGTCAATAAATTCTGAATAATCTCCATGGCTTCAATTAACGCCGTTTTACCAGAACCGTTTTGTCCATATATACCAAGTATATCAGCTGTTCTTGAAAAATAATCTGCATTGGCAGCAAGCGGCATTTCTACCAATCCATACAATGTATTTTTAAATCCTGTCAATTCTATTTGGCATATACGTACTATTGTATTTTTCATTATATCAACCCCTTTCATAGGAATATAATAGCATGAAAGTATTAAAAAGTAAATAATAAAATTAAAAACGATACAAAATGTACCGAAAAATGATTATAAATGCTTATAATTAAGAAACAATCAAGCAGAAAAAATCTATGGCATTTTTTTAGAAAATTTGAAATTTACCAAATAATAAAGTATAATTCAATGATGCTGACAATTGATTTATTGGTTGACATTAGCTTTAACATTAAAACGTAAAAACTTGCCAATTAATCGTGCCAGCCAAACGTGCTATATAAAAGAGCCACATAATAAACAATTCATGTATGAAATGAACCATACTAACATGCCATTATCAGATGTCATGCATTAAAATTCACCGGAGGGACAACAATCTTATGAAAAAGACATTTTACCTTACAACGCCGATCTACTATCCGAGCGGGAATCTCCATATTGGACATTCCTATACCACAGTGGCTGCCGATGCAATGTGCAGATACAAGAGGCTCAAAGGCTACGATGTGATGTTTTTGACTGGAACCGACGAGCACGGTCAGAAAATCCAGCAGAAGGCTATGGAGAACGGCGTCGGACCCAAGGAATATGTTGATGAAATTGTTGTAGGAATCAAAAAACTCTGGGAGATTCTGGACATCAAATACGACCGTTTTATTAGAACAACCGATGAGGATCATGAGAAGGCGATTCAATACATTTTCCAGAAGCTGTACGATAAAGGTGATATCTATAAGAGTGAGTATGAAGGCTGGTACTGCACCCCTTGTGAGTCGTTCTGGACCGAGACGCAGATAAAGGAAGGAAAGTGCCCTGATTGTGGACGCCCCGTACAGAAGACGCGTGAGGAGAGCTACTTTTTCCGAATTTCAAAATACCAGGATGCCTTGATCAAGCTGTTTGAAAGCAATCCTGAATTTATCGAGCCGGCATCTCGTACTAATGAGATGCTTAACAATTTTCTAAAACCGGGTCTTGATGATCTCTGCGTATCCAGAACGACATTTGACTGGGGCGTAAAGGTTCCTTTTGACACCAAGCACGTTGTTTATGTCTGGATTGACGCGCTTTCAAACTATATAACAGCTCTTGGATATCCAGACGATGCCAATGGAGATTTTGCAAAATACTGGCCTGCTGATGTACATCTGGTCGGCAAGGAGATTGTACGTTTTCATACGATAATATGGCCCGCAATGCTTATGGCGCTTGATATTCCACTGCCCAAGAAGATATATGGACACGGCTGGCTTTTGCTTGACGGTGCCAAGATTTCAAAGTCCAAGGAGAACAAGACTGCAAACATTGTTGATCCGGTGATTTTGTGTAAACGTTATAGTGTTGACGCAGTCAGATATTTTCTTTTAAGAGAAGTGCCATTCGGTTCTGACGGAATGTTCTCAAATGAATCGATGATTTCCAGAATAAACTCCGACCTTGCCAATGACCTGGGGAACCTGGTAAGCAGAACCGCTGCTATGACAGAAAAATATTTTGGCGGAATCATACCTGCCAAAAGAGAAAAAAGCACAAAAGAAAATGAGACGTATGATTATGAACTTGAAGAAATGTGTCTGAACCTGCCTTTGCTATTTGAAGGTCATATGGAGAAGCTTCAATTCAGCCTTGCTATTGCTGAAATCTGGAAGGTGATTGGACGTTGTAACAAATACATAGATGAAACATCCCCTTGGATTCTTGCAAAAGACCCCGAAAATACTGGAAGGCTCGCAGAGGTAATGTTCAAATTGTCAGAAGCCATAAGAATAATTTCCATATTAATCGAACCTCTTATGCCGTCAACAGCTCCACTAATATGGGAGAATATGGGGATAGAAAACAAGGAGATTTTAACATGGGAAAGCGCCAGTGTTTTCGGATTGTACGAAAGTAAAAACGGTGTCAAGAAAATGCCTCCAATTTTCCCTCGCATAGATATGGAGAAGGAACTTGCCGAACTTAGTGATTTGCAGTTTGCGAAAGAAGACACCGCGCCAAAAATCACTGATGCACCGGCAAATGACAAGAATGCAGACAATCCCGCCGAACCAACAATCGAAGGCGTTGCAATGATTGAATTTACTGATTTTGTAAAGGTCAAGATAAAAGTTGGAAAGGTATTGGAATCCAAAAGAGTTGAGGGATCGGATAAGCTTCTGATATCCAGGATAGACATTGGTACTGAAGTAAGACAGGTGCTTTCCGGAATAGCAAAATGGTATGCACCGGAAGATATCATAGGTAAAAATGTGGTACTTGTAACCAATTTAAAGCCGAGAAAAATCATGGGACAAGAGTCCAATGGAATGATACTTTGTGCAGAGGACGATGCTCATAACCTTAAAATTCTTACTGTTGAAGGAGATATAGCTTCCGGATCAGAGGTTGGATGAGATGCTTTTTGACACGCATGTACATCTAAATGATGATAAGTACAATGAAGATGTTAATGATGTAATAACAAGAGCACGTGATGGCGGCGTTGGTAAAATGCTGATAGCTTCATATGACGAAGTTTCCACACGCAAATCCCTTGAACTGGCATTAACTGATGACTCACTGTACTGTTCTGTGGGAATTCATCCCCATCAAGCATCAGCTTTTAACGAGGATACATACATCTGGCTGGATGGTCTGGTAAAGACAAGCCCAGGGAAAATTGTTGCCATAGGCGAAATCGGACTAGATTACCATTATGATTTTTCACCGCGAGACAAGCAAAAAGAGGTGTTCTGCAGACAGATTGAGCTTGCATCTGCAAACAAACTGCCAATAATCGTGCACGACCGCAAAGCACACGACGATTGCCTGCATATCGTGCGTGGTTACAAAAAACGAGGAATCCTCTCAGATAATCCGGGAGTGTTTCATTGTTTTTCAGGGGATTACAACCTGGCAAGAAATCTTTTAGACATCGGTTTTTATATATCCTTTGCAGGTCCTATAACTTTCAAGAATTCGACAAATTCCGCACATCTAATCAAGCAGCTACCGCTTGACAGGATATTGATAGAGACTGACTGTCCGTATCTGTCACCTGAGCCTTTTAGAGGAAAGAGAAATGAGCCTCTATACGTAGGATATGTGGCATCGAAAATCTCAGAAATTCTTGATATGCCGGTCGAGGAAATTCAAAAAATAACATTTGATAATGCATGCAGACTTTTTTCAATTACACAGTAAGGCGATAAAAATGGAAAACAAATTCGGTGGCGTCCCAGAGCATATAAAACCTCTCTTGCAAATCAGGAACATTGAACCGGACAAAGTCATTGCATGCACAGCATTTGACCGTGATTTGGAATTCAACAATTGCGACGGATATATATTTTTCACAGAAAAAACCCTCTACACATTGATGTTAGAACCATTAGGCAAAAATGAAAAAGAACATTTCCATTGGATGCATTCCAAACCTGGATACCAATTAAAATTCAAGCAAAATGATGAATTTGTTAATACCAACAATACCAATATTACTGACAATACCGATAATATCAACAATAACAATATTACCGGCAATACCAACAATACAAATTGTAATAATGATGATAATAAGAGCAAATTCAGAAATAAATTCGGCAAAAAATATAAAGCTAATGTCAGTAATAAATCAAATGACCAGCTTTCGCAAGTTATTGAATTCAAGGAATATGATATTTCCCGAATCAAATCGATTGAGATTTTTTCACAGGTCGTGGGCGGTCTCATTCTTATTGAGTATGAGGATTACGAGCAATCAATCGCAGCGTTTTCAAACTCCTGCCAGAAGGCTGTTTTTAAAATGAAATCCTTGATTGACAAGCAAATTAAGAACGAAGAATTTAAAGATACAGATTTTATTGACAATGATTCTAAAGGCGTATGCCCAAAGTGTAACCTGCCATATCCTGACGAAAATCGCAAAATCTGCCCCAAATGCATGGACAAAAGGTCATTGTTCATAAGGGTGCTGAGTTATTTCAAGCCATATAAGATTCAATTTGCCGGTATAGTTGCCTGTATATTTCTTTATTCCGGTATCAGTGTTGTCATACCATATCTAAGCGGAAAAGTGCTTTATGACCAGGTTCTGTCGTCAAAAATCAACGCCTCGACCTTCTTTCTCTTTAAGGGAAGAAACGCGGTTGCTTCTTTGTTGATTCTTGTATTGGCAATCCTTGTTGTACGACTGCTCCAGCAAGGTGTGGGCATAATCCACGGCAGGCTGGTTGCAGGATTTGTCCCGAAGGCGATATTTAATCTAAAAACAGATATTTACAAGTCGATGCAGAATCTGTCGCTGAGTTTTTTTAACCAGAAGCAGACGGGAAGTCTTTTAACCAGAGTACAAAGTGATTCGGCAGAGGTTACAAGTTTTTTTATAGACGGTTTGCCGTATTTTCTCATAAATATAATAATTTTGGTGTCCTCGGCAGCCGTTATGTTCTCGATGAATCCGATTCTTACTGTTTTTGCATTGGGTTTTATACCGATACTTTTATACGTCAGTTATAGAATGATTCCCAGGCTTTGGCACATGCATGGCAAAAGACACAGAAGTCTGCGTAACATGAATGCAGCTGTCTCAGACAATCTAACCGGTGCAAGGGTTGTAAAGGCATTCGGACAGGAGATTTCAGAAAATGAGAGATTCAAGAGAATAAGCGGCCGTGTCAGGGATTCTGAACTTGACCTTGTAGATTATGACAACAGATTTTTCGGACTTTTTTCAACGGTAGAAACTATTACAAGCATTGTAATATGGGGGCTTGGTTCATGGCTTATACTAAACAAAAACGGTGGTATGACATACGGAACGCTTATAACTTTTGTGGGATATGCAGCAATGCTAAACGGCCCGCTGGATTTCATGTCGTTTATGTTCAGATGGTGGTCACAAAGTCTTAACAGCGCACAGAGGATTTTTGAGATTATTGATGCGGTGCCTGAGATTTCGCAGATAAAGGATCCTGTAAGAAAAGCAAAAATCTCTGGTGATATTGAAGTACGCAACGTATCGTTTTCGTATAATCCTGCCAAAAATGTCCTTGAGAATATAAGCTTCAAGGTGAAGGCAGGCGAGTTTTTCGGAATTGTAGGTCAGTCCGGAGCAGGCAAAACTACGATGATCAACCTTATTTCAAGGTTTTACGACCCAAAGGAGGGTGAGATTTTTATCGATGGCATCCCGATCAAGTCAATGGCGTTCGAAGACTTGCGCAAAAACATAGCGATTGTAAGTCAGGACACTTTCATTTTTAAAGGGACACTCGCAGCAAACATCGCATATGCAAAACCTGACTGCAGCAGACAGGATATACTTTTTGCATCAATGGCCGCAAGTGCGCATGATTTCATTTCCAAACTGCCACATGGCTATGATACTGTTGTCGGAACGGGTGGCAAGGAGCTTTCAGGCGGCGAAAAGCAGAGGATATCCATCGCCCGCGCAATTCTTGCCGACCCTCAGGTGCTTATACTGGATGAGGCTACGGCATCCGTTGATACACTGACAGAGCAGAAGATACAAAAGGCTTTAAAGTACCTTATACGCGACCGTACAACAATTTCAATCGCGCACAGACTTTCGAGTCTCAAGGAAGCAGATCATATGATAGTTCTTGAGGATTCGAAAATTGTCGAGGAAGGAACGCACAGTGAGCTGTTCAAAAACAAAGGCACTTATCATAAGCTGATGCAGTTGCAGACGAAAGCGTTAGCCTTAAGGGGTGAGTAGGCA
>CAZZCN010000045.1:0-12302 GCA_964652975.1 uncultured Oscillospiraceae bacterium | reverse complement strand
AACATAAAGGTTCTGACGCCCCAAAATACAGAGTTTGCAAAGACTCAGGGTGGGTTTCTTTCGCTCAAGTTTCAGGATAAGGAATACCCGAGAGTGGCAATTTACAGGGTTTTCCCTTTCAGCGAGCCCAACCGTTATCTGTCAGTCAGGGACGTAACCCCCAAAGCTGAGGAGATAGGGCTTATTGACGAACTCGACGGCTGGCCCGAAGATATCCGTGAGAACATACTGGAGCAACTCGAGATGAGATATTTTACGCCCGTTATTAGAAAAATCAATGATATAAAAGAGGAATACGGATTTGCGTATTGGAGGGTTGAGACCGACCGAGGTGATATGAATTTTACAACCACCATTTGGAACCCGATAGTCAGAATCACCGAAAAACGCCTGCTGATAAGCGATTTGGACTCGAATCGCTTTGAGATATTGGACTTTTATCAATTAAGTAAGAAAGAACAGAAAATGATAGACTTGTTTTTATAAGAGGAAATTATGAACCTGAATTACCCGCTCTCCCCGGAGCAGCGAAAAACAATTGAACAATATGGTGAAGAGATTATTTACTGCATACCCGCCGACATTTCCCCGAAGGGTGACCTTTTAGCGGGGTGTTTTGCGGTTGCAACGGACAAGCATCTGCTTTTACTAAATAAGAATGTTGTTGAGAAGATTTTTCTGATTGCCGAATGCCAGAAATTCAAGTGCGAACCAATGGTTCACAGTGGAGTTTTAATAATAAAAACCGAAGACTCAGAAATTCTGTTTTGCAGATTCACAATGGCGCATATGATTGCATTTTCCTATTTCGCCGAAGGCCTTGAAAGACTGAGAGTGGGAGAGAACAAACGGGTTTACAGTAAAGAGCCAGAGAAGATTTGCCCTGTGTGTAAAAGGGCAATGTCAGGAGCCAAAACTTGTGTGAGATGCTCGTCCAAAGGGCGGTTTTTGAGAAGAATCATGGCGATGGCAAAACCATACAAAGCCGAATTTATTATCATTACAGTTCTAATGGTCTTGTCAGCGGTGCTAGTGCTTGGAACAAGGTATGTTGAAAGAATTTTCATCGACAAATACCTGATTCCTTTAGATGGCAAAGTCAAAGACATTCTTGTTTTTTTCATAACGGTTTTCGTGATGAACATGTCGGTTCTTTTAATTGCCATAGTCAGGAACAAGATGACAGTAAAGCTTGGCACCAATGTCAGCAAGGATTTGCGCGAGCAGATTTATTCAAAACTACAGTCCACGTCGCTTGAGTTCATAATGGACAGAAGTCCGGGTGAACTTTTGAACAGGATAGGGCATGACACTTCGGTAATAAGGAAGTTTTTTGAAATGGGATTTTCCAACATGCTTTCATCATTGCTTTCCATGGTGGGTGCTCTTACACTTATGAGCATAATGGACTGGAAAATCACACTGGCTGCATCGACCGTAATTCCATTTATTCTAATAGTTTCAAGGACATTCCGAAGAAGGTTCAAAAGAAAATTTTCCGCACAATGGAGATTTGAAGACAGAGCCAATAACCAGCTTCAGGACGCGCTTTCTGGCATAAGGGTTATAAAAGCCTTTGGTAAGGAGGAAGAGCAGAGTAACCAGTTTATAGATATCAACAGGCAGCTAGCCGAAAAACAAAGCGCCAATGAGAAATTCTGGGCGACCTTTAATCCTGGAGTAGGACTGCTTATGGGACTCGCTTCACTGATTGTACTGCTTATGGGTGGACGAAATGTTATTGATGGAACATTCACAATAGGTGAACTGGGACAATATCTTGCCTATACAGCAATACTCATGGGTCCGCTCACATGGATGAGCATGCTGCCAAGGTTGCTTTACCAGACAATCAGCAGCATAGAGAGGATATACGACGTACTTGAAGATGAGAGGGAAATTGGAGTGTCTCAAAATCCAATATCAGATGAAATTGATGGCGATGTCTCGTTCGAAAATGTCAGATTTGGATATAAGACTTATGAGCCGGTTCTGGAAGATGTGTCTTTTGAAGTAACCAAAGGTGAGATGATTGGAATCGTCGGATACTCCGGTGCAGGTAAATCCACTCTGATCAACCTACTCATAAGGCTCTACGACCCTAATTATGGTGATATTAAAATCGATGGTAAAAGCATAAACCGCTTTGACCCGCAAAACCTCCATTCGCAGATCGGGGTTGTCCTACAGGACACTTTTCTTTTTTCAGGAAGCGTACTGGACAACATACGTTATTCCATGCCGACAGCTACCTTGGATCAGATTATTCATGCTGCAAAAATTGCAAATGCACATGATTTTATTGTAAAATTTCCGGATGGTTATAATACAAGAGTGGGAGAAAAAGGCGTCACTCTTTCAGGCGGTGAAAGGCAGAGAATAGCTATTGCCAGAGCGATTTTGAACAACCCCAAAATCCTTGTGCTGGATGAGGCGACAAGCAGTCTTGATACCGAAACCGAGTTTCAAATTCAAGAAGCTATTCACAGGCTGACTCAAGGCCGAACAACTTTTGTTATTGCACACCGTCTTTCTACACTTAGGAAAAGCGACAGGATAATAGTTATCGACCAGAACAAAATTGCAGAAATCGGCAAACACGATGAATTAATAGCAAAGCGAGGAATTTATTATAATCTCGTCAAAGCGCAGCTTGAGATGAATGCAGTCTAAGAACAAAAATTTCAGAAATTAATTTTTATAAAGAATGATATATTCAAACGCACAAGCAAAATCAATAAAAAACTTTTAGAATGCATCAAAGAATGCTAAAATGGTAATTAAACTAAATGTTTGGGATTAGAAAAGTGAAATTATAATAAGACAATGGAACAGATAAAGAATATTAATTGCAAGTAGAGAAACAAATTACTATATGCTAGCTTGAAATTATATATGTTACAATAAAATAGAGACACAAAACAAGTAGAATTGTTTTAAAAATTTGAATTGATAATCAAATAGCCGCTCATAAAACATAACAATTTGGAGGATCTATGGACGAAAATACGAAAAATTCCATAACAGTAAAGGCACTTTTAGATATAAATCAGACAATTGCCAAGGACTTTTTTGCTAGATTCGAATATCCATGGGAGATACTGCCGCACATAGGTAAAATCATCATGGAAATCGGTGCAGGGCTTTCACTCGTGGACTATGACAAGACAGGTGAAAACATATGGATTAGCAAGACGGCGACTGTTGCAAAAAGTGCTTCGATTACAGGCCCCGTCATCATAGGACATAACGCAGATATCAGACACTGCGCTTTTATACGGGGTAATGCATTGGTTGGGGAAGGCGCGGTCGTAGGCAATTCCACAGAACTCAAGAACGTTATATTATTTAACTGTGTCCAGGTTCCGCACTACAATTATGTCGGGGATTCAATCCTTGGATACAAGGCTCACATGGGCGCTGGTGCAATCACATCTAATGTAAAATCAGACAAGACCAATGTCGTACTTAAAATCGGAGACGAAAAGATTGAAACCGGAATGAAAAAGTTCGGAGCGATATTAGGTGATTTTACCGAAATCGGCTGTAACAGTGTTATGAATCCCGGTACAATAATTGGCAGAAACTCTAACGTATATCCATTGTCCGGTGTAAGAGGCATCGTACCTGAAAACTCAATATATAAAGCGACAAACTCGATTGTCAGCAAAATCTGATTATAAAGCGGCAAATTCGATTGTCAGCAAAATCTGAAGGGGGAATAATTTTGAACGAAATAAACGATAACAGACTGGCCGTGCTTATTGACGCAGATAACATTTCCTACAAAAATATCAAAAACATGCTTATCGAGGTTTCGCGTTACGGGACTCCTACAATCAAAAGAATCTACGGCGACTGGACAAGACCTGAGCTTGTCGGATGGAAAAATTCGCTTTTAGAACATGCCCTTACACCAATGCAGCAGTACGGATATACAAGTGGCAAAAATTCCACGGACTCTGCCATGATTATTGACGCAATGGACATACTTTATACTAACGCAGTTGATGGATTTTGTATCGTATCAAGTGACAGCGATTTTACGAGACTTGCAATAAGACTACGCGAGGCCGGCAAGGTTGTTTATGGAATAGGCGAAAGGAAAACACCAATTTCATTTATCGCAGCTTGTAGCAAATTCATCTATATTGAGATTCTAAGCCAGACACAGGTGATTCCGGAATCACAGGTAGAGAATCAGACACCGGAAATCAAGACAAGACCTGATGAGAAATCTGCCGCTGGAAAAGAAAAAGGCGCAGATTCACCAGAGAAGGCTGTTGATACACCAGAAAAACTTACTGTAAAGACAGATAAAAATGATTTAAAGGTCTTGATAGCATCTTCAGTATCGGATTTGAGCGATGAGGACGGATGGGCCAATCTTGCCGCAGTTGGTGCCAATGTCAACAAGAAAGAACCGGATTTTGACCCACGAAACTATGGTTTTCAAAGGCTTTCGCTTTTACTCAAATCCCTTAACGCCTTTGACCTTGAAGAGAGAATCATGGGTAACTCAAAGTCAAAGATAATTTTTATCCGCAACAGACCCGAAGTAATAAAAGCACCTAATAGAAGGAAAAGAAAAAAGAAAAATGATGAAGTCAAACAAAGTCAATGATGTTGAATACCTGACGTTTCCAAGTTTTGAAAAATTTGATTTTCTGTACCATGGCTTTTCAACCCGCATCGGCGGAATAAGCGACGGGATTTATTCTACGATGAATCTGACGTTTTCAACAGGAGACGACAGAGACAGAATAATAGAAAATTACAGGATTTTCTGCAATGCCTTAGGTATTGAAGCCGAATCACTTGTATTTGGCGATCAGACACACACGTGCAATGTCATTTCAGTTGATGCGGACGATCGTGGCAAAGGAATTTTCAAGCCCAAACCATGGCATGACGTTGATGGACTGATAACCAATTCCCTTGGAACATCCCTTGTAACACTGTACGCGGACTGTGTTCCGCTGTTTTTTGTCGACCCAGTCAACAAAGTGGTGGCGACTTCTCATGCAGGTTGGAGAGGCACAGTAGGCGGGATAGCCGCAAAAACTATAGCTGAAATGAAGAAGATTTACAATTCCAACCCTAAGGACATTTACGCTGCTATAGGCCCAAGCATAGGTGCTTGCTGCTTTGAGACAGATGAAAGCGTAGCAAAAGAATTTCTTGCATTGCCATCTGAAATAATCGATAACTGCATAGCTGCAAAGATTTACGAAAATGAAAACACAAACAATAGTGAAACCGCAAACAATGGTAAAACCGCAAACAACAGTGAAACTGCAAACAATGGTAAAACCGCAAACAACAGTGAAACCGCAAACTATGGTAAAAGCAAGAACAACAGCGAGAATAAAAACTATTTCGAAAATACGAACATCGTCGATAACATAATCAAGGTTGATAATATAAATACAACAAATAAATATTATATCAACCTTCAAAATATCAATCGAAATTTCATGATAGCAGAAGGGATTCCTCAAAATCAAATTGAAATAGCAGATATTTGCACGAAATGCAACCATGAATGGCTCTTTTCACACAGAGCCACCAACGGCAAGCGTGGCGGCATGGCGGGAATCATCGGGATTAAAGCACAATCCAACCAAAGTAAATAATTAAGAATTTAAAATGAACTTGAAGAAAAACGCAATGTGCAATTTTTGCACATTGCAAATTCTGATAAGCCGGTTGCTCACTACAATATTGTGGAACTGTTATGTAATACGATTTATTAGAAGCATCAAATTTGCAAGTTCAAAAATTTCTTGCAAAAGCAAAAATTCTGTGATATCATCAATCAAAATGAAAAAGGCTGTGACGGAGACTGCGTCTGAAACGCTTTACAGGGAGCCAAAGTCGGTAGACTGAGAACTTTGGTATCGAACGACAGAACTGCACAACACTCTAGAGCCGGTATACCGAACGATTTATCATAGGTTTACACGTAAGCAAAGCGTTAAGTGCAAAGAGTGGATTAAAGCATATCGTTATCGATTTATTTTAATCAATTTGGGTGGTACCACGAGTAAATTCGTCCCGAAGATGTTAATATCTTCGGGATTTTTTTTTGTATTTATACGATAGGCAGAAGGAATAGCCTGTAAAAATAAAAACTAGATATGGAGTAAAATGTGAAAATAAATTTTAACGAATAGAGTTTTATCATTTTGCACCAAAAGTAAATTGTAAATTATAACCGCTGAATCAGATAAAATATACTGCGTAAAATAGAAAGGTAAACTGTAATATGAAAAAGTGCAATGGCGTAATAGAAAAGAAAATATGGCAGATCAAGGATATCCAGAAATTTATCGAGGAAACGAATAGCACAGGCAAGACTCTTGATGATATCAAGTTCGAGGTTTGCGTTGCTGGAGCAGTACATGTAATCCGTGATTTCAAGGAATTTTTATTTATCGTACTAAGAACGGGAAGTGGTCTGATTCAGACGGTTGCACAACAAGAGCAGATAGACTCTTTGAAAACACCGATTATGGAAAACTCAAACATAAGAATTTTGGGTAAACTAAGATCAGAGCAAAGGGCACCTAACGGTTTCGAAATCGTTATCGATGAAATCACCGTTTTGTCGACACCTTATGACGAACAGCATATTTCACTTAACAAATACAATCTGAATCTTAACATAGATACCAATCTCAACAACCGCTCGGTTACTTTGCGTCATGTAAAAGAACGTGCGATATTCAAAATCCAGGAAGGTATTTTAAGAGGATTTAGAGATTTTCTTCATTCACAGGATTTTGTAGAGATACGTTCCCCGAAGATTGTTGCAGCAGGTGCCGAAGGCGGGAGCAATATTTTCAAACTTGACTATTTCGGACAGAAAGCCTTTTTAGCACAGAGCCCCCAGTTCTACAAGCAGACCATGGTAGGCGTCTATGACAGGGTTTTCGAGGCGGGACCGGTTTTTCGTGCGGAAAAACATAATACGACAAGACATCTTAACGAGTATACCAGCTTGGACTTCGAAATGGGATACATTGATGATTTTTCTGACATAATGAATATGGAAACAGCATTGCTTAAGTATGCATTTAACCTTTTACGTGAAGAGTATAAGACAGAGATAGCTATTTTAAAAATCGAGATACCGCAATTCGACGAGATACCTACAGTCCGATTTGATACAGCAAAAGAAATGGTTAGCAAAAAATATAACAGGACGATAAAAGATCCTTATGACTTGCAGCCTGAAGAAGAGATTTTGATTGGCCAGTATTTCAAAGAGGAATATGGAAGCGATTTTGTTTTTGTTACGCATTATCCGTCAAAAAAGCGTCCGTTTTACGCGATGGATGATTCCGAAGACCCTAAATATACGTTGAGTTTTGACTTGCTTTTCGGTGGCATGGAGATAACAACCGGTGGACAGAGAATTCATGATTATATACAGCAGAGGGACAAAATCATCGACAGAGGTATGAATCCTGATGATTTCACATCATATCTCATGATTCACAAATACGGAATGCCTCCACACGGCGGACTTGGCATTGGACTGGAAAGACTTACAATGAAGCTCATCGGCGAAAGCAATATACGTGCAGCCACGATGTTCCCAAGGGACAGGACAAGACTCGACCCATAAGATTATAACAAGCAAATAAAATATCTGATAAACAAACCAAATGACAATCATTTTTTGCAAATATAAATAAGGTTAAGGAGGTTAAGCAAATGATAATTACAGACGAAATGCTAAAATATATTTTTGAACTGGCGAAGCTGGAATTGAACCCGGACAAGGCGGGTCCGCTAAAAAAAGATCTTGAAGAGATAATCGAATATATGAAAATACTTAAAGAGGCTGATTTGGAAGGCATAGAACCAATGTCTCACGCTTTTTCCGACACTAATGCATTCCGGGATGACGTAGCAATGGCATCAATGAACAATGCAGAATTGCTTGCAAATGCACCGGAATCAAAAGACGGGTATTTTGTGGCTCCAAAGGCGATAGAATAGGGGAATTGATAATATGAAAAACATAGACCTGTATAATGATTCGGCAGTAGCGATAAGCCGTCATATATTGCAAAAAGACATCAGTGTTTCGGAAGTTCTGGAGCATGTTATTATGCAGCAAGCCAGACAAAACAAGGAGATAAACGCATTTTTGAATTTTGAACCGGAAATTTATCGTGCAAAGGCTAAAATAGTCCAGGAACAGATTGATTCCGGTAGTGTCGCTAACAACTCGCTTGCGGGCATGATGGTTGCAGTCAAGGACAACATATGTACCAAAGGGGTGCCTACTACCTGCGCTTCCAATATTCTTGCTAATTTCATACCGCCATATTCAGCACATGTCATTGATAAAATGGAAAACAACCTGATGATTATCACGGGCAAATGCAACATGGACGAGTTTGCGATGGGAAGCACAAGTGAGACAGGGGCTTTCGGCGTGGTTACAAATCCTTGGAACAGCGAATATTCCGCCGGCGGTTCAAGCGGTGGAAGTGTAGCCGCTGTTGCTTCAGGCATGGCTTATCTGGCGCTTGGTTCGGACACGGGTGGATCCGTGAGGCAGCCAGCATCGTTTTGCGGAGTAAGTGGCTTAAAGCCAACCTATGGTTCAGTCTCAAGGTATGGTCTTATCGCATATGCATCGTCACTAGACCAGATCGGACCAATCGCAGCACATGTTGAGGATATTGCCGCTTTGCTTGACGGAATACAAGGACCGGACAAGAAAGATTCAACCTGCATTATCAAAGAAAACACTAATCATTACAAAATTCTGGTCAAATCACTTGAAGAGTCTGAAAAATCAGATTTACCGCTCAAGGGGAGGAAAATTGCAGTGTTAAGCGACTCACTTAGTGATAAGGTAAGTCCTGATGTGAGGGCCTCTGTAAAATCTTTTGTAGCAAAAATTGAAGAACTCGGAGGAATATGCGAAGAGGTCAAGGTCGATTCCATGAGATTCGCCGTACCTGCCTACTATATCCTGGCTGGTGCTGAAGCCAGTTCAAACCTTGCAAGGTATGATGGAGTAAAATATGGTGCAAAGTCATCAAATGCAACTGACCTTTCAGAATTGTATTTCAAGACAAGAACCGAGAATTTCGGAAATGAAGTCATGAGAAGAATCCTATTGGGATCGTTTGTTCTCAGCTCAGGATATTTTGATGCATATTACAAGACAGCACTGAAAATAAAAGGCTTGATCAAAAGGGATTTCGACAAAGTCCTGGCAGGATATGATGCGGTTTTGTGTCCGACATCACAGGATACAGCACCTAAACTAGGTGAGAGTCTCAAGGATCCTCTCAAGATGTACTTAAACGATATTTTTACTGTAACAGCTAATATGACAGGCCTTCCGGCGCTTTCAATACCTTCAGGATTTGACATGAAAGGAATGCCAATAGGAATGCAGCTGATGGGAAAAGCTTTCGATGAAGACACGTTGCTTTTTATCGCGGGCGTTTATCAGAAGCACACAGATTTTCACACAAAAAAACCTTCACAGGCAGTTAGCGGAGGTAAGGCAATATGACAAAATACGAAACAGTAATCGGACTTGAAGTCCATGTTGAATTATCCACAAAGTCCAAAATATTCTGCGGTTGTGCAGTAAAATTCAAAGAGCCGCCTAACACACTTTGCTGTCCTGTCTGTACAGGTATGCCAGGTGTTTTACCGGTACTTAACAAAAAGGTTCTGGAGTACGCAGTTTTAACAGGATTAGCCACAGGATGCAGCATTACAGAATATTTTAAATTCGATCGCAAGAACTATTTTTACCCGGACCTTCCTAAGGCATATCAGATATCTCAGCTCTACCTGCCGATCTGCCAGAACGGAGAGCTTGAAATAAATCTGCCAAACGGTACGAAAAAGACTGTCAGAATCCATGAAATCCACATGGAAGAAGACGCCGGCAAGCTTATACACGACCCATGGGAGGATAAAACTCTTGTAGATTACAACCGCTGTGGAGTTCCTCTTCTTGAAATAGTAAGTGAACCGGATATGAGAAGCAGTGAAGAGGCGATTGCATATATCACCAAGCTGAAATCCGTGTTAGAGTATCTTGATGTTTCGGACTGCAAGATGCAGGAGGGATCCATGAGAGCGGACATCAACCTTTCGGTCAGACCTTATGGTCAAGCCGAACTCGGCACCAGAACCGAAATGAAAAACATGAACTCGCTCAAAGCGATTGCCCGCGCCATTGACGAAGAGGCGAAAAGACAGATCGAAGTTATCGAATCCGGCAAAAAAATCATACAGCAGACCAGACGATGGGACGAAAACAAAGACTCCTCGTTTGCAATGCGCAGCAAGGAAAATGCTCAGGACTACAGATATTTCCCCGAACCGGACCTTCTGCCTTTCGAAATCACCAAGGATTGGATTGCGGAGTTAAAGGGTGGACTGCCTGAACTTATCGATGAGAAAAAAACAAGATACAAGAATGACTACAATCTGCCGGACCTGGACATCGATATTTTGACATCCAGCATCAAAACCGCTATTTTGTTTGAAAATGCCATTTTAGAAGGGTGTGATCCAAAGGAGACATCTAATTGGATCAAAGGCGACATTTTGAAGGCGCTAAAGGATGCTGACAAGGAAGTATATGATCTGGACATCAAACCGCACTATTTTGCCAGAACACTTGTATTGCTGGCTGAAGGTAAGATAAACCGAAATGCTGCCAAACAGATTATGAACGAACTAGTTGTAAACCATATCGACCCGGACGAGTATATCAAGGAGCACTCGCTTGAACAGATTTGCGACGAAGCGGGTATCGGAGTATGCATCAGAGAAATAATTGCCGCCAATCAAAGCGCAGTTGCAGACTATAAAAGCGGCAAGGACAAGGCTTTTTCATTCCTTGTCGGACAGATAATGCGGCAGATGAAAGGAAAGGCTTCCCCGGGAGTGGTAAACGAAAAACTCAAGGAGGAGCTCGATAAAATTTGAAATATTAGTATTTCTTGGAGTATGAATTATCAAAAGAAAGTGTAGCAAATTAAGTAGATAATGATTTTATTGAAATACATCAATTGTGAAATATTTTGAAAATATTTAGTTCTAAAATCACAAAAAGCGTCGAAACCGACGCTTTTTGATTACTGAATTTAGAGATTATAAAAAAAGTGTTGCAATTCAAGTATATAAAAATCCGAGACCTGGAAACAAAAAACCAATTTCTCAATAAATTATCGCTTTATAAGATATTTGTCATTCACAAATATCTGTGTATCGGTTATAATAATTTTAAGCAAAAATTACCGAGGAGGGTTAAAATTATGAACATACAAGTATTTCCAGACTATGATCAGGTAAGAAAAATTGCGGCGTATATTATTGCAAGTCAGATCATTACCAAACCGACTACTATTATGGGAACAGCAACCGGCAGCACCGCACTCGGTGTTTATGCATCACTCGTTGACCACTATGACGCAGGCGACCTGGATTTCAGCAAAGTGAGAATTTTTAATCTTGACGAATACTGGGGATTTGACAAGGACCACCAGCAGAGCCATTACAATTTTATCAAGACGAATCTGGTCGATTTAATTAACATGCCAACTGAATCTCTATACGTTCCTGATGGAACAGCCGTTGAGGTGTTTCCTGAATGCAAGCGCTACGAGAAGTTTATTGATAAATGTGGCGGTATTGACATCCAACTATTGGGTCTTGGCAGGAATGGGCACATAGGTTTCAATGAGCCAGGTGATCATTTTTCACCATACACTTATCTTGCAGAACTCAGCGAAAGCACAAGAGAGGCGAACGCAATATATTTCCACACACTCGACGAGGAGCCGAGAGAAGCTATAAGCATGGGTATTGGAACTATTATGAGGGCACGTAAAATCGTACTTGTCGCATCTGGATATGAAAAGGCAACTGCTGTCAGAGAGATGATAGCGAAGAAGATCACTCCCGATTGTCCCGCATCAATTTTGCAATTCCACCCTGATGTCACAATACTGATTGACGAAGCTGCCGCCTCTATGCTATAGAATAACGGCATAATCATCAGTCAATCAATCAGTCAATCAATCAGTCAAACAACCAAATAATCAAATAAAAGCAAATAATCAATCATGTAAACAATCAAAGAAACCTCATGTTGATTCAGGCCTGTAAGACAGACTTAGAGAAAGTCAGTTTTACCGGCCTTTTTTAATGACAAAATGGTCAAAAAATGTCTGTTTTTGAGAAATAATATTGGAATGAAATATTTTCAATTTATTTGGGATATTTTCAATATTTTGGTATAA
>CAZZCN010000044.1:1897-26867 GCA_964652975.1 uncultured Oscillospiraceae bacterium | reverse complement strand
GGTATATGAAAACCTAAATTGAAATTAATGCGACTTTCTATATTCAGAAGGTGATGCTTTGACTATCTTCTTGAAAGTGTTTGAATAAAAAAGTGGATTTTCGAAACCAATCAATTGCGAAATTTCAGAAATATTGTATGTGGTCTGCTTCAGCAGGTTTTTTGAAAAATTTATCTTCTGGAGCGTCACATACTTTGTAAAAGAAATTCCAACCTGAGAATGAAAAATTCTAGATAAATGACTTTTTGAAATTCCTAGATTCCTGGCTAATAATTCCAGAGAAATTTTCATGTGAAGATTATTGTTAATAAACTGAATTGCATTTTCGACATTCATGTCATATCTTGTCTCAGATCCGATAGACAAAAACAACTTAAAAAGAAGCTGATAAAACAGACTTTGACAGTAGTAAAAGTCATTGGGGCTGTTTGCTATCTTGGAATCGTAAATAAGCACATCAAAAATGTCAGAAACAGGAAAATAGTTTTTTATTTTGAATATCGAATTATGAGGTGTGACATTGTTTTCGTAAAGAAATTCAGCAATCCGATTACCGTTGAACTGTATATAATAGCAAGTCCAGGGATTTTGGGGTGAAGAGCCATATTTGATTGGAATATCTTTAAAAGTGAAGAAAAATTCCCCTGCATATAAGGTCTTTTTGATTTCAGTCGTCTCAACATAGCCTTCACCCGCAACACAAATAAGGAGTTCATAATGTTCGGGTCTCAATCTATTTACACTGTGCTTTGATACTTCGGTATAACAACCGGTTGCATAATAGTGTAAATCATTAAAAAGACTCTTGGAAAAGTCTACTGACGCAGGAAGATAATACTCATTATACGATTCTTTAAAATTGTTTTTCAAATAAAATTTCCTTTCCTTGAAAAAACCAGCCTATAAAAAGTATCTGTGCACATAATATCATATAGTCACAATTATGTAAATTGTAGCTTAAGTATTGTGATAACAATGCTATTGATGCATATTGGTTTTATATAAAAAAATATTTATATTACTCTTGCATATCAATATTTTATATATATTGATAAAAATAACAATTTTTATTTCATCGATATTGATATACAATTATGGTAAATATCAATTGAATTAAAAGAATAATCGGAGAATGAAAAATGTATATCAGCTATGAAATAAATGGGATCTATATTGATTTTTTTGTTGATGAAAACGGATTTCTTAAATTATTGAATTTCTCCAACAACAAGGTTGAGGAATCACGGTTTTACTCTTTAGACAAGAAGGTGTATGTACCTATACAATTGCAGTTAACCGGGTTTAATCAAAACAGTCATCATGGGAATAAGTATAGCGGCACCTCGCCTGCAGATAAGCTTAAATATATCGAGCACAAATACTACAGAAATTCCAGCGGTGATAAACTGGAGTTTTTAATCGGCTATGAAGATATATATGTTCGACTGAACTACCAGTTTTATGATGAAATAAAAGCAGTAAGGGCTTATTCTACAGTAGAAGTAAAAGAAAATGAGTATACGCTGGAATATATCTCTTCCTTCCATCTGCTTGGCATTTCAAAGTTCGGCACGGATAGTTATGATGAGAATATAAAATTACATATCCCGCATAATACCTGGCATGGGGAATTCCAATGGCGTATCAACAGTTTAAAAGAATTAGGCATGTCAAAGGTCAATTCATTTTCATTGAAGAGAATAACATATGGGGCAAGTGGTACCTGGTCTACCTGCGGGTATATTTCCATGGGCTGCATCGAGAATACATCTAAAAAAGAATTTACAATGTGGCAGGTTGAGCATAACGGCTCATGGTGCTTCGAACTGAGTGATATGCAAGATGATGTTTATTTTCAGGTTTCAGGTCCAACTTTTAACGAGGGGCATTTTGCCAAAAAACTCAAACCGGGGATTGCTTTTCAGACTGTTCCGGTTGCTGTCTCTTTTGGTGATACATTTGAGAAATGTGCGGTGGAACTCACCAAATACAGGCGAAAGATTATAAGAAACTGCGATGACAATGATAAATCACCTGTTATTTTCAATGATTACATGAATTGTTTAATGGGAGATCCAACCTCGGAGAAACTATATCCACTTATTGATGCTGCAAGTGAGGTCGGCTGCAAGTATTTCTGTATTGATGCCGGATGGTTTGCCGATGAAATGGGTAATGAAATGGCATGGTGGAAAGAAGTAGGACTATGGCAGCCATCTGCAACTCGCTTTCCGGAAGGCTTGGTAACTGTCTTGGAGTATATTTCGAAAAGAGATATGATTCCAGGTCTTTGGCTGGAACTTGAGGTAATGGGTATTGACTGCCCGCTTGCTAAAGATTGGGATGACGACTGTTTTTTTATTAGAAATAATGAAAGAATTATTGACAATGGAAGATTTCACCTTGACTTTAGAAATAAAAAGGTTATTGAGCATTCAAATAATGTCATTGACAGATTGGTAAACGATTACAAAATCGGCTATATCAAGATGGACTACAATATAAATGGCGGAATAGGTACAGAAATAGATGCTGACAGCTTTGGTGACGGTTTGCTAAAACATAACAGGGCGTATCTGGAATGGCTGGATAATATATTTACCAAGTATCCTGATCTGGTAATAGAGAATTGTGGAAGTGGCGGGATGCGGATGGATTATGCAATGCTTTCAAGACATTCAATCCAATCAATCAGCGACCAGATGAAATATACACAGTTCTCCAGAATGTCTGCGGTTTCAGCGGCGTCAATATTACCTGAGCAAAGTGCTGTCTGGTCATATCCGATGGTAGGGTGTGACAGAGAAGAAGTTGTGTATAATATGATTAACACAATGGCTCAGCGAATTCATCAAAGCGGACATCTTAATGTTCTGTCTATAGAAAGCAAAAATCTTGTCAAAGAAGCGATTGCCGTTTATAGCACTTACAATGAAAAAATCTTCAAGGCATTGCCTTTCTGGCCAAACAGATTTCCAAAATATTGCGATGAATGGATTACTTATGGACTGGAGTTTGATGAATATGCAATAGTTGCCATCTGGAAGCAAAATGCCAGCATATCAGAATTTTCAGTATCCTTTGAAGAATACGGATATAAAAATGTTGAATGTATTTATCCATCATTCTCAAGCAAAAATGAATATCAATTATTAAAGGGAGTTTTCAATATCAGTTTGGAAGGAAAGTATACTGCACGACTTTTTAAATTTACAAAGTAATTAATAATTTTAGGCTAAAGGGAAGATCTTTAAGGAGGAATTAAAAGGATGAAAAAATTAGCACTGCCTACAAAATCGCAACTGAAATGGCATGAAGCTGAAATCGGGATGTTTTACCATTGGAAGACAACAAAAGACAATACAATTGATGTAAGCGGACTTGCGGATTATCATGCTCCTCTTGACACAATAGACCCGGATGAATTCGATGCCGAAAACTGGTTGCAGGCAGCCAAAAACTTTGGAGCAAAGTACGCAATAATAGTAGCGAAGCATTTTTCCGGATTTTGTTTGTGGCCTACTTCAACAGGTGATTATTCAGTTAAAAATATCAAATGGAAAGATGGCAAAGGCGATATGGTACAGGAATTTTTTGATGCATGCAAAAAATTTGACATCAAACCTGCTGTCTATTGTTCGCCGGCTGACCGTTACCATGGTGCAACTGTTGGTGGAATTTGCAGCACACCACAACAACAGGAAAAGTATGACAAGGTTTTTCATACTCAGTTGTGTGAGCTGTTGGATAATTATGGAGAAGCATTTGAACTATGGCTGGACGGTCATACACAGATTGATATGAGTGACATAATAGCAAAACATCCGGATATGCAAATTCTTAACAGTCAGTACGCCACCATCAGATGGTCGGGCAACGAAGCAGGAACTGTTGTGTATCCTTGCTGGAATTCTGTTAAAACAAGTGATTTTAAAGAAGCGATAGTTTGCACTAACAGACACGGGTCTCCGGATGGCGATAGATGGATGCCTGTGGAAGCCGATACACCGGCAAGAAACAGCTGGTTTTATCTGGAGGATAACGAAGATTCACTGCATTCCTTGGAGGAAATGCTTGGCATGTATTACCAGTCTCAGGGAAATGGAGCCGGTTTTCTAATGAATTGTAATCCTACACCGGGAGGTAAAGTCCCTGATAAGGATATGCTAAGGTATAAGGAATTCGGTGATGAGGTAAACAGGAGATTTGGCAAGGGGAGAGAAATTGCCGAGGTCTCTTTTGATGGTTCTGAACATATCATCAATTTCGAAAAACCGACAAAAATAGATCATATTATCTTACAGGAAGACATAGCATTTGGTGAAAGAGTCAGAAATTACGAAATTGAGGTTTTAGTAGGATCCGAGTGGAAGCTTTTATGCGCAGGCAGCGCCATCGGATATAAAAGGATAGAACATTTCAATTCAGTTGAGGTAGAAAGTGTCAAAGTAGTGATTTCAAAATTTGCAGATATTCCCAAAATGAAGAGTGTAAGGGTTTTCTTTGCAAATGTAGAACCCAGAAATTATTTGAAAATCGAAAAAGGTGATAATGTCGTCGGAGGATGGATTGGAATGGAGGATTATCCATATACACCAACAAAGGAACAGACCTATGATATCACCTCTGTATGTGATGCTGCCACTGAATATGGTGTGAAATTTGTTCAAACTGCAATTGATAGTGAAACTCTTATGGATGATCTTAAAATAAGTGATTTCGAATTGATATGTGATGGTGTGTCCAGATCTGATTACTGTAAGCGAATAAATGACATGGAGTTTGAATTTACATTGCCGGGTATATTTGCAAACGTAAGTATCTTTGCCCGGTTTAATTACCACGGATATGCTTGCGGTGAGGGAAATGTCATAGTTTATAAACTTTAGCAGCCCTAATATCAGCACGATAATCTGATTTAACGCCTTATAAGCATTAATAAGGGCGTTTCGCAAAAAATAGATGATTTTTCTTGATATCAATAATTTATATATATTGACAAGAAAAACTATTTATATGAGAAAATTTATATTATACAATATAGCTATAAAAGTATATTTGGAGGGAAAAGATATATGTCAATAATAACAAAGACCTCGATAATAACAAAGACCTCAGTAATAACAAAGACATCAATAATCCTGATTGCTACAGCTTTGCTTGTTTCATGTACTCCTCAAAGTGGAAATTCAAGTAATGATAAAAGCTCAACGTCGGCATCGATATCTTCAGCAATCACTTCATCAACTGCAGTTTCGAGCGCAAGCGTCTCCGCATCATCAAATAGTTCCACAGTCAGTGCAAGCAACTCTGCAACTACATCTAATAATTCTTCAAACAACAGTTCAACTAAATCGAGCAAAAGTTCCAATTCAATTATTGTTGATAAGGAAAGCAGTGTTGCAGATGTTTCAACCGGTGATACTTTTACCGGCAAAACAATCAATCCGAGTGCAAATGTCGTTTCAGAAAGCATTATTGACGATGCAAATATCTGGAGGCAAACCAACAGAGGTGTTTCAGTTACTAAAAATACCGATAAGACCTATGTTAAAGAAGGTAATTCATCCATAAAAATGACTTTTACCGAAGTTCCCTGGTCCGGTGCCATGTGGGAACCTTCCAAGGTGAGATTGAACCTCGTACCCGAAGCCTCATATAAAATAACCTTTTATCTTTACTGGCGGCCAGAGTCATATAATGTTGGTTTATGGTGGCAGTTTTATTATATTGCCGGCGGATTAAGGAATGTACAGGAATATTCCAGTAAACCTGCAGGAGCATCAAGTGGATGGTTTAAATATGAGAAAACATTTGTTGCTGAACAAGATGAGAACTACCTTCCAATATTCATGGTCGACAGAATAGAAGGAGCCCCCTTTACGTATTATCTTGACTCATTAAAAATAGAAGAAGTGTTCAGCTAATAGATTTTTGGAAGTAATGGAAAATTCATAGCTTGGTTTATGATTAATAGAGGAGGATTGAAATAATGACAAAACATACTAGACAAGGGATGGCATTGTTCCTGGCGGTTGTTCTTTTATTCACTTTTTACGGGTGTAAACCTGCAAATAATGCCAGTTCCAGTATGAATTCCAGTTCAGACAAAGATTCAGCGGTCAGTTCCGCCATTTCATCAAGTACTGCCGATTCCGGTTCGAATTCCTCTGACAGTTCTTCAGCTTCCGGTATTGATTCGTCCTCAACAGAATCATCTGCAAATTCCGAGACTTTAACATCAAAAATATATTTGAACACCAAAAAAATCAATCCTTTTGACTATTCGACACTTGATTTTCCGGAATTGCTTAATAGTACTGAGCCGATTAAAATTTGGAACGCAGAAAATACAGTCAGTATTACGCAAAATGAGAAACCCGATAGATATATTAAAGCAAATATTAATATGGAAAGTGCAAGAAATGAATCTGAATCTGCACAGATAATAATAACGCCCAATAAGAATATCAGCAGTTACAATGTTGAGGCATTTGACCTGGTTCAAGGAAGCAAAATTATTGCTAAAGATAATATCAAGATTTACAGACAACATTACATTGCCATTTATGAAGGTAACAATGCGGTTTTCTATCCTGATGCCTTGATTCCGGTTCAAAAATCATTCGAAAAAGGTGAAAACAAAATACTCAAAGATGAAAACCAGGGTGTTTGGATTACTGTTAATGTTCCTGCAGGTTCGCAATCAGGCATATATAATTCGAAAATAAAAATAACTTTAGATGGAAAATCATTTATAGTGCCTCTTACTTTAAAAATATATAACTTTGCATTGCCAACAGAAACAACCTCAAAATCAGCATTCTCGTTGCATGATCTTGAAGTACCACTAACAGATGTCAGCATGAAGACATATTATGATTTTTTCCTTAAATACAGGATATCCACAACCCAGCTTCCAATTACAAAACCTGGCAATCTCAGCAACTATCAGTATGCCTTAAAAGCAAAGGAATACATCACTGACCAGAAAGTTACGGCATTTGCCATATATTACACTACTAAATATGAAATACATCCAGTTTACAAAGTTGAATACTATACGGTGGATTATGCTGATTTGAAGGGCAGAATCGAGGAACTGGTCCGTCAGAGTACAAACAATGTGGATATCTTAAGCAAGGCATACTTATACCTTGGCCAAATTCTTGATGAACCTTCAAAAGGAAATTACTGGAGAGTAAAAGACGTTTGCTCGAAACTTGAACAAATGAAGAAAGATATTGCCAACGATGCTTCTTTATTCCCATTAGACGGCAGCAAGAACGGTGTCAAAAAGAGCATTCTAAATCTTAGAAATATAGTTACAACACAATTACAATATGATGTTCCACAGAACAACAATCTGGACAACGGAAACTTTTCCGGATATGTCAACACATGGTGCCCTCTTATTAGTTATTACAATGATGATGAATATGTATATTGGTCGAATCAACGATTGAAGGCAAACGACAAATTATGGGCATATATATGTGATCTTCCTGATGCGCCATATCCTACATACCACATTGACGACGGTCTTATTTCAATGAGAGAATTCAGTTGGATGCGCAAGAAGAACAATATTGAAGGAGAACTATATTGGGCAACGACACTTTATAAGAAATATGAAGGTACAGCGTATGTGAACAGGGATGTATGGACCGATGCTTATTCTTACGGAAGAGCACCCGGAGAAGGTTTTCTGGTGTATCCCGGAACAAGGTACAATATGTCAGATCCTCTCCCGACTATAAGATTAGAGGCCATAAGAGATGGAATCGAGGACTTTGAATTCATAAGTGTGTTGGAGCGAGAGATAGCAAAAGCTAATAGAAAATACGGCACGTCAATTGATGTTAACAAGTACATCGAAAATCTTTATAATTCAATGTTTGAAGGTACTATTTCTAATAATGATGTTACAACATTGAAGAAGGCCCGCAAAGAAATAGCAAGTCTTATTGAGGCTATACAGAGTAATTCCAATGCAATAATATCGATAGATAATAAAATAGATACAAATAAAGCGAAGCTTAAAATCTATACTTCGAAAAATACAGTTGTAATGGTTGACAACAAAAAGGTCAGTTCTAAAAACATAACCAACGGATCTGTCGCAGAATGTGAGATCGACATGTTTTTTGCTCAGAACGGAATTAATGTTGAATTGATAAACGGTGTGCAGAAAGTCAGCATCAAGAGATATCTTGGTGGAAGCAGCATGGGACTTGTAATATTTAATGAAGAAAATATGTCCGTCCTTAGAAAATCTGATTATAATACATCCGATTCAATAGAAAATGTTAAATTAAACTTCGTCAAAACAGTATCCGGAAGAACGGGAGATTTTATCAAACTGAATATAAAGGGTTTGTCGGGAGTTTCGTTAGGGTACAAACATTATCTGAAGGCGGTTTTCGATTCGAACTCAACAAACAGGATATCTCCGGTTACCAATAGTGTCAAATTCTGGGTGTTCAACAACAGTGCCAAGGGTGAAAGAATTTATTTAACTTTAAAGGATAATAAAAGCGAAAAGGAAATCGGATATAAATATGCTATGCCAAAGCAATGGACACTTCTAAGCTATGATATAAGCAAAACAAGCGTTAACAAGGATAAAATATCAGAAATGAAGTTATCAGTCAAAAACCGAGGCGATTTAAATGCAGAGTTGTATTTTGACCAGGTAAACATAGTTAAATAGAATCAAAGAAGAGGTGGGAATATGATTAATAAACATACGGGCAAAATCAAATTTATTATCGTAATTATTCTAATTTCGTTAAGTGTTTCAATTCTTTCAGGGTGTAAACCTTCTGATTCAAATCAAAGCAGCAAGGGTAATTTATCCGTAACAATGTTAGAAGCTGGATTTGGCGTTAAGTTCATGCAACAATTGCTTGATGATTTTAAAAGCGTTAACGAGGGATTTACCTACACATTTAAATATGCTCCGGTTAACAGTGACAAAATAAGAAGCGAGCTGACACTGGGAGCCGCAAAAAATGATGTTGACCTTTATTTTACCGAGCAAGCCATTAATCTTCCCGATCTGATTGAAAACGGCAAGACTGTCGATGGTCAAGGCAATATTATCGAAGAATTAACACCATTGCTAAAAGAAAAAGTATATGGCGAAAATGTAACACTTGGAGATAAATTGAGAGATGACTTTAAGCCTTATACCGAGATAGCTTATGGTCCGCAAAAAGGCAAATATTATTCTATTCCGTGGGCTGCTAATAATGTAGGACTGTTTTACAATGCAAAAATGTTTGAAGAGAAAGGTTGGAATGTCCCCCTCACAACAAACGAACTTACAACTCTCACACAGAAAATATATTCACTAATTGATTTCAAAAAACCACAAAATCAAAGAGTTTATCCTTTTATATTTGCAGGAATGAATGCAGTAGGATACTGGTCATATCTTTTCGACCACTGGTGGGCTCAATACGACGGGATTGAATCTCATAGGAATTTCTTTGCTGTTAATTATCCGGGCGGAGTAGATAAGGCTTATGAGTTATACAAGGCAGATGGCATGAGAGAGATGTTGGTTGCATTGGCACCGATAATCGCAAAAAAATACAGCTATCCAGGTTCAAGATCTTTTGATCATACTTCAGCCCAGATGTTTTTCCTGGGCGGGCGTGCTGCAATGATGGCAAATGGTGACTGGATAGAAAATGAGATGAGAAGCAATTTTAATCCAGGTGAACTTGATATAAGACTTATGAAGACCCCCATTGCAAGTTCTATAGCTAGAAAATATACACTCGCCGGAGCCAATGCAAGTGATGCAGACAATGAAAGCAAGCTGATTCAGCTGATTAAACTGATTGACGAAAAAAAATCTGACAGTGAAATAGTATCTTTGACGAATGTTTCTGAAGATAAAGTAAAAGAAATCAAGGAAGCCAGAGAAGTGCAGTTGAATCTAGGACCTGGTTTTCAAGCAGTTATTCCGTCATATTCAGAGCAAAAGGATCTGGCAAAAAAATTCCTGTTATATTTTGCAAGCGATAGAGCACAGACAATATACAGAAATGCTGTTGGACTGCCATTACCTTATAAATATAACGGAAAACCTGTAGCAAATGAGACAATATTCGCAAAAACCACAAGAGAAACCTTTGAAAGAACAAATATTATTTTTGAAACCTCGCTGATGCACCCAATACGTTACAAAGGCGGCATGAGTGTATTCAATAAACATATAGGCTTCTTGATTGAGTTATCAGACGGTGCCGATCCTGTAAGTATATGGAAAGACGAATATGAATTTGCAAAATTGAAATGGCCTGATGCGATGCAGACCGCAGGATTGAAATAGCTAATCGACATTTATATAACATAATAAAAATATCAAGAAAAGGAATTATTTGAATGAAACGCATTAAAATGGCAATTATTGGATTAGGTGGCAGAGGGAATGTATATGCCCAGTTTATCAAGAACAACCCCGATCTTTATGAATTGGTATCAATTACCGATACGAATCCAACAAAACATCAATATGCCCAAACAGAATATAATCTTAGACCTGAACAGTGTTTTGGCAGTATAGAGGAATTCATGAAGTCAGAAAAGATGGCTGATATTGTTGCGATTTGCACACAGGACAGGGATCACAGATATCATTCAGTTTTGTGCATGGACAAAGGCTATGATTTATTGCTGGAAAAGCCTATTTCCAATATATTGGAAGATTGTCTTTATTTAGAAGAATATGCAGTAAAGAAAAACGTCAAAGTAATAATATGTCATGTGCTAAGGTATACATCTTTCTACACTGCTATTAAGAACATGATTGAAAAAGGACAGTTAGGTGAAATAATTTCAATCCAGGCATCGGAAAATGTCGGATACTGGCATCAGGCCCATAGTTTTGTCAGGGGACCATGGCATAAAGAAAGCGACAGTTCCCCGATGATTCTTGCAAAATGCTGTCACGATTTGGATATAATTTCATGGCTGATTGGTAAAAAATGTACAACCGTGTCATCATTTGGAAGTTTGAAGCATTTCAACATTGCCAATGCTCCCGCCAATTCGGGGGAAAGATGTGCTTCATGCAAAATAGCCCAGGAGTGCGTCTATAACGCCAAGAATATATACATGGACAGGATGTGGTGGGCCGGTCATTTTGTAGACGGGGAGATTACTGAAGCCAGTCTTGTCGAGGGTCTGGCTACAAGCGACTATGGACGGTGTGTATACAGAATGGATAATGATGTTGTCGACCATCAGGTAGTCAATATTAATTTTGAAGGTGACACCACCGCCCAGCTTACAATGACAGCGTTCTCAGCACATATATATAGAGATATCAAAATCTGGGGAACTAAAGCTGAATTGTCCGGGCATATGGAAGACAAATGGATTAATATCACTCCGTTTGGCAAAGAACCCGAGATGCTCAAACTTGATGAATTTGAAACAGATTTTTCCAATCATGGGGGCGGTGACAATAATCTGATGAGAGATCTGCACAAATTTTATAATGGTGAAAAAATAGAAAAATTGTCTTTGATTTCAGAATCGGTCGAAAGTCACAAAATGGCGTTCGCTGCCGAGACGAGCAGAGTTCAAAATGGCATACCGGTTAATATTTAGACACTTTAAGTGAAAATGACTTTTATTATACGAATTATATTCAAGAGAGGAAGGGTATATCTTGCTAAAATTTGAAAATCCACTTAAAACTAAAAAACAAAAAGACCTGGCATTCGTTATTTGCATGCTGGCAGTACCGGTAGCACATTTCTTTGTGTTTTGGCTTTTCGTAAACCTGCGTTCCATATTATATGCATTCCAGCAGGAAACCGGCGGACAGATTGTATATACATTGAACAATTTTAAAAATATTATCAGAGACGTTTCAAGCGGTGAAGGTAATATCATATCTGAAAGTGTTTTTAATTCATTTAAGTTTTTATTTCTAAGTTTGTTCATCAGTACACCTCTTACTGTCTTCTTTTCATTCGTGCTTTACAAAAAGATTCCCGGGCACGGTGTTTTCAGAGTAATTTTCTTTTTGCCGGCAATAATAAGCCAGGTAATTCTCAGTACAATATTTACTTACTTTATTAATCCGGGTGGACCATTAAACGCAATTCTAAGCATTTTTGGCGTTGCCGAAGATTCGATACCTCAATGGCTTGGCGATCCCAAGTATGCACTTTATACCGTAATGGTATTTGTAATATGGTCAGGCCTTGGAGCCGGAATGGTTGTCTATTCAGGAACAATTGCCAGAATTCCCGAAGACATAATGGAGTATGACAAGCTGGAAGGTGTCGGTATATTCAGAGAGTTTTTCCAGATAGTTATTCCGTTGATATGGCCGACACTATCAACAATGCTTGTATTAACAGTGGCGGGAATGGTTGCTCTGGGTGGTCAGGTAATGCTGTTGACAGAGGGTAAATTCGGCACTTATACAATCGGATATTTCATTTTTAGATCCATGAAATATTCAAACTCATATTTTTATCCTTCTGCACTGGGTTTGATGGCTACGGCTATATTATTTCCGTTGACTATGCTTCTTAAAAACATACTCAATAGATTTTGGGCGGATGTTCAGTATTAAATACGATTAGGAGTAGATAATGAAAGTAAAAGCAATAAAAAACTTAACTATCCATAAATCAGCAAATCTATTATTCATTTTCTCGTTTATATTTTTTGCTTTATATTCGGTATTGCTGGTTTATCCGTTTTTATGGGTTTTCCTGAGTTCACTTAAATCAAATCGTGAATTTTTTGATAACATGTTCTCACTACCCAAAAACTGGATATTTGTAAACTATGTTGAAACAGTAAAGACTATGCAGATCAATGATAATAATTTTCTACAAATGTTAAGAAACAGCATATTTTTAACTGTAACAGGTACATTCAGCAACCTTCTTGCATGTTCACTGGTAGCTTATCCTTTAGCAAAGTATAAATTCAAGGGCAGCAAGCTAATATACAATATTGCAATATTTGTCCAAATAATACCATTGGCGGGATCTGGTCCTTCATTATACAAACTCGTTGCGCAGCTTCACTTGTTAAACAATCTATGGTTTATCTGGATTTTGAATATGGGAGGTCTGGGTTTTAGCTTTCTTATATTATACGCTTGTTTCAAGTCTACCAGCTGGACCTACGCTGAAGCGGCATTTATGGATGGAGCCAGTAATTTCAAGGTTTTTTACGCAATAATGATTCCTTTGGCAAAGCCTGTTTATGTAGCATTGTCAATAATGACGGCTATTACAATATGGAACGACTACTACTCGCCATTTCTATATACCGAGAATTATCCGACACTTGCATTAGGAATATTCTTGTATAAGGTCAAGTCTGTTTATGTGTCTAATATTCCCGTCTTCTTTGGTGGAGTTATATTGACATTGATACCAATTTTAATAATCTTCATGATATTTTCCAAAACCATTATGCAAAACACTGTAGCCGGCGGTTTGAAAGAATAGTTCGATTAAATGCAAATATTGATTCGCAGGAGAACAAGATGGAATTTTTTCTGTTAAATGAAAGCATAAAGACTTTCAAATACAACAATATAAGATTTAAAGAGATCAGAAAAGAATATATCGATGCTGATTTGCATTTGATTGCGGCCAAAAATGACTGGATTGCATTTCAGATTGTTTTAACCGATGATCTCGAATATTCTGTTTGTGTAAATGATGATCCATGCTTTAGCATTGAAGGAGATTTCGACATATACAGAGTCAAGGTTGAAACCGAAAGTAAATTTGAAACAAGCCAACAATTAGTGGATTATATCGATGCAGACAGTGGACTTATGTATGCCGATATATTATTGGATTATTCGTACAAACACTATAAACAAAGCGAAGTATGCACTATCTGGGTTGAAATTAAAGTACCCAAGGATGCTGCTCCAGGAATCTATTCCGGAGAAATTACAATATACAAGCGTAAAAGATTTCAAAAAGAAACCGTTGCTGTCAAGCGTAACTATAAATTCCAGGTATTTGATTATCTTTGCAAGGATTTTTCGCAAAACAGCTTTTATCTGGATTTGTGGCAGCACAATTGCAATATCGCCAGAAAAACCGAAGTCAATCTCTGGAGTGACGAGCATTTTGCAATTATAGAAAAATATGTCAAAACCCTTGCTGATATTGGACAAAAGACCATAAGTGTAATAGTTTCTGACGCACCATGGTCATCTCAATATTCTTATAATGTCAGAGAATACCTTTCCGACTTGTTTGAATATTCCTGCATCAAAGTATATAGAAGCGAATCAGGGGAGATACAATGTGATTTTTCCAATCTCGAAAAGCTTTTACATGTTTACATGTCTAATGGCATTGACAGAGAGATCTCTCTTTTTGGATTGCTTAACATATGGGTGGATGAAGAAAATGGATACGGAAGTGTCTGCAAAGATTATCCTGATGCGCTGCGGATCCGTTGTTACGATACCAAAAGCAAAGAATATTTTTATCTGGACGAAAAAAGAGATATTGAAGCATACGTAGCAACACTACACGAATTTTTTGTAAAAAGAAATCTGATAGACAAGGTCAGAGTAATGTGCGACGAGCCAAGTGAATTTGAAATTTATACGAAACGAATTGAAGTATTGAAACGAAACGCTCCATTGTTCAAGTACAAGGTAGCAGTTTACAAACCGGAATTCTTAGAAAAAATCGATGATAGCATTACTGACATAGTACCTATACTGGCTTTATATGCCAGTAATTATGAAAAACTTCAAAATTTACAAAAAGACAACCCTGACAAAGTGTTTTTATATTATATATGCTGTTGGCCCAAATATCCAAATACGTTTATAGAAAGCCCGCTAATCGAGTCCCGCATAATTCCGCTTGTATCTTTCAAACTGAATAACCATGGATTTTTAAGATGGAACTATACTGTCTGGCCAGATAAACCGCGCGAAAAGTTAAGTTTTTATGCACCTAACTGGTTCAGTGGAGATACCAACTTTGTTTATCCGTCAAATAACGGATCGCCTCTCCTTTCACTTAGATACAAAAATCTTAAACGCGGGATTCAGGAATATCAGCTTTTAATAGATGCACCAAAAGAAATCCAGGATAAAGTAACTGCTTTGATTTTCAAGGAGAAGGAAATCGCAAACTATTACAACCATAAATATGAAGACATATATGCAAATAAAGGAGCCCTTTATTCCATTGACTATAACGATTTTATCGAGTCAAAGAAAATGATGATATCCTCCGAGGAGCAAAAATGATTGAATATGAGAAGTTAGAAAAAATTAGATTCAACGATGACCTGGAAAAAACAGCTTTAAATCCTGATATGGATTATAGCTTCAGTTTTAATATGGATAAAGTTGAAGAAAATAAAAACTATACTTTAAGGCTGATTGGACAAAGCGATTATCCAAAGGAGCACAGATGTGAAAGCTATTTTCCTTTATATTACCGCAAACTTGATGACTCGCTATATGGACAGGAAGATGATCTAAGACTGAAAATATCATGCAAAAATGAACAATATGATCGAGGATTCTATTATAAGATTTCATCTAATGAAATTGGATTTGAATCAGCTGAAGCAAAAATCAGCATAGATGTCAGTACGAAGAACAAAATTCTTAATGAAAATTCTGAATTTGTCTTATCCGCCGAAATATTTTACAAAAAAACAAACCCGAGCAATTATTACGATAGCTCAGATGAAACCATAGTACTTGATTTGAAAGATGCTTGTGAAACGAATAAGACATTTTCAAAATCTTTCAAGATTATCGGGGAAATTGATTTTATAATGATCCACTTGAATGTTGTTGATATTTCAGGAGAAATTGAGATTTCGGCACCTGAATTTCAAGTTGAAGGCAAAGATATAATGAATAAATTTGAAAGGGATTCTGATTTAACTAAGGGAAGATATCTTGGCGACGGGTTGTCTAAGTCAGAATGGCCTTTATTTGAGATACATATAAACGAAAACCTAATTTACAAAGGTGAAAAATTCGAGCGGATATACACGAATCCGGCATTTGAATTTGATATAGAAAAAGGGATTTTGAATGACTCTGACAATATATTGAATGTTAAAATTATCAACAATAAATCGATACCTAGGAAATTCTTTTTAGAAGACATTGAACTGCTTTCCTATTATTCCGATTTTCAAATCCTGGCATGTCCCGATATTATTACTGTCGAGCAGAAATTTCCGGTCATTATACAAACTGATAAGGAAAACAGTGAAGTCATTATAAATTTTGATGGCAAAACTTATAATGAAATCTTCGAGCTCAAAGGTATAAACTATTTTGAATTGAAGACAGAGAAAGTTTCAACTGATATAGAACTTTGCATCTCATGTGAAAATGAAACCAGGGGAGCTGTGATAAGCAGAAGTATAATCAAAGAAGAAGACAAAGTTATTACCGGGACATCTGATGCTATTTTCATAGACCAGAACATTCCTGATTTCAAAAAGTTCCTGCTATGGTATGTGAACAACAGGATTGGTAATTTTATAACTTTCAGACCTTCATATAGATGGTCTGGAAGTTTCATATCAGAAGAGAATGTCTGGGAATATATCAGGAATTTCTGTGAAAGCGCACATTTGTATTTTGCACATATGATTGATGGAAGGGAACTTAACGGTTGCAATGCAAATCCTGAAAGTAAATGGCTTGAAAGCGAATATTTTCTTGGAACACAGTGTCACGAAAATGACGGCTCCTATAATTACTGGGGTGCTAACGAACCGAACTGCAGGGAGGAACTGTTTTTAAGTGTGTTTTCCCGTAAAATGAAGCACTATGGGATTTTCCCTACAAAAACACCTGTCATCCACAGGAATGGGATATCAAAATTTATCGATCCTTATATTGCAAAAGATATGAAGGATGGCAGTGAATACTTCTGTAATAACATTTCACTGGCTAGTGTTGCTACAGAAAGACATTCAGGACCATCAGCACTTTTCAAGTATTTCTATAAATCCGGGATGAAATATCTCATTTTAGAATCAATGTATCAGGCAAATGAATTAGCTTTAGCATTCTTAAGGGGAGCTTCTAAAGCATACCATAAGGAAAATTATGGTGTTCATATCGCTATTCAATGGTCAACTGTTCCCCATGATGACATTTATAGATATAGAAGATTTATGCTTGTTCTATTTCAATCTTATATGCTGGGTGCATCACAGATTAATACTGAAGAGGGTCTCTGGAGGCTAGAAGACGGTCTGTTCGATTTTGAAAGATTCTGTCCGGCTTGTCTAAACCATAAAATGGTTCAACAAAAATTTTATGAATTCGTTCAAACCCATTCAAGACGAGGCAAAAATTCGGTGGATTTTGCCGTACTTCACGGGAAACATGATGCCTATACATTATTTACGAAACAGAATTCCTGGGCGCAGATTGATGAGAAATGGCAATACAGCGAGATGGAGGATAGCTGGGATTTACTTAAGATATTCTATCCAAATGCCGATTTTGATGCAATATATCATCCGGAAACTGAATTTAGCAAATGGGGATTTTTCACAGGAATGCCTTATGGTGATCTGGATATTGTCCCTGTTGAAGCGGATTGTGAGCTTTTAGAACAATACAAGTTTATTTTCATGCTTGGAAACCAGTCACTGGAGGAAAATGACCTCGCAAAATTCATACAATACGTAAGAAATGGTGGAATTTTACTTTTCGGACTGCCTCATCTATTTATATCTTATGACAAACAAGAACTTTTAAGTGCTCAGTCCGATATTATTGACAGTGAATTACTGCAGGAATTGATTGGGGCTCAAATTGACAAAACGTCTGTATTTGATACAAAGGAAGCACATATTACTAATTTAAAAGATTCAACGCAACACGAAAATGTCATTTTACACAAGTTAGGCAATGGTAAAGTCATTTTTGTTAACAGCAGTTATTTTCCTGCAAATCCAAACATCCGTGATGTTTATGAGAAATACATCAGGATTTTATCAGACGAAGTCATGTTGCAAAACAACAGCAGCATAACAAGCCAGCATTATGTATCGTCTAGCAGGTTTATAAATGATGATACAGTGATTTACTATTTACTTAATGTCAACTGGTGGGACGAAAACGAGACAGAAAACGCATTACTCAGTTGGGGTAACGAAAAGTTCAATTTAAGTGTTAATCGAGATTATATGGCGATTTTAACGATGAAAGATCAGATAAGTGTTTTAACAAATGATAACGAAACGGATATTATTTCAATTGATAAAAATGAAGATGGTTACGAAATAATTTTACAGGGTAATGGAGTTGCATTGCTAAAAATCTATTCATTATGCGATGTTGAGATTTACGAAAACCAGCCAGTTGAAATGATTGAAAACGAAAAATATATTAAAACCATTAAAATCTGTTTGAATGGTCTTTGTACCATAAAGCTGAAAAGTGTATAGAAGACAGGATGTTTGAAAAAAACTAAAAGTTTACATCATCTGAAAGAAAGATAGGAGAGTCATTATGAAAACTATATTTACTAAATCAATGTTCGCGTGCTTAGTCGTTTTGTTGGTCATGTTGTGTGCCGCATGTAAACCTTCAACTCCATCCTCTGTTTCTGAATCCGCCAGCATTTCTTCATCGGCACTTTCATCGAGCAGCTCTGACAACAGCAGCGAAACCGTATCAGGCTCTGAAAGCGAAGTATCGGTTTCATCATCCGATTCAACATCAAGTACATCATCATCATCATCATCTTCTTCAAATAAACCCGTTATAGAATATGTGGAAAACAGTCTTAATGACTGGTCGGCAGTAAAATATATTGATGTGGTAATGGGTCAATACGCAAAAATTGTAAAACAGACCGTATATGATTTATCAGGCAAAGGACATGTCTGTAACATTACCGTTATGGATCCGTTTAACAGAATTATCTCAATAAAAAATGACAGGATTCTGGCAGACATATCCGGAATTTACAAAGTGATTTATAAAGTTGAATTTAATGGATTAATAACTTCAAAGATATCCGAAATTGTTGTCAAAGCTCAATCCTCTTCGAATAATGAATTTCAAGTTAACTATGACGTTATGAACAGCATAGGAGGATACATCAAGGGTGATATGAGCCAGACGGTCAAGGCTGGCGGGGATGCCACATCTGTTACGGCATTACCCAGAATTGTATCAAAACCTTCTACCTCCAATCCAAATTACAAATTTGTCAGCTGGTCCGATGGAGTCAAGACAGCAATGCGCACAGACACTAATATACGTTCCAACAAATATATAATGGCAAACTTTGAGATTGATACCTCAGATGGCGGAGGAAGTACAGTCTCTTCAGATACTGAATTTGAAAATGAAAACAACTGGATAACCGGAGTAGGTGCTAATATTTCCACTTCAAGAGAAGTTAAAAGTGTGGGAGATACATCACTAAAATTTGAAAGAACTGATAATGGCGGCAACTGGACAGCAATAGAATTTAACAAACCTTTAAATATAACCGGAGGAAAAAAATATAAGTTATCATTCAGTGTACTTGCAACAAATTCTGCAAATGATGCTCTGTTTTTGAGGCTGGATAACCGAGGGGTGAGTGATACAGAATATGCAAATGATTCAGTATTCTATTATGAAGGCATAGGAACAGATCAATGGAAGCAATACAGTAAAGAATTTATTGCAAATGAAAATGATAACAGTTATAAGCTGCGAATAATTTTTGACAGGGCTCAAGTCGTTTATTTCGATAACATAAAAATAGAAGAGGTTATTGTCGATCCCACTCAGATTGTCGATTCTCCTTATGATGACCCTGCAAACTGGGTAACGGGTATCGGTGCAGACATTTCTACTTCATGGAATATTAAGCAGGATGGCAATACATCGTTAAAATTCGCTAGAACAGATAACGGCGGCAATTGGGTGGCGATTGAATACAAAAATCCATTGAACATCATAGGTGGGAAAAAATACAAATTGACATTCAGTGCACTAGCAACGAATTCTACCAACGCAGCATTGTTTTTGAGGCTGGATAACCGGGGGATGAGTGATGCAGAATATGCAACTGATTCAATATCCTATTATGAAGGTATAGGAACCGATCAATGGAAGCAATATAGTAAAGAATTTATTGCAAATTCGAATGATAACAGTTATAAGCTGCGAATAATTTGTGACAGAGCTCAAGTCATATATATTGACAATATAAAAATTGAAGAGGTTATTGTCGATCCAACTACGATTATTGACTCGCCTTTCGATGACCCTGCCAACTGGGTAACGGGTATCGGTGCAGACATTTCTACTTCCTGGAACATAAAGCAGGATGGCAACACCTCATTAAAATTCAGCAGAATAATTCCTGGTGGCCAATGGGTTGCAATTGAATATAGAAATCCATTGAACCTGATCGGCGGAAAAAAATATAAGTTGACATTCAGTGTGCTTGCAACAAATTCTGCCAATGATGCTCTGTTTTTGAGGCTTGATAACCGTGGAATGAGTGATGCAGAATATGCAACTGATTCAGTATCCTATTATGAAGGCATAGGAACAGATCAATGGAAGCAATACAGCAAAGAATTTATTGCAAATTCGAATGATAACAGTTATAAGTTGCGAATAATTTGTGACAGGGCTCAAGTCATATATATTGACAATATAAAAATTGAAGAGGTTATTGTCAATCCAACTACGATTATTGACTCACCTTTTGATGACCCTGCCAATTGGGTTACGGCTATAGGTGCTAATATTTCTACTTCGTGGGATATTAAGAAATATGGTAATACCTCATTAAAATTCAAGAATGAAAATACCATAGGTGACTGGATAGGAATAGAATACAAGAACCCATTAAACATAGTTTCCGGTAAGACTTACAGGTTCTCATTTAGTTTATTGGCGACAAATAAACTAAGCGATGCAATTTTTCTTAGGTTGGATTATAGAAATCTTGGAGATTTGGCTTGGAGCGGAGATACTTATTCTATCTATGACAATATAGGCACAGACCAATGGAAGAATTATAGTACTGATTTCGTAGCTAAAACCAATGATAATAGTTATAAACTTAGAATAATCGGCGACAGGCTGCAGACAATCTATATTGATAACATTTCAATCGAGGAAATACAACCTGCCGATATCAAAGTCCCAGACAGTCATTTCGAGGACACCGCCAATTGGGTGGGACATGATGCCAACAAATTTACAAATAATTACGACATTTTAAATGTCAAAACTGGTAAGTCATCAATTAAATTATATCAAGAAGATGGAGTATGGAGATATTATAAGTATTCATTTACCAATCTTATACCAGGTCAACAATACGTTTTGACTTTCAGTGAGAAAGTTATAAAAGTAGGTAGTTGGATTTACTTCAACAATAAACAGGATAACATTACTGCCGGTAACTTGAATAAGATTGGCAATCTTGATATAAACGGCTGGCAAAAATACAGCTATTCCTTTACGTATAGTGCCGGTGATTTCCTTACAATCATGGGATATTATAACTTCCAGGAAGTATATTATGATGATTTGGTCATTGAACCTTTTTCTGCTGCGAACCTCTTACTTTCATGGAATATTTAGATTTTATCAGTATCGATTTTGAAGAACTTAAATTAAATGGCAATAAAAAAGATTGTAAAGAAGGAGGTTTAATAATTTTAGTAAATATCTATCTGCAGAACAATTTTTCATTGTGAGTAGATTAAGGCAAAAAGTAAAAAGAAAGGAGCGTAAAGACTTTTTGACTGGCAAACTGCTGTAAGAGAAGTACAAAATAATTTATTATGAAGAAAGGAAATTTTATGAGAAAGAAGGAAATTAAAATGAAAAAGATTTTATCTGTGTTAGTGACTGTATCAATGATTTTTACAATGGTAACCGCCCTTGTGCAGGCTACAGGGACTTTTCAAACATCGTATAGCATAGATCAAGCGAAAGGGGTTATTTTCAACATCCCGAACAATACCCTGGTATCGGTATTCAAAGCAAATTTTAGCGTCACAGGAACATCTGTCGTAGTTACAAACGGTGTTAGTCCGGTAAGTGATTCAGCTAAAATAGCTACAGGTATGACTGTCTCTGTTGCTGACCTGACGTATACAGCATCAGTCGTTGGAGATGCAACCGGTGATGGAATAACAAGCGTTGACGATTTAGCGGCAATTAAAAGTAATATTTTAAAGGCATCCATTTTTAATGATGCAAAAATTCTGGCAAATGATATAGATAACAAAGGAACTATTACAATTAGTGATTTACTGGCAGTTAAAAAGGGTCTTCTTGGAATAGGACCGGTTGCTACCGTATTTGGGGATAGCATGATTGATAGTGGTGAATTAGATAGTTCTGCGGATTGGACCAAGCTTGGATTAACATCTACAGTAGAGCGTGATACAGCAACAAAACTAAATGGATATTCATCAATCAAGGTTTCTCAAAATCAAACAGGAGCTGGCGGAGTAAAACATACCCTTCCTAATTTAAATTCATTCTCTGCAGTTCAAGTCAGTTTATTTGGATCTGTTGCAAATTCTGTTCAGGTTGTATTTGCAAACAGCAATAACTCTCAAAGAGCAACTTTTACAAAAACATTAAACGGCAATATATGGACAACATTTAATTTTAAAATCGCAGATATTACCGCAAATAACTCTAATTTGAATAAAGGCAACATTTCAATAATTGAGATTAGCTATACGGTTGCCGGGTCAGAATATGTAATCAATATCGATGATTTGAAACTGTTGGTTGGCAATGTTACCACCGGAGATAATGATTTTAATGATGCTTACAACTATACCGGTAGTGGTACAAATTTTACGAATAATTTTAACTCAGCCAACATAAAAACAGGTAATTCTTCAATTAAACTGTACCAGGCTGACGGTGTTTACAGAAACTACAAATATACTTTTAAGGATCTAATTCCTGGCACGCAATATACACTTACTTTTTATGAAAAGGTAATAGCGGTTGGTAGCTGGATTTACATGAATAATAACGATTCTGCAAACATCGCTTATGTTCCGGATTATAAAGTGGGCGGAGTTGATGCCAATGGCTGGCAAAAATACAGTTATAACTTTACTTATGCAGCTGGAGACGTTTTAACCATCATGGGCTATTACAACAATCAGGAAGTATATTACGATGATTTTGCAGTTGTCGCTACTCCTGTTGCAGATAACAGTTTTGAAAACGCAGCTAACTGGTCAGGTAACAGTTCATTATTTGCCAATAACTTTGATATGAATTATGTAAAATCCGGTTCATCATCAATAAAACTATATCAGACTAATGATACATGGCATTATTATAGGTATACATTTACCGGATTGACTGCAGGACGTAAATATAACTTAACATTTAGTGAGAAAAAAGTTGTAACCGGTACCTGGATGTTTATAAACAATAATACCGGTGATAATTTCGCAACAGCACCTTATAAAGTCGGCGATGTTGATGCAAACGGCTGGCAGGCATATAGTGTAGAATTTACTTATCAAACAGGTGATGTATTAACTATAATGGGATTCTATAATCAAGAAGTTTATTACGATGATTTTAGTGTAACATTAGTGCCTTCGGCGGACAACTCTTTTGAAGATGCGATCAATTGGTCGGGCAACAGTTCATTATTTGCAAATAACTTTGATCCCGCCTATGTAAAAACCGGTTATTCATCAATAAAATTGTATCAAAATGATGGAACATATCGATCTTACAAGTACACATTTACGGGCTTGACAGCAGATAAACAATATACATTGAGCTTTAGTGAAAAATCCTCTACAGGCGGTGGTTGGATATATTTTAATAACAACCAAGACAATATTTTATCAGCGTCAAATAAGGTTGGCGATGTAGATGCAAACGGATGGCAAAAATATTCGGTAAGCTTTACATATCATACAGGTGATTTATTAACCATAATGGGATACTACAACCAAGTGTGTTATTATGACGAGTTTAAAGTGACTGCACCAGACAATGATTTTGAAAATGCAGCCAATTGGACAGGGAACAGCGCTTTGTTTGCCAATAACTTTGACACGAATTTTGTAAAGTCCGGCTTATCATCAATAAAGTTATATCAGAATGATGGAACATATCGATCTTACAAGTACACATTTACGGGCTTGACAGCTGGTAAACTATACACATTGACCTTTAGTGAAAAAGTTGTTACAACCGGCAGCTGGATATATTTAAATAACAACCAAGACAATATTGCAACAGCACCATATAAGGTTGGCGGTGTAGATGCAAACGGTTGGCAAAAATACAGTTATAACTTTACTTATACTGCAGGTGACTTTTTAACAATAATGGGCTTCTACCCTCAGGAAGTATATTACGATGAGTTTATTGTAGCTGCACCAGACAATGTTTTTGAAGACGCAATCAATTGGACAGGAAACAGCGCTTTGTTTGCAAATAACTTCGATCCAGCCTTCATTAAAACTGGAAGTTCTTCTATAAGGTTACATCAAGCTGATGGTACATGGCGTTACTATAACTATACAATGACAGGGTTAACCGTTGGCAATAGTTATACATTAACCTATAGTTCGAAATCCGTAAGTCCAGGTAATTGGGTGACTTTTGATAACGACACCAATTCCAATTATGCTGTAGATTTATACAAAGTTGGCGGAGTAGATGCAAACGGCTGGCAGACATATGCCATACCATTTACCTATCAAGCGGGCAAAACACTTACCTTAATGGGATATAACAACAATCAAGATATATATTTTGACGGATTTGTTATTTCATAATAATTCCCTTCAAGGAAAGGCGAATTAAATAACTGTAATTAATGTAGGTGCAAGTATATAATTAATATATATCTTGCACCTATCATTAATTTCGACTGAATAAGTATTGGAGTGAGTAATATATGACAAGCAGAGAAAGAGT
>CAZZCN010000044.1:0-1797 GCA_964652975.1 uncultured Oscillospiraceae bacterium | reverse complement strand
GAATTCAGATAATCTGGATAAGCGGGACTGATTTTGGAACAAACAAAAGCGAATTTATAAGACCAGAGCTTTTTAGGGAACTATATAAACCGTTTTACACAAAAATCAATCAATGGGTACACAATAATACAGACTGGAAGACCTTTTATCATACGTGTGGAAGCATAGTGAAGATACTGCCGGATATTATTGAGATGGGTGTTGATATTATCAATCCAGTTCAGGTATCAGCTAATGGAATGGATGCAAAAATGTTAAAAGAAAAATTCGGTAGTGATTTGGTTTTCTGGGGCGGAGGATCTAATAATCAGACCACATTAACATTCGGAACGCCTGAACAGGTTGAAAACGAAGTATTGGAAAGACTTACAATATTTTCGAAAAATGGCGGTTATGTATTCAATACTATTCATAACATTCTGGAGAATACTCCGATCGAAAATGTAAAAGCAGTGATAAATGCGTACAAAAAATTTAATACATAGAAAATTACTTATTGTTCAAATTTAATTTGTATAAGTGAATAAAATAAATATTAATAGTTTGCAAAAGGAAAATAATTGATGGATAACAACAACGAATTGAAATTATGGTATGACAAACAGGCTGATGCACCGATATTCAATGAAAAGAACCTGCTTGAAACAGATGAGTTCAATCAGTATGACAAAAACTGGGAGTCTCAGGGGTTGCCAATTGGAAACGGGAATATAGGCGGCATGGTTTTTGGTCGTACCGACAAAGAAATTGTTCAAATAAACGAAATTACCTTGTGGGGTGGTGGACCTAACAAGAATGATTATCCAATTGATAATTATTATGATAACAAAGAAGGAAAATACACAGGCGGAAACAGAAAAGATGCTTATTTGGCATTAAGTGGAATTCGTGAAAAATTATTCAGCGGCGACATTTCCGGTGCAGAGTCTTTGCAGGAGCAATTAACCGGATATAGAACAGGCTGGGAGAGTTATCAAAATCTTGGTGAAATTGCCATCGAATTCTTAAATGATTCAAAAATCAGCGAACCTGTAAACTATAGCAGAGAACTGGACTTACGACAAGGTCTGGTCAAAGTCAGTTATGAGAATGAGGGGAGAGATACCTTTTATACAAGAGATTATTTCTGTAGCTTCCCCGACAATGTCATGGTTATTCATTTGACCGCTGCCGGGAAGGATAAGATAGGATTCTCTCTGGATTTAAAATTTGACATCAGAAACAACAGATATGAGAAAATATCCAAAACAAATGTCTCCTACCGATCATCAAAAAACAAAATAACAGGTAAAGGAATGGTTGCTGACAGCAAAATGCTGTTTGAAACACAGGTAATGATAAAAGCAGACAGCGGTGCTATTATTATAGCAAAGTCTGATGGTTCCTTGCAAGTTGAAAACGCCACAGATGCCATGATTCTTATGTCATCAAAAACAGATTTTAAAAATGAAAATTATCTGGTAAGCAGTATAGATAACTATCCAAAATTCAAAGGAAGCAATCCACATTCGCACGTTACGAAAATTATTGAAAAAGCGGCAATGAAATCTTTCGGTGAACTTTTTAGTATTCATTTAGAGGATTACGGTCATTTGTTCAGCAGAACAGAAATCAGTTTTGGTTCACAATTTCCGCAGGTTACTACGGATAAATTACTGGATTGCTATGGCTCTGACGAAAACAACAGCAGGTATCTAGAGGAATTGTTGTTTCAATACGGAAGATATTTATTGATTTCTTCATCAAGAAACTCTCTTCCCGCAAATTTACAAGGCTTGTGGAACGATAGCAACATAC
>CAZZCN010000043.1:0-26935 GCA_964652975.1 uncultured Oscillospiraceae bacterium | reverse complement strand
ATTGATTTGTGGGCAGTAAAGAAAGATGTCTTAGGGATAAGCCCTATAAACCAAAATCCGTAGAGCTGAAATTCACAAGGTGAATGCTAGTCATGATGAAGACGTTCGTGGACCGAATATATGCTGTGGTGAAACCAATGAGCATATTGTGGATACCTTAGCAACTGATATTTTCCCTGTATCCGCGCAGTTTCAATTTAAATAGGACAAACCCCTTGCAAACAGGAAGTTTGTCCTATAATTTTTTTGGCTTATGTATAGCGATGTTACTTTTTCATTCAACCTAATTATTTTTATACATGAATATCAAGAAAATAGCACTTGCCAAAAACACATTTAATAATTTGTACCGCTTCTTTTTCGAAACTCAGTTGGCTTTTTACCTGTTTTATCTTTAAATTGTCTTGAAAAAAATATTGTACTATTATAACCGCAAATTTCTGAAATTTCGCCAATAGATTTGCTACTATAAAGGAGTAATTCAATAGCTTTTCTTATTCTTAACAAAACAATATATTCCCGAAGAGATGACCCTGTAATACTCTTTAATATTCTGTTAACACTATTTTTGTGGTATGTCGTGATAAGAGAAATATCTTTATAGGTTATTTTTTTATTATAATTTTCTTCAATAAAGCCGAGCATGTTAATTTTAATATTTTCCTTTGTTTTCAACCCCAATTTTGAATTTTTTAGTGTCTCGAGTATAAAGGTTTTTAATATACAGTTGCATATTTCTTTTGAATAGATTTTACCCTCTTTAAATACACTTATCATATGAAGTATTAATCCGATAGAAAACTGATGGGATAAAATATTTATTGTTTCTGGCATATTTTCAAGTACATCATGGAATTGACCTTTTAAATGGAAGTCTATTCCAGTAAGCAAAAACGGAGTCGCGTCATCTGCGATGATTGTGTTACCTGTTCTGGATCTACAAAAGAATAGGTCCCCAATTTTAGCTTTATAAATTGTTTTATCAATCTTGAATTTGCCTTTGCCATTATGCACATATAATAAATAATCATTATCTATATATCTTTCATTTGTTTTAAATGCATTCTCACATTGGTAAAGGTTAATTGATAATAAATCTGTTTCAAATAACATTTTTACACCCACATATGGTCCCTTTGTTTTATTATTATATTCTTTTGTGCATTGAAAAAGGTTATTTAATGCTATATTATTGTAACATTATTAGCATTGAAAGGAAAGTTTTTTATGAGTTTAATAAATAAAGCAAAAGAAACTATGACATCAAAAGAAAGAGTTCTGAAAACATTTAATTTGGAAAAAACTGATAGAGTTACAATTGGATACGAGGCAAATGGAGCAATACATATGAGATTGGCACAAACTCTCGGCATCCCAGATGGAAATACAGAATTAGTGAATCAAGCTTTGGGTGTTGATTATAGAGGGATAGGTGCACCATATATCGGACCACCACTTTTTAAGGAATTACCAAATAGAATGATTAACATTTTAGAGGGCTGTTATATGCGTTGGATTGAACATCAAACAGGAGGATATTGGGATCATTGTGATTTTCCACTGGCAGATGCAGATGATGAAATTATAAGAAATTATCCTGTCCCGAATCCTGATGATTTTGATTATAAGGCAATAGGTGACCAGCTTTCTATCTTCAAGGAAAGTGCTATTTATATTGGAAGTGGCGGTGTTCCCGATATAATTAATTCAAATGGCAGAATTATGGGTATGGAGGATATTTTAGTCCATCTAATTACCGAGAATGAAGCTGCTCTCGAATTTGTTGATCGCAGAAACGCAATGAATCTTGCTGTAATGGAAAGAACGCTTGAAATGTACAGGGGGAAGATTGATTTTATGTGGGTCGGTGAGGATTTAGGAACGCAGAATACTCCTATGATTAGTCTTGATTTGTTCCGCAAGATTTTTCGTCCTCGTCATCAGAAGTTTATTGATTTGGCAAAAGCCTATAATCTACCTGTAATGATTCATACCTGTGGTAGCTCCTCATGGGCTTATGAGGACTTTATTGAAATGGGAATGACAGGTGTGGATACTTTGCAGCCTGAGGCGACAAATATGAGCCCCGCTTATCTTAAAGAGCATTTTGGCGGACGACTTTCTTTTAGGGGGTGCATTTCAACAGCAGGTCCTCTTGCATACGGCACTGCTCAGGAAACCGAAGCGAATGTCAAAGATACATTAGAAATTATGATGAAGGGATACGGATATCATTTTGCTGCAACCCATGCAATACAGGATAATTCTCCAACGGAGAATGTAATTGCAATGTATAATGCCGCACACAAATACGGGGTATATTGATACTGACTATCCACTGTTTTTTATTTTTTGCAAGTACCTTTTCTCTTTCTTTATCAGCTACCCAGTTGGACGGTTTTTTGTGCATACGTAAAAGTTTTTTTATTTGTATTTTTCTTTTCTTCGTGGTAATTATACTCAAAAATATTTTAAAATAAAATTTACATACAACGTTTTCTTAAGCACGTATCAAGGCTGTATATCCTTTATTAATAAGGATTACAGCCTTTTTAAATCTTTCAACTGTCGAAAACGGGAATATATATGCATACAAGAAAATTTCAATGTATTAGGCAAATATATTTTATATGCCTAAAAGTGGAAATTGCCTATAAAAATGTGGTATTAGCCTATTTTTTAATTCATTCATTATGATAAAATGATATTGCATAGAAAAGTGCTTAATAATATTTAGGAGGAAAGCATTATGAACTCTAGAGAACGTATACATTTTGTGATGGAAAATAAAATTCCGGACAGACTTCCGTTTAATTTTTGGATGGATAGACCATTGATGGCCGACTTAGATAAAAGATTTGGAGATAATTTCAGAATAAATCATTATGGAGCTGATGTAATAGAGACATTTCCTTTGGTTCCATGGTTTCCAGAGGTTGCGGATAAATGGGTAATGAAAAGCGATGAAAAAACAATTTGGTTAGTAAAGCATCCCTTTGAAACAGTTGATGATTTTAAGGGTGTATCCATTCCTGATATGGATGACGAAAATATTTATGTACAGATTAAGGCGGACAGAGAAAAGCATCCTGATAAAGCATTATTTGCATTAATAGGACACCCAATGGAGTTGTTAGTCAATCATTTTGGGTTTGAAAATTTTTTCCTTGCACTTTTTGACGGCGAAGATGAGATTTTGGATTTATTGAATAAGATAAGCGCTGCACAAGTTAAATTGGTTGAAAATTGCGTAAAATGTGATGTGGATGTAATTTACCTCGCTGGGGATATTTGCACTACCCGTAGTGAAATCATGTCTCCTGAAATGCTTGAAAAATTCTGCTTTACCTTTATGAAACCAGTTATTGATAAAGCACATGAACTTGGCAAAAAGGTTTTTTTACATACAGACGGTAACGTTATGAATATTTTGCCACTCTTTGTTAAGTACGAAATTGATGGAATAAACCCCTTGCAGTCTAATTGCAATGATAAGCAGTATTTTTCTGATAATTTTGGCGATAAATTAATTGTTTATGGTGGTATTGATAATTGCTTTACCATACCAAATGGAACAACCGAAGAGGTGAGGCAGCATATCAGAGACAATTTCAGAATTTTGGGGAAAAACGGAAGATATATTGCGTCAAGCCATGATATACCAGGCTATGTCCCGTTGGAAAATGTTGATGCAATGGTAGATGAATTAAAAAAATGTATATATAAATAAATTTGCAGTATTATTCAAACTTAAAAGGGGTAAATAGACAATGTTTAATTTAGAAGAATTGAAGAACCCGCCAACCCATTATTATCCGGCACCTTTTTGGTTTTGGAATGATAACTTGCAGTATGACGAATTAAAATGGCAGATGGAGCAGATGAAGCAGCAGCATGTCTACGAGGTTTTTATTCATGCAAGAAAAGGGCTTTTGGTTCCTTATATGTCAGAAGAATGGCTTGCAAGAATCGGCTTTGTTATAGAAACAGCAAAAAAACTGGGATTAAAAATATGGCTTTATGATGAGGATAATTTTCCGAGTGGTTATGCCGGCGGGAAAGTATTAGAAGAAAACCCCGATTTTTGCGGTAAAAATTTACGAGTTAATGTTTTAAATTCAGTAAAAGATATTGAAAGTATTAAGGACAAAAATATAATTGCCGTTTTTGTTCAATTCAATGATGAATTCATTCTTCAAAGTAGCTATGATTTCAAAGCACTGTTGGAACAAAACATAACCGTTTATGTATTTAGCAAAGAATATACTTATTGGCATCCTGCTTATTCAGAAGGATATTATATTGATATACTAAACAGAGATGCTTGTGAAAGTTTCATGAAGCATACACATAAAATATATGAGAGCCGTTTTGGCAATGAATTTGGAAAAACAGTTAAGGGCTTTTTTACTGATGAAGCGGGCTTTTATAATAACTTGAAATTATTACCATGGTCAAATCTTGATGATTCTGACACAATAGTGTGGACAGATACATTTTCAGATTATTTTAAAAATAAAAATGGCTATGACATCATAAGCAGATTGCCACATATATTTTATAACTTGCACGACAGCCATATTTATCGCAGAGATTTTTATGAAACTACTTGTGATATGTATCTTGATAATTTTCTTTTGCCACAGAAGAACTATTGTGAAGAGAGAGGGATGCTTTTTGTCGGGCATCTTCATATGGAGGATTTTTTGCCTTATCACGTTGTTGGACACGGCAATTTCACAAGAGCATTAAACGGACTATCCTATGCAGGAACAGATAGAATTGACCAGAACAACGAGAAAATAAATGAAAAGGTAGTCAGTTCATTTGGGCATCAATATAATAAACCAAGAGTATTGTCCGAAACTTATGCTTTAACAACATGGGCGTTGAATTTTACAGAAATGCGTAGAATTGCTAATTATCAGTATGTTCGCGGAATTAATATGATTGTTCAACACGCATTTTACTTTTCAATCAGAGAGGAAAGAATGTGGGAATGCCCACCATCTCAATTTTATCAAAATCCTTATTGGAAGCACTATTCTTTGTTTTCTGATTATATTGCAAGGCTTTCTTATATTCTTACAAGAGGAAATCATATTGCTGATATAGCAATTTACTATCCGATAGCAAATGCTCAGTGCAGTCAAACTCCATTTGATTGGCAATGTAGTGAGGAGCATGATGTGTTCTTGCAGAATGTTGCAAATTCATTATTAGAGGCACAGGTTGATTTTGATTTTGTTAATGACGAGGCATTTGAAATTGTGGAAAAAAACACGTTAAAGGTTAACGATGAATATTACAATGCTGTTATAATTCCAGATGTGAAACATATGCCATATAAAACGCTTTTAAAGCTTTATGAGCTAAGTGAAAATGGTGTAGCGGTTATATTCATTAGAAATTTACCGAAATATTGTACCGAACTGAATATGCAAAAACAGTTTGATGAGTTGTTAGGCAGAATAATGATTTTAAGCAACACATCTTTAATGGCGAGAAATATAATATATAAAGCATATACCTATAAATTCAGCGTCCAAAACCTCTTTGAATTTACATCTATAAAAAATATTGTTAAGAAGGATTTGTTTCTAGACAGAGCCGATGGCAATATAAAATATCTACATAGACGTGATGGTGAAAATGATATATATTTCATTACCAATGAGGCACAGACAGCCTGCAAGCATACCTTTTCATTTAATGCTAAGGGAACGCCTTGCATTATTGACCCAATTGATGGAGTTAAAAGAGGAGTAAGTTATGAATGTAAAAACAATCAAACACTTATTGATTTATCTTTAAGGGAATATGACGGAATTTTTATTGTTTTTGAGTCGGAACAAGTGCCAGACACCAATATAAGAGATGAATTCAAAAAAGAGATTTGCATTAATTTAAGTGATGATTTTACGCTTTATTTAAATAGCCAAACCTATAAAGCCCCTTTAAAAGAATGGAGCGAATTAGGTCAACCTTATTTTTCTGGAGAAGGCATATATAAAACAAACATTAATTTACAAAAAGAGGGCAACACCAGTTACATTCTTTCGCTTGGGGAGGTATGTGATTTAGCAGAACTTATTGTGAACGGACAAAAAGTATGCGTAATGCTGTTTTCACCATACGAAGCGGATATAACAAGTCATATAGAAGATGGTGAAAATGAGATTGAAATAAGAGTAATAAATTCTGTAATAAACGAGTTTGAGAAAAATGACAGGAAATCAGGCCTTGTCGGTCCTGTAAAAATCAAAATCTGTAAATAGAAAGGTGTATTTAAATGGATTTCATAGATACCTTTGAAAAACGTTGTAAAGACTTGACTTCGGAATGGCAGATTAACGAAGAGTATGTTCTGTATAATTTTCATAATCTTTATAATCCTAAGCTCGTGAAAACAGATAATATTGAGTACCCGTATTATTTGTATTTTTTTGGTGAAAGCGAAGAGCAGTTTAATCCTCGCTTCAAGGGCAGTGATGCTATATTTCTTGCAAGAGGGAAGAACCTCGATAATTGGGAGGTATGGAGCGGAGAGGATTGCTGGGATACTACAATGAACTGCAAGCTGTGGAAACCAATACTGACAGCAGGAGATGAAGATTTTGATAATTGCCATGCGGGAGATCCAAGTGTTGTTTATAATGAAAGTATGTTTTACATTTCGTATTCTGCAGTTGGGTTTAGCTATATAAAAGAAATTGATAAATATATCATTATAAACAATGTCATGGGTGCAAAATCGAATGACGGCATACATTGGGAAAAATCAAAAACACCTCTTTTAATATGGGAAAAAGAATACGAGCAACGCTGGATTGCTGGAGAACCGATGCCAAAAGGAACTGGAAGTTATCACAGACCATCTTTGATGTTTGATGACGGCAAATGGAAAATGTGGTTTGATTATTATTTACCGGGTACCTTTTTATCAATGGGATATGCTGAAAATGAAGGCGAATTTCTAAAACAAGATGATTGGAAAATAATTAGTTGCAACTATAATCCACAATTGAAGGATTGGCCCAACCCTACAGTTGTAAAAGCAGGGGATATATATTACAGCTTTTGTGATGCCCCCGGATTTGACACGAAAACGGGACCACACCGACAAATCGTTATGGCATCATCCAAAGACGGTATTAACTGGATGATAGAGGGAAGAATAATTCCGTGCCCAGGATATGGAACTCATGTTCCTGAGGCAGCTGTCCTTGAAGAAGAAGGCGGATATTGGCTATGTGTTTTTTATTCCTGGCAGGATGAAAATTGTTTTCCGAATTACACGAAAATTAATTATATGAAAAAGTTCATAGAAAAATAAACAGATATAAAACATTTTTGGGGAGGTTTATTGATGAATAAGCGAAATTTAGTGATATTGATTGCCGGAGTGTCGGTGCTGGTGATTGGAATTATCCTTTTATTTGTATTTAGCAATAGAGAGGATAATAAAATTAATCCGAGCTCTTCTGTTTCTGTCGACAGCAATCAAACCTCGAGCAGCAGTTCTGTTTCTGAGAGTTCTTCTAGCAGTGCTTCTGTAGAAATCGGGGATATCAACAGTGACGATACAACAAGTTCACAAAGCACATCATCAGCAATTGAAAAAGATAACACAGTATATATACAACCAAAGCCACCAACAAAAAATATTGGTGGAAACGATGGATTTACTTCAATAAAAAAATATTTACGCGATGTATTTAATTATGATGAATTCCGCTATTATCAAACACTTCCGAAGAACTACTCAACCATAGCTATGAATTCAAAGGAAACAATGAGAGAGGCATTGATGTTTGATAAAGATAATAATTTTTTTGCAAACGATTTTCAGTCATCTGTTTCACAAACAGGGCAGTATGTTTTTCAAAATGTGGGAATAACCTGCAAAAACCCTATGGATGCTTTTTTTGTAAAATATCAGGGAAATCCGGTTGCATGGGGACAAAATGTTTATACACCCTGGATAGTAAAAAAAGGGGCGACATGGTATGTATATTATGGAGGGTGGGGAACAGTTGACTGTAATGGTCACGATACCTCATATTTAATGACAACTAAGGACCCGGATTTAAGAGGGCCATATACATACCATGGGGTTGTCTTGAAGTCAGAAGGGGGTTATGTGCATTCACAGGATCCGTCTGTGGCAATAGGTCCTAACGGGAAATGGGTAATGGCTTACACAAACGCAAAATTAACAACACAAGGAGGGGTTGACTGGATAGGTATTGCCACCTCTGATGATGGAATAACATGGAGAGCAAATGGCAATTCACAAACAGGGATTTCTGATAGTGCAGACAGTGAAATTAAAATAACAAATTATAAAAGGAAAAACAGCATAACCGATGGCTATGATTTAATGGGAAGACCATCTATATATTATAACAAAAGCAAAAATCGATGGGAAATGTATGCAGACAGTATTAATTTTGACGGAGCAAGCTCCCATGTAGGGTTTATTTATTTATTCACATCAACCGAAGAAATTCCAATGAACTGGAAATATGAAGCAAGAATATGCCAAGGGGGAGAAACAGCACTAGCGGTAATAAATGATACATATTATTTGGCCTATAGAAATGACACCTGGCCTACAAGAATGATGGTTATGTCAAGCAAGGATGGCGTAAATTTCTCGGATTCAAAAAATATTTTAACAGGGGAGAGATCTCGTGACGGGTCTATTCAAAACATAACGCAGATGGCATTTGCAACTGAGAACAATGAGATAAAGGCAGTTATGTACGGTCGTTCAATAGACGGTTGGACTCATAGGGTCAGTCTTGCCTATCCCCAGAAAAAAGTTGAGGTTTGGAGAGGAAATCAGTTTATTACAAATGAAGCCTTTGCAACGAGTTCTACCACTCAGGTTATTAGCTCGTCTGGTGCATCGGCACCGCTTACGAAAATAAGAGTATTTGATAATACGGGAAGGCCTGCATCATTAGAAGCATTTTTCAAACTATATTCAGGGCAGTCAGTGAGTCTTATAAAAAATACGCTTATCCCTTCAAAGCCGATTTTATTAGGTCCATTAAATAATGAAGCAAAGGTCTTGTGGGGAACAACATTTTATTGGGTGCCAACCTATATGGCATCAAAATATCAGCTTCAAATATCAACTGACGAGAATTTTAATAATATTATTATGAATAGAGATAACATACTTGTAGAGCAGTATACCCTGCGTGAGCCGTTGAAGTTAGGAAAAAAATATTTCTATCGTGTCATAGCGAAAAATTCGGTGGGTTCAAATGTCAGTGAAACAAGAAGCTTTACTGTTTTGGCACAAAATGAACTGATTGGTGAATATATTCAGGTTTTGCCTAACAGCACAGTTGCTTCTGATGATGCCGATGCAAAATCAAATAAAAATTACATTTCCGATGGTCCATATTATACTTATTGGACAGCTGTTTTTGATGAAAGCAATCCACCTTATTTTTTGCTGGATTACGGAAGACAGTATCCAATTTCAAAGGTGTATTGGCAACCCAGAACAGATTATGTGGGTTGGCCATCACAAATTAAGCTGGAATACAGTATAGATGGAAAAACATTCTATCAATTAGATGAGGAAGATTGCTTAACAACAAATAATTTCTCGTTCTATGAAGATAATTATAAGCCAAAAAGCATAGTTTTTAAAAATCCCATTAATGCAAGATATATTCGCTTTACTGTTTTACAAACCAATTATTCTCCACTTGCAGGAATTGCTGAATTTCGTTCATTAATTTTAAGATAGGGGGTATTTTCAATGATAAATTCTATATTATCAAACAAAAAACGAAGAATTTCTTTATTAGTTGTTATTATATTTATGATTACTTTAATGCCTGTTTTTGCTGCCACACCCAAAATACTCCCGATTTTGGGCGTTCAGGCTAGTTCTACCATTGGTGGAAATATGAGCCCTGAGAATTTGATAAACGGAAATAAAAATGATATGTTCTCATCACAAAGTGATGCAAATTGCTGGGTTTATGCAGAATTGGACGGAATTTATGATGTGTCGGGTGTAACGCTATATTCAAGAGGCGACAAATATGGTTTTCCGGAGGGCGTTAAAATTTCAACAAGCATAGATGGTATTGATTGGACACCGGTGCCAAACGCTGTATATACCTTTCCAAATCCAATATTGGAAATAAGTAATAAATTGGATTTTGCAGCACCAGTTACCGCTAAGTTTGTTCGTATTGAAACAACAAAGGCGTTTTGGGATGGGGTAAGCTCCTTAACACAATATTCCGAAATTGAAATATTTGGTTCAGATAGTAGTTTTGTTGGGGATAGCACTTTGCAAACTTACAAATTAAAAAGAATTTCGAATACAAATTCAAAGTGGTATCAGTTTGAAGATGTTGGTATAACAGCACAATATCCTTCAAAAGCGTTTTTTATTCCTTTTTATAAAACCCCTATTGCAGGGGATACATTAACAAAAGCACCAAATGCGATATTCTATAACAATAAATATCTGCTTGCCTATGAAAAAGGCGGTGAAAACAGCTCACAAATATATGCAAAAATGAGCTTTGACGAACAAATTGATAAAAACTATAATGCAGAATTTTTGTTGATCAATAAAAGCGGATTTGATTGTATTAAAAATCCTTCTTTTGTGAAAATAGCAGATAAAACCTATATTGCTGTTGAGACAATTAAAAAAGGAAGCAGTAAGATTGCGATTATAGAATACAAAGGTCAAAGTAATATAACCATTACTAATAATGACATCATTAAATTGAATGTTAGTGTGGACGGTTTTTCGGGTAATATGAGCAGACCCTCATTAACATATGACGAAAGCTCAAATACTCTAAGACTGTATTTCGTTAGCAAAATTGACAATAAACCGGTAATGTTTTATGCAGAGGCAAACGGTGTTGATTTTAAGGATTTAGTGTATAAGAATTACTTGAATAATCTAAACTATGGAACTGTATTTCATAGTGCAGGTGGCTATTTTGCTATATTTAAAACTTATAATGATGACGGCTCCTGCTTGACAGAATGGGCTTCTTCGCAGGATGGTATTATATTTGAACGAGAGAGCATTTTGGTTTGTGGGAACACAATTTTAAACGGTAAACAGTTCAGCACGGGAACAGCTTCGGCTGTAATGGATGATGACGGAAATATAAAGGCGGTTTTTGCGCAAACTTGGTTTGATAATGAGGCGGATTCTTCTATTATGATGGCATTGCCGCAAATGCGGGTTTCTATTTCAAACGGCTATGTTACTTTGCAAAGGACAATGGCTTTGTCTTCCAGTGTTCAAATCATTATTGCAGAAAGAAATTATACATCCTCTGATTTGGTTAAAATTTATGATTTTCCTTCTGATTCGGTTGCCTATGAGGTTAGGCAAAATATCTCCTCGGGTTCTGCTTATCAAGTAATGCCAATAAACTCTAAGGAAACGGCAAGAACAAGCTGTTATAAAATTCAAAATCCTTCCCTTTCCGATTTATCCTGGATTAAGCCAAAAGGGATTGAGGGCAATGCCTATGCACCTGTTTATACACCTTCCAATCTTATCGCTTATGATGAAAATCTTGTTTGGCAGACTGTGCCTGTGTATACTTTTAATCCAAATGCAGAGGAGTTTATTGTTACCCTCCCATCAGAATTAAATGTTGGCGCTATATCTATTGCTGGCTTTGACGGAGGGGGTTTTCCGGAAGCCTTTAACATACAATACAGCACTGATAATGTGAATTTTACGCAGGTTTCAAACGGAAAAATATTAGATTTTCCAACAATGGCAACAAAGGATGATGTAGTATTCAAATTTGATAGCGTCGTTTTAGCAAAATATATCAAATTTCAGATGACACGATTTACACCCAACGGGTTTTTTATGGTGCAGGCAATTCTTAGCAAAATTAAAATTTATGGGCAAAATATTCCCGAGCAGTATGTTTATGCCCCTGAAAAGATTATAAGAGGTTATGCACAGACATGGAATTATAAAGACGGCAAAACCTTGCAAAAAATTGCTCCTATTCAAAGTATTAGGGTTTCATCAGAGCTTAATTCAACAAACTGGAAGGGTGGAAATCTAATAGACGGCGACACGGTGAATACATTATGGTCATCGGCATCCGACCAAACAGGTGTTGAAGGTCAATTTATCATTGCAGACCTCGGCAGCAGCTATAATGTAGGAAGAATTGAACTTTTTCCGAGAGGAGATGCCTTATGCTTCCCGAAGGCGTTCTATTTCAGCTATAGCAAAGACGGAATAAGCTGGACACAAATAACAGGTCAAAATTATACCGATTATCCTGTTCCAAATCCTGCATTACATCAGTATTTCAAATTTAATGCACCTGTGAGCGCAAGGTATATAAAAATGAATATTGAAAAACAGCGATCGGATGGCGGTAACTATATGTCTCATATTGCAGAGTTTTCAGTACATAAGGTTGTTGATTAGTTTTTACACTATATATTCATGCTCCTATGGTGGAGGGGAAAGATGAAGAATTTAAACGTGAAGAGAATAGTTTCCATATTAGTTGTATTATGTATTATCATTACAACAGTATTTTTGTTGAGCTCAAATAAGAAAAGTAGTGTCTCTTCTCTTTTAAACCATTCAAGCATTGATCTACTTGGACAGGCGGATAAAACCTATTATTACGGAAACTATTTTTCTGAATACAGTCAGAAAGGGGCTATTGATTATAATGGTAAGGATATAAGTATCGAGCCAACGAAGATAAACACAGTTTCATCAAAAAATTATATGATTTTAGAGGAATATTCAAAAAAACAAAATGTAGTATTATCATCTGAGAATGGAGTATTGGATTATGATATTAATATTTTGCAGGATGGATTTTACAATTTAAACATTGAATATATCTGTAAAAGCGGCTCAATAGTTAATCCGGAGCGCCAGATATTAATAAATGACAGGCTACCCTTTGACGAGGCGTTTTATGTTAATTTTAATAGAATATGGACAGAATCAACATCAAATACAATTGATGAAAAGGGCAACCAGATAAGAGGATCGCAACAAGAGGCATTTGAATATCAAAATAAATTGATTTCAGACAGCATAGGGTTTTATAAGGAGCCTTTCCGCTTCTATTTTTCAAAGGGCATACATAAATTAAGCATAGTATCAAAAGAAGGTGATATTGTCATTTCATCAATTTCATTGAAAGCGCCTTTCAAGATGAAAAATTATGCACAGTATGAAAACGAACATCAACAAAAACCAAAACAAGATATAACCCCGATAAAATTTGAAAGTGAAAAAGTTGCTTATAAATCCTCTTCGTCAATTAGGGCTGAATGGACAAATGATCCTATTTCATCACCTAAAGGTATAACAAATATTGTCTACAATACATTTGGCGGTTCCAATTGGCAAAATGGTGGAGATAGTGCTACTTGGGAATTTGATGTATCAAAAGACGGGCTCTATACAATTGCTTTTCGGTATGCCGTTCCTAAAAGTGGCTTTGTCAGCTATAGAAAAATAGAGATTGATAAAACTATTCCTTTTTCCGAGTTGCTGGAATACCCTTTCACTTCCAGCACATGGTCTGCCGAAAAATTAATTTCTAAAGAGAATAAGCCATTTTTGGTTTACCTTACAGCTGGCAGACATACGATAACCTTGACTGCTGTAATAGGGCCTCTTCGGCAGGTAGTGTATAAATTAAGAAATGTTCAAAACAGGCTTGATTTGCTTTTTAGACAAATAAATCTAATAACAGCATCTGTAAAAGACAGCGGTGGAAAGATTAGGGGAGATGTCAACAGGGACTACAATTTACAAAACAAAATTCCTGATTTGATCAGTGATTTAAATTATGCAGCACAGGAACTGGAACGGTGTAACGAGGAAATTATTAAAATCGGTCAAGGCAACACACAACAAGTCTCCTCTTCATTGATGCTTGCTATTTCAACTTTTCATAAAATGATTGCTGACCCAGAACTGGTACCGCGACAGTTGAATGAATTCTCCAACATCATTATTTCCTTAAGTAATTCTGCCACATCTCTTTCACAATCACCACTGTATCTTGATTATATGCTGTTAGGCAGTGAAAATTCAAAAATACCAAAATTCAAGGCGGGAATATTGGATAATACATTCGCAATGTTTCAAAGTCTCATTAATACTTTTCTACCAGAAAAGAAGAAAGGCGAAGATGAAAAGACATTAAATGTCTGGGTGGCAAGAGGGCGTGACTGGGTTCAACTTCAAAATCAACTGACTAATGATGATTTTACACAAAAAACGGGAATTAAAGTCAACTTTAATGTAATGCCACTTTTGTCTGATTATATGATAATTACAGCATATTCAGGAGGGAAAACGCCGGATATAGCCCTTGGAATGGGATCGACCACACCAGTAGAATTTGCAGCAAGAGATGCAGTAGTTAACTTGAAGCAATTCAAAGGCTACGAAAGCATAGTTTCGCAGCTTATTAAAAACTCAACTGATTGCTATACATATAATGGCGGTGTATATGCTCTGCCTGAAAATGCGGATTTTCAAGTCCTGATATATCGAAAGGATATTTTTGATGATATAAAATTAAAGGTTCCACAAACATTTGATGATATATATGCATTACTTCCTATATTGCAGGAAAATGGAATGCAGTTCTATTATCCATCCGGTCCGGGTGGTTTCACGCCATTTTTATTTCAGGCGGGTGGCAATTATTACACACAGGACAAGACACAAACTGCCATTGATTCCACTCAGTCAATACTTGCGTTTGACGAATACACCGACCTTTTTAATAAATACAAAATGCCACTTCAGGCAGACTTTTTTCAAAGAATGAGAATCGGTGAAATGCCGATCGGAATAGGCAGCTATGATATGTATTCCAAACTTTTAACATCAGCCCCTGAACTTTCGGGGAAGTGGGCGATGGCGTTATTTCCCGGACACAATGGTACGACGGGTATTGATAGACAGGCTCCTTCCGGAACATCGGCTGCCATTATACTGAATTCATCCAATAAAAAGGAGATGGCATGGGAATTTTTAAAATGGTGGATGTCAGCACCCACACAGGAACGATATGGCAAGGAAGTGCAATATTTACTCGGCGTTGGTTCACAATGGAATACAGCCAATGTTGATGCAATTAAAAATCTTGGTTTCAAAAAAGAATATCTGAGTGTTATTTTGAAACAGTGGGAATTCAACAAGCCGGTTCCTGTAGTGCCAGGCAGTTATTATACCGACAGGCAGTTGTTAAATGCATGGAACCGAAAAATAATTTCGGGTGAATCCTCAAGAATTGCTCTTGAAGACGCCGCAAAAGAGATTAATAAAGAATTATCAAGGAAAAAGGAAGAATTTATAAAGCGGGAGGGATTAAAGTGAAAAAGAACGGTGTTTTTTCGTCAATAAAAAGTAATTTAATATCGTACATTTTCGTTTTGCCTTTTTTTACAGCTTTTACAGTTTTTATTTTAATACCGGCAATCTTAGCTGTTTATCTTAGTTTTACAAACTTTAATATGCTGCAAAAACCGCAATTTGTAGGGCTTTTGAATTATTTAAACCTTTTTGTACAGGATGATAAGTTTATAACCTCGATTAAGAATACATTGTTTATTGCTTTAATAACAGGCCCTGCCGGCTATTTTATCGCCTTTATATTTGCGTATTTTATTAACATGATCAACGATAGATTCCGTATGATTTATGTAACAATTTTTTATGTTCCTTCTATGATTTCGGGAGTGGCTATGGCCGTTGTATGGAAGGTGTTTTTTGCAAATGACAGCCAGGGATATTTAAACAGTTTTTTGATTAATGCGGGATTTATCAACGAACCTTTGCAATGGTTGCAGGATGTAAAACTAATCGTGCCTGTTATTGTTTTTATTTCTTTGTGGATGAGTCTAGGTACGGGGTTTTTATCATTTCTTGCAGGATTTCAGCTTGTTAACAAGGAATTAATTGAAGCAGCTAAAGTGGATGGTGTTTCATCAAGACTTCAGGAACTATGGTATGTCATTATTCCATCCATGAAGCCACAGCTCTTGTTTGGAGCTATTTTGACAATTGTCGGGTCTTTTAGAGTAGGTGATATAGGAGCAGCTCTTGTGGGATTTCCAAGTCCGAATGATGTTGGATTAACACTGGTTCTACATATGAGGGATTATGCTTTTATCAGATATGAGCTTGGTTATGCCTGCGCAGTTGCTGTTATCCTTTTTCTAATTATTTTTGGGTTTAGCAGATGGTGCTTTTCTGTACTGGGTAGTAATAATGAATAGTGAAAAAATAATCCTTACAAAGAGAGAGGATAGATATTGTAATGAATAGGTGGCAGAGAATTAGAATAAAAATGAATTTATTTGATTATGGGTTTGCTTTTAACGTTATATTTCTGACATTAATGGCACTTTTTATGATCTTGCCGTTGGTATTTCTTATATCGACTGCATTCAAGCCATTAACAGAACTTTTTGTTTATCCACCCACATTTTTTGTAAAAAGACCAACCATGGATAATTTTTCAGCATTAACATCATCAGTATCATCCTCATTGGTGCCGTTTGTCAGGTATGCATTTAATAGCGTTATAGTCTCCTCATCTGTTGTGTTTTTAATCGTAGCAATATCATCACTTGCAGCTTATCCATTGGCAAAACACAAATTTTTAGGGAAAAATGTTTTGTTTGCTATCGTGGTTTCGGCTTTAATGATTGCTCCTGAAGTTCTTGAAATTCCAAGATACATTGTAATTTCCAAATTGGGAATTTTGAATACATACTTTGCACTTATACTACCACAGCTTGCCTTTCCAGTCGGACTTTTTTTGATGAAACAGTTTATGGAGCAAATACCAGATGCAATATTTGAAGCATCAAAAATAGATGGAGCTTCGGAGGTTAAAATGTTTTGGAGCATCGCCCTTCCTCAGGTAAAGCCAGCGTGGGCAACAATAAGTATATTATGCTTTATACAGGTTTGGGGAGATACAACATCCTCTGGACTGTTTATTCAAAGCGAAAAGCTAAAAACATTGACCTATTATTTATCCACCATTTCTGGAACGGGCGTTGGAACAGTTGGTGCAGCAGCCGCAGCTTCCATGCTGATGGTATTGCCTCCAATTGTTATATTCATGCTATTTCAGAAAAAAGTTGTTTCCACTATGGCTTATTCCGGTATTAAAGCATAGAAAAGAAGAGGGTTGCATTTAATGACACATAAATTCGTTTTTAAAACAGTAATAGCTTTTGTGGTTTGCTTATGTTTGCCTTCTGCTTTAACATATGCTGCCGAGCCTTATCCGAGCTATTGTGTTACCGAAAGTAATTCGGTTATATCAGTACCCTTGCCGTATCTGCCTTCAGAATATTTTCTTAGCTTTGGAGACAAAAATGAAAAACTTTTAACTCCGCAGGATTTATATATTGATGAGAAAGATAATTTGTATATTGCAGATACCGGGAACAACCGGATAATTATACTTGATAAAAACTACAAATTGACGGCTATTATTGGAGAAGGGATTCTTAACAGCCCGGAAGGAATCTGCGTGGTGGATGATGCTATTTATGTTGCGGATTCGGGCAATTCCCGTATAGCAATATTCAATAAGGATGGCAAGCTTTCAAAAGAAATAAAAAAGCCGGATTCTGAACTGTTGGTAGACCAGGACCAGTTTGTTCCAACCAAGCTTGTTGTAGACAGTCGCGGATATATGTATGTTGCCTGCGAAGGTAATGAAAATGGGTTGTATATGATTGACCTTCAGGGTAATTTCAGAGGCTTTTTTGGTGCTAATAAAACTGAAATGAACCTGGTTGACACGCTTGTTCGGTTTTTTTATTCAAAACAGCAACGGCAGGGACAAGTAGTAAAACTCCCGTATTCCTATGTCAATGTCGGAACAAGAGATGGATATATATATGCCTCCACAACCGGAGCTACCACAAACCAAATTCGCAGGCTCAGTCCATCCGGTGGAGATGTGCTCTTTGGTGGCAAAAGCAAGGATTTTTCCGATAATTCCTTTCAAAAAATAAAACGTCAGAATTTTGTTGATTTTGCAGTTGACGGTTATGGTAACCTAACCGTGTTGGACCAGTCATACGGAAAAATCTATCAATACGATAAGGAAGGCAAAATGCTATTTGCATTCGGCGATAATGGTATTAATAAAGGCTGTTTCTTAAATGCAGTTTCCATTGTTGTGAATTCAAAGGATGAGCTTTTAGTGCTGGATTCGGACAGGGGCTGTGTGCAAGTTTATAATCCAACTGTTTTTACCCGGAATATTCATATTGCAAATAACCTTTACAGTCAGGGAAAGTATGATGATGCAAAACAATACTGGCAGAAAACACTTGCTGTAAACAGTCAGTATGATATCGCACAACAGGCATTAGGCAGAATAGAATTTCGCAAGCAAAACTATGCCGAGGCGCTGCATTACGCGCTTTTATCAAATGATAAAAATGGATACACTTTGGCTTTTACACAAAACAGAGCTGAATTTGTTTCAAAATATTTTAATGTTATCACACCAATAGTTGTTATACTATTCATTTTAACAGCTTATTTAAGGAAAAAAAGAAAGAAAAAGAGTATACATACCAGTAATTTTTCATCAAAAAATCTTTTTGATAAATGTGTATATTCAATGTTGCATCCATTTGATATGTTTTCAGAATTTAAATACAATCAATTGGCAAAATACCGTGATATGATTATTTTACTCGGTGCTTATACTTTGGTAAATATTCTAAGTGTTTTCATTAAATCATTTTTATATAGATCATCGCCCATTGAAGAAACCGATTGGATTTCTGTAATTGGGTTTAGTATCGTTCCATGGGCTTTGCTCTGCCTGGCTAATTATGGATTTACTACATTAGCTGATGGAAAAGGGAAATTTAAAGAAGTTATGGTCGGAGGGGCGTTCTGCCTTTCACCATTAATATTATTTGGTATTCCAGTCGCATTGTTAACCAATGTCCTGTCCCTTGAAGAAAGTGGCTTTTTAAGTATATTGATATATATTTCTTATTTTTTAACAGTTTTCATGGCATTTGTTTTTCAGCAGGAAGTCCATAATTATACAATGGGTAAATCTATTATTGTTCTAATATTGACTGCTTTGGGCGCTGTTATAATTGCTTGTCTTATAGTAATCGCATTTGGTCTTTTTGGACAGCTTGTGGACTTTGTCAATCAAATATTCAGGGAGGTGAGCATTCTTGTCTCTTAAAAATAGAAAAATTTATATAAAAACAGGATTCGCGGTTTTAGCCTTATCACTGATATCAGGCTTGATCATGCTATTAATTAACAATAGCAAAGTTAGTACTCAGTTTAATTCGGAAGGCTTAACGCTTAGCAATGCCGAACAATTTCAAAATCAAATCGCCGGAAGAGAGGAATTTGAAAGTAATGGACTGAAAATGATCTTTAATGGTGAAGAAATGGTTTTTTCTTTTCATCGTAATGACGGAACTGAAATATACAGCTCGCCAAAGGTTAAGCCTGAAGACGAATTAACCGCGTTGGGCAGAATGGCAATTAAAGCACCGCTTGAATTCGAGTATGTTACACAAGAGGGGGATTTAAAAAGTGTCACACCAATAACTAACCCCGAAATTCAAATAACACCTTATAAAATCAAAGATGGAGTTGCTTTAGAGGTTAACTACTCTGAAATGGGAATATATTTTATTCTTGAAACAATTCTTCTTAACGGGAGGGTCGTTGTCAAGGTTCCTTTTAACTCTATTAAGGACTCAAAATCAGCAAGATTAGTGTCAGTCAGTCCTTTTCCGATGCTCGGTGCAGCAAGACAGGGTGACAGTGGCTATATTCTTTTACCGGATGGTAGCGGTTCGCTCACTTATTTCAACAGAATACATAGCATTTATGAAGATAAGGGCTTTTCTAAAGAGGTTTATGGCACCGACATTAGTTTTAGCGGTAAAGAAATTGCATATGCAGAACAACTAAGGTTGCCGGTTTACGGTATTATTACAAAAGACAGCATTCTAACGACTATTGGTACGGTAGGCGAAAGTGATTTTAAAATTAATATGTCTCCACCAGGCAGTAAGGGGATAAATTTTTACAGAACGGGCTTTGCATTTATCTACAGAAAAAGTTATCAAAATGAAATATCAAAAGGAATATTTGTCGCGCAATATCAAAAAAGCATCATTGTTGGAGATAAGGAAATGGAATACGATTTATCATCTCCTACCGAAAATGGATATGTCACCTGTGCTGATGTCTATTCAGATTATCTAAAAAACCAGGGGTTTAAACTTGATAATGAATTGCAGGATAATATATTGATCAGATTATTTATGGCAATCAAAAAAGGCAAAGGATCTCTATCGGATAAGAATATTGTTCTCACAAATTCTAAGCAGGCTTCAAGTATAGCTGATGAGTTAATAGCAAGCGGCGGGAAATACAGTTTTGAACTGGCAGGCTATCAAAAATATGGTTATGCAGCCGGCCTGCCCGAAAAATACCCTGTTTCCAAACTCATTGGAGGAAAAAATGACCTTGTAGATGCAATAGAAAAAATTAAAAAAAGTAAAAGCTTTGTATGGCTTGAAGACAATTATCTTGATAATTATAAAGGCTCCTCTAATATTACATTTCAAAAAACAGGAGTAAAAACACCTGAAGAAAGATTTTTAAGATCAAGAAAATCATATCCTAACGGGTTTGACTATGAGGAAGATAGCCACGGTTATATCAATGCGATTTTCGGACTGATGAATATTCAAAATGAATTAAAACAATTAAGCGAATTGGCTTCGAATGGTGTTAATGTAAAACATATTGGCCAAACGGTATTTACAGATTTTAACAAGACAAATCCACTTTATAAGGGGCAAACAATAAAAGCTTATTTACACCAATTAGAAAAATTGAAAAAGGCAGGTTTTGCTGTAGGTGCACAAGGAGCGAATTCCTATTTGTTAGGAACTGTATCTGATATTTTTGATGTTCCCTTTGAAACATCAAAAACATATTTACTTGATGAAAGTGTACCGTTTTATTCATTGGTAGCGTCTAAGTTTGCAAATTGCTATTCGAGACCTTTAAATTTAGAAGCAGACACTTCAACAGCTATATTAAATTCCATTGAATACGGGTTGAGCCCTAAATTCGAGATAACTCATGAATCTGCAGAACTTCTAAAAAACACAAGCTATGAGCAATTGTATTCAAGTCGCTATGTCGATTATAAGGATAGCATTTTATTATCGCAGAAGATTGTACAGGCAATTGGAACAACAAAACTGATTTCTCATAGAATGTTAGATGAAAGGGTTTTTGAAAGCACATATGCAAATGGAAAAAAAGTTATTTTCAATTATTCTGATAGTGCCTATAAATATGGAGAATTAAAAAAAGAAGCACTTTCTGATACCTATACAATAATCAATTAAATGAATGGAGGGAAGTAATCTGAAAATTTATAATTTAACCAAAAAAAGAAAACTGGAAGGGTTTCTATTCGCTATTCCTTGGATTATAGGGTTCATTATATTCTGGATGTTTCCTCTTCTTTCGTCATTATATTTAAGTTTTACCGAATCAAGTGTAAATCAGTTTTTTGGAGGAAAATTCTTAAAATTTGATAATTATCTGGCTGTTATATCTGATGTGGACTTTGGAAGAGATTTTGTGGGAACGCTTATGAATTCACTTATTAACATTCCGATAATCATAATATTTTCAATCTTTGCAGCATCCTTGTTAAATCAGAACCTTAAAGGAAGATGGTTTTTCAGGGCAGTGTTTTTTATGCCGGTCATATTAGCAGGTGCTGTGATGTCTGTTTTATTGAATTTGGGTTTAGGTGATGCAGGGCTGGGGAGCAGATTAGTTGGACAAATGAATTTTTTGAAACAGCTACTCGGTGAAGATTTGATCTCGAGGCTAGGTGTAATAATCTGGCAAAGCAGTGTGCAGATACTGATTTTTCTTGCAGGTCTTCAAAGCATCCCTAAAAGCATTTATGAAGCATCTCAAATTGATGGAGCATCACCATGGGAATGCTTTTGGAAAATTACAATTCCATATATATTTCCAATTATAATTTTAAACATCATCTATTCAGTAATCGATTCATTTACAGATCCAATGAATAAAATAATTGAAATGATAAAGATAAGTATCTTCCAAAAATATGATTTTGGCTTTGCATCTGCTTTATCATGGCTGTATTTTGTAATTATATTTGTATTTGTACTCATGGTCATGGGCATCGGTGCATTATCAACACGCCAAAACAGAAAGGAAGGGAGATAAAATGGAATTCAAAAAGAAGTACCTGGGTTTTTTGAAGAATGATCGGTTTTTAAAAAAATATTTCTCTGCAACCTTTGCAAAAAAAACCTGTTCAAAAATATTTATATACTTTTTCTTGTTGGAATTTGCTTTTGTATTTCTATTACCTTTCATTACAATCATCACAAAAGCACCAAAAACAATGATGGACATTTTAAATCCTGTAGTATATTGGTTACCTACGAAGATAGAATTTTCAAATTTCACTACTGCTTTTGATACATTAAACTATTCAAGAACATTTCTTAACAGCATTCTACTTTCGGTGATACCAACATTATTTCAAGCCATTTCATGTGCATTGGCAGGGTATGCTATCGGGAGATATAAATTTTTGGGTAGAAATCTGATGTATGCACTTGTTATTTTAACAATCATTGTTCCACCTCAAACAATTGTTATTTCCCGATATCTTCTTTTTAATCAACTTCAATGGATCAATACTTATTATCCGTTACTAGTCCCCGAACTATTAGGACATGGATTAAGAGGAGGGCTTTTCGTTTTAATATTTTCTCAGTTTTTTAAAAACCTGCCAGTAGCTCTTGAGGAGTCTGCAAGGATTGACGGAGCGGGACCTCTAAGGATATTTTTTCAGATCATTATGCAACTTGCAAAGCCTGCGATTGCCCTTGTTATAATATTTTCTTTTGTATGGCATTGGAATGATACCTATTCATCATCAATGTTTTTATCCCAATCAGAGCTGATGCCCTCCATTGTTAGGTTTGAAACACTCTTTGATCCAAGATTTGCAAGCATATATGGAACAAATTCAGCAATTTTCAGTAATGATGCCATAAAAATGGCTTGTGCATTATTAATTGTTTTACCATTAATCATTATGTATATAGTAGTCCAAAGACAATTCACAGAAAGTATTGAACGCACAGGGCTAGTTGAGTGATACCTAGCTGATAATAATCAGAGGAGAAAATGAAAAGAAAGAAAGGAGGAGAAAGTAAAATGAAAAATGGAGGAGAAAGTAAAATGAAAATGAAGGAGGTGAACACAAAATGAAAGCAAAACAAATTCTTGCTATGATGCTCGCTGCGTTGATGATTATATCATTAAATGCATGTAAGCCAAGCGTAAAGAACTCGGAAGCTTCCGGTAGCGGTGCAAGCACATCAGGTGCTTCTAAGGTGGATACTTCTCAATCGAATGCTTCTCAATCCGACAGTAAAGATATTGATTCTGTGGCAAGCAATAATTCAAGTACTGCGAATTCAAATAATGCAGCAAGCACAGCAAGCTCGAAAACAAACACAACATCGGCTATTGCTGTCCCTAAAACGATTACTCCCAAAACTTGCACATTAACCTTAGCATGTGTTGATGTTGCAAATGAAAAAACAATTGCAAACTCAATAATCAAGGCATTTAGCAAGGTCTATCCAAATGTAACCGTAAAACTGACACCTATCAATGGAGATTATAATTCTAAAATTTTAACGCAGGCTGTTTCAAAAACCCTGCCTGATGTATTGTTTACATTTGATTTACAAACAAGAGTGTTTGCACAAAACGGTGTTTTGTTGCCATTAGACTCGTATATGAAAACATTTGGCTATGACAGCAATAACTATTTTGGAAATATAATGAGTCTTGGAAAAGGTGATAACGGGAAAACTTATATGATTCCAAGAGAATACAGCCATTTGGTAACGGCTGTTAATCTTTCGGTTATAGAAGCTGAAGAAAATATTGCCGGAGCTGATTTTATAAAAAAATATGCAAGTTGGACAATGAACGATTTTATAACACTTTCAAAGAAGTATACACATAAGGATGGAAGCGGCAAAATAGTTCAATACGGCGCTGATATCAATTACAACTGGGAGCCGGTATGGACATCTTTTTCTCTTGGCTACGGTGGTTCATTATTAAATGGTAGTAAGCAGGCAACCTTTTCGGATACCAAAACCGTAACGGGACTTACAACATTGCTTGACCTTGTGAAAGGAAAGTATGTTTATGATAATTTAAGACCAGACCCTGCAAATCCTTACCCTTTCCAAAAAGGTATGGCTGCATTTAGCTTTATTTCTCGCCCCGGTTTGCCGGATGTGAATACTACACTATCAAGAATGGGCATGAAATGGGATGTTTTGCCGTTTCCTAGAACACCTGTGAAGGCAGTCGTTGGTATGGGGACAACAGGCTATGGGGTAAGTGCTTATACTAAAAATCCTTATGAAGCTTCTTTATTAGCTTATTTTGTTGCAACTACTGAAGGCCAAACAGCTTTTGTAAGCACAGGAGCAGGTGTACCTGTAATTAAATCACTGAAAGATTCTGCTATTTGGAGAAATTATCCTGTTCCAAATAAAAATAGCGATGCCTTCGTTTCAAATCCACAAAATGATGTAAAAAGCGTGTTCTCATTTTCGTTTAACGTTAAAAAGGTTACTACATTTCAAACATTATTTAATAGTTATATGCTTAAATACCTTGTAGGCGAGATGAGCGTAGCAGATACAATGAAAGCAATGGATGCAGTTTTAAACGGCTAAATAATTGTGCAGTATTTTTTAAATAAATGAAAGTAGCCATATATATATATTTATAATTTAACAAGGTGTTTTTTGACGAAAATATACAGTATAGAAGGAGAGAAGAGTATGAAAAATCGAATTTATAGTTTGTTTTTAGCGTTATCTTTAGTAATTGGCATGATGATTCCAGTAACAGTATCTGCAATAGAAGAACAATCAGTAGCAGCATTGTCTGCTAAGTCGGTTACCTATGGCTCAAATTCATATGTAAGTAGTTTAATTACTTCATCTGGGGGCTGGTGGTATGAAGGATATTCAACATCAAACCACCCACAGCTTGACTTTGAGTTTTTTTATGCTAGAGAATTTACTTCGATTCAGTTTAATCCTCGTGGAGATTTACTTGGAATGGCACAATCATTTAAAGTTTTTTCAAGAACAGATTTTACTGATTGGACAGAGGTGCAATCCTTCACAAATATTCCCGCATCATTGTCAGGAACGAAAATTACTTTTACCACACCAATAAAAACAAAATATTTAAGAGTAGAATTTTATGACTCTTATAATAACGGTGATACTATACAGCTAACAAAGGTGGAATTTTATGCCTCCCCTACACCGACCTATAACAGAACACCTGTCATGAGAAAGTTGACAGTTGAGGATTTGGAAATAACCGCATCAAAGGACACATGGGGAACAGCATCCACCATGATAAATGATGGTGTATGGTTTAATGCAACAGGAGACACTGTAGTAGATCTAACAATAAAAAAGAAGAAGAATGTAGCAATTTCAAAAATAGAGTTTGTTCCTAACAAGAATGGCTCAGCAGTATTTCTTTATCCCCCAACCGTAACCTTTGGAGCAGGAGCAACCATGGCAGAAGCAAAAGCAACCAATTTGACAAAGGGACCAAACGGAGGAAATGCAGTCATCACTGATGGTCTGACAAACGGATACAACGAAACAACTAACAAGATAACCTATTCCTTTGATGAAATCATAGATGCCCCCTATATGAATTTAAAAATGGACGGAGCAATCGATACCATCAATATTCCGACATTTCAAGTAAACGGGGCGGCTATATACGGCTATGATTTGGATGAAAAAGGCGATTTGCAGCTTTCGGTAGCGTCGGCAAAATCAGTGACTTATGGGTCAAATTCATTCGTAAGCAGCTTGATTTCTTCATCAGGAGGCTGGTGGTATGAAGGATATTCATCAGAGAGCCATCCAAAGCTTGATTTTGAATTTGCATCAGCAAGAAGTATTTCGTCTATCAGTTTATGTCCAAGGTCAGATTATGAGGCAATGCCCACAGCATACAAGGTATTTGCAAGCAATGACGGAGTGAATTTCGGAACAGCTGTGGCGGTTTTTGAAAACTATTTGCCAATACAACCTTTAAGTAAGGGGACGACATTGGGATTTGATAAACCAATCGTAGCGAAATATATAAGAATAGAATTTTATAACCCGAAATCAGGTGACACAATACAACTTACAGGGGTAAAATTCTATGGAACCCCAAAGGGGATATTAACAGAACGACGTTTAACTCAAGCGGATTTGCAGATAACAGCATCAAGCGATACATGGGGAACCGCAGGAAGAATGATAGATACAGGTGACTGGTTTAATGCAGGGAGCGGAGAAATTGCTTTATCGGTTGATTTATCTATAAAAAGACTAAAAAATGTAGCGATATCAAAAATCGTTTTTACAGCAAACATGGAAGCTGGAACGGTTCAAACGTACCCAACCACAATAACTTTTGGTGGAGGTACAACAGCGGAGGAAGCAAAGACAAAGCTACTGGCAAAAGGTCCGAATGGAGGCAGCTCCATAATCACAGATGGATTGACAAATGGATTCAGTACGTCAACAAACGCATTTACATATACGTTTGATTATCCGATAAACACTCCATACTCCAATCTGAAAATGGAGGGTGCAAATTATCAAGGATATGCAGCGCTGCAGTTCAATGGAGCAGTCATATATGGGTATGATCTGGGAGAGTTGTTTGTCAATTACAGCATAT
>CAZZCN010000042.1:14498-27328 GCA_964652975.1 uncultured Oscillospiraceae bacterium | reverse complement strand
TCGTTTGACATTTTGTACCTCTTTCCTGGAACCTGTGTGATCTTTCGTGACTTTCGGATTTTTGTTACCCTAATGCCAGTTAAAGATGTTTTTTCTTATTGTAAGACTAGTTTCTCCGATTAATTTTATACGGAAACTGCTCTTACTTTATTATATCTTTATACAATGGATATTTATCATTCAACTGTTTCACCATGGACATGATTTTCTCTTTTGAATTCTCGTAATCCTTGGCTGTAAGATATATGCATTCGGCAATGACTTCCATATCACTTTCTGTCATACCTCTGGTTGTTGCTGCCGGTGTTCCAAGTCTTATACCGCTTGTTATAAAAGGAGATTTCGTGTCGAACGGAATTCCGTTCTTGTTACACGTTATGTTGACATCGTCCAGCCTGATCTGCATGTCCTTGCCGCTGATATCCATATTGTTAAGATCAACCAGCATGAGATGGTTGTCCGTTCCGTCTGTCACAATTTTGAAGCCTTTATCCATGAGAGCTTTGGCAAGCGCCTTTGCGTTTTTTATAACTTGCTGCTGATATGCTTTGAATGAAGGTTCTAACGCTTCCTTAAATGCAACTGCTTTAGCTGCAATGACATGCATTAGAGGTCCGCCTTGCTGCCCGGGGAAAATCGCTCCATCTATCTGCTTTGCATACTCTTCTTTGCAAAGGATCATGCCGCCTCTAGGGCCTCTTAAAGTCTTGTGAGTCGTTGTTGTAACAAAATCAGCATATGGTACCGGATTATCATGAAGTCCGGCAGCAACCAGTCCTGCGATGTGTGCCATGTCTACCATCAAGTATGCTCCAACTTCGTCAGCTATTTCTCTGAATTTTTTGAAGTCTATCGCCCTCGGGTAGGCGCTTGCACCTGCAACGATTATCTTGGGTTTGCATTCAAGTGCGATTTTACGAAGATTGTCATAATCTATCAAAAATGTCTTCGGATCAACGCCGTAGGATACTGCCTTGTATGTCTTTCCTGAAACATTCTTGGCCATACCGTGAGTCAAATGACCACCGTGTGACAAGTCCATACCAAGAATTATATCGCCAGGTTCTAGAACTGCAAAATATACAGCAGTATTGGCCTGTGCTCCTGAATGCGGCTGCACATTTACATGATCCGCTCCGAAAAGCTGTTTGGCTCTGTTGATAGCAAGATCTTCGGCAACATCGACGAATTCGCATCCGCCGTAATATCTTTTGCCTGGATAGCCTTCAGCATATTTGTTGGTCAAAGGAGTTCCGGCTGTCTCTAGTACCGCCATCGAAACAAAATTCTCTGATGCGATAAGCTCGATCTTGCTTTGCTGTCTCTCAATCTCACCAAAAACCGCTTCGTATATTTCCGGGTCTGCAACTTTCAAAAATTCGTATTTCATGTAAGGCCTCCAAATATATTTATTATTTATTTTACTATATTTATCATTTATATCATCTGTTAACTGTAATATTTGTATCGTTAGTATCGTTTGATTTGTTTGTATTGTTTATTTTGTTTGTTTAATTTGTTTGTTTATTTTGTTTGTTTATTTTGTTTGTGTTTTTTCTAGGTCTACAAATCTCGATGTATGTTTCAAAGATTTGTAATGTTGTCAAAGTGGATATTTTTAATATCAAAAAATCTTACTGTCCCACGCTTTTACTTTTTTAAGATAAACACTACTATAATCTAATACTTTTAAGTGATTTTGTAAAGTTCATCTGCCTGCGGTGCTGATAATTCATTGATTTGACCATTCAAATCAGAATAAGTACGGTTTTTTTCAACAATTTTTCCTATTTCGGTGCAAAATATATTATTCGCTTTCAACATATCGATAACCTCATCCGCCCTTTCCGTAGAAATGAGCATGCATCCACTTGAAATAAGTTTGTATGGGTCCAATTCAAAAGCGTCACATATGGCCTTGGTCTCAGGTAAAATTGGAATTTTGGCCAGATCAATCGAGCACCCGACCTCTCCCGCTTCCGCCATCTCCCACACTGCGCCCATGATTCCGCCTTCGGTCGCATCGTGCATCGCGTTGACTTTTAAGCTGCCGCACAAAACGCCCTCATCAACCACGCTGATATTATCAATGAGATTTTTTGCATTCTCTAACTCTTCAGGCTTGATTCGACCTGAAAGTCTATCACCAAAATCCGCTGCCAGTATCGCAGTTCCCTCAAGTCCTGCATATTTAGTCATTAAAATCGAATCACCGACTTTCGCACCGGAAGATTTGACAACTGTTGCATTATCTGTAAATCCGAACGCAGTTGTTATAAGCACAAACCTGTTAACAGAATCCGAAACCTCTGTATGACCTCCGACTATATCCACACCTAGTTTGCGGGCTGCATCGGATGCCTGGTCAATCACACTTATTAATTCTTCTTCGGTCGAGCTTTTCGGCGCTATTATTACAAGCATTATTGCTGTAGGCTTTATTCCGCAGCAGGCGATATCGTTGCAAGAGACATGAATTGCAATTCTGCCTACATCATTTGCAGCTCCGGTAATAGGGTCGCTCGAAATAACCATAAGACCTTCCCTGCTCTTTAGAATTGCACAATCAAGCCCTGTAGCAGGGCCTTTGGAAACTTCGGTACTGCAGACCGGCAGTCTCTCGAGAACTATTCTTTTCAAATCATCGTTGTTAAGTTTTCCTGTTTTCATTCGCTTCTTCCTATTTCATTCCACTATCTCAATATTTTCAAGGCCTTTTGTAACAAGCTCAGGGATGTTCAAGTTTCTTTCGGCGTCAATCGCACAACCAAGTGAAGGCTTGGTTTTCGGGTGTTTTGCCACAAAAAGCGTGCAGCAATCCTCGAACGGCAGTATTGATGTTTCGAATGTTCCGATTTTCCTTGCTATTAAGACCGTATCATCCTTGTCCATTCCTATCAATGGCCTGAACACGGGCATTGTAACCACTGAATCGGTACAATTAATTGCCTCAAGAGTCTGACTCGCTACCTGCCCGAGACTTTCACCTGTTACCAACGCCTTGGCGCCAGCAGATTCAGCAATTTTCTGTGCTATCTGCATCATTACCCTTCTCATTATAACGGTAAGCATGTCCTCGGGACACTTGTCTCTTAGCTCAAGCTGAATTGCAGTGAAATCCACAATATGGAGTCTTAGACGTCCGGTATATTCCTTTAGAAGGCTTGCTAGTTTTATAACCTTGTCCTTAGCTTCGTCGCTTGTGTACGGGTACGAATGAAAATATACTGCTTCAAGTTCCAATCCGCGGCTTGCCATCATAAACGCTGCAACAGGGCTGTCGATTCCGCCTGACAGTAAGAGCATTCCCTTGCCGGCACTTCCAACGGGAAGCCCACGAAATCCAGTAACTTTTTCACTGTAAATATAAGCATCCTCACGTATCTCCACCGTTAGGACAAGGTCAGGCTTGTTCACCATAACTGTCAGGTGTGGAAATTCATCAAGAACAAAAGCCCCAAGTTCTGTGCAGATTTCAGGCGATGACAGTTCAAATCTTTTGTCGGACCTTCTTGCTTCAATTTTAAAAGTCTTGAGCTTCTTAACCTTCTCAAGTTCAGTTATATAAAGTTTCGATGCATTATACAAATTGTCCATTGATTTTTCGAACTGCCACGCAATGCTTGCAGATACTATTCCGAAGACTTTTACAACGCGCAAAATCGCTTCGTCAACACTTGAATCGTCATTTTGTGGTATGATCCATATTCTGGACTGGCTCTGTGTAACTTCAAAAACACCAAGCGCCTTAAGTTTTCTCTTGATATTTGCAATAAGTTTAGCTTCGAATTTGCTTTTATTGAGACCTTTAAGTGCTATCTCGCCGATTCTGGCTAGTATTATTTTTTTTATTTCCGGCGTATTTTCTGTTGTATTGTTCATTTATTGAATTTCCTTCTCTCTTTGTCTTGGTAGTTATTTTCATAATTTAAATTTTCATCTAATAATATAGTAATTTTATTTTCAATTTTAACATGATAATATTTGAGTCAAATATTTCTATGTTTGGTGGTTCGTTTTTTAGTATATAGGTTTTGCTTTAAAATTGTATTTGTCTCAAACACGTAATGTTTTCAATGCATCATCGATTTTCTGACAGAAAGTTGCAATCTCGTCCAAAGTATTATTGCGACTAAAGCTTATTCTTATTGCGCTCTGCACAAATTCATCCTTAATGTTCATGGCTGAAAGAACATAACTTAGCTTTTTCTTCTTCGTTGAACATGCTGACGATGAAGACACATAAATCTCCGATTCTCCGAGAACCCTTATGAGTACTTCGGATTTGGCGCCGGGAAAAGAAATGTTTACGATGTAAGGAGAAGCATCAGCTGGAGAATTGCAGACATATTTAATATTGCGCTTATCGAGTTCAGTGAGCAAAGAATGCTTTAGAGATGTTGCCAATGCAAAGCTGTAATCGATTTTACTGAAAGCCTCTACTGCCGCAGCACAAAAACCGCTTATCGAAGATAAATCAACTGTCCCGCTTCTCAAGTTTTTTTGCTGTCCACCACCGTGTATCAACGGGAAAATTTTAACATTAGAGCCAAAATATATGAGGCCTATCCCCTTTGGTCCATGAATTTTGTGCGATGATACACTAAAATAATCCACACCTGAATTTGCTATGTCCGTCGGTAATTTACCAAAAGATTGGACGCAGTCCAGATGGATTTTTACTTCAGGGCAGTGCTTGGCTCGGAAAGCAACCAGTTCATCAATGTTTAAGACTGTTCCGGTCTCGCTATTAACGTGTGTAAAAGAAAAAAGCGAAGTCTCTTTTCGCAAGGACTTTTCGATGTCCGCAATTGAAATTTTTCCCTTACCATCCACGGGCAGATAAGTCACTTCAATGCCGTTTTTCTCAAGATAGCGACAGGTCTCCAAAGTTGCCATATGTTCTGTAACGCTTGTAATCATGTGCCGGCCACTCCGAGGATATGCCTTCCAAAACCCCTTCAATACGGTATTTATCGATTCAGTTGCACAAGAAGTGAAAACTATCCTGTCAGAGCTGCATTTGATACATTCAGCAAATTTCGTCTTGCAATGCTCCACTTCCTTTTCGGCTCTATGACCGATAGCATGGACTGACGAAGGATTTGCCCAGTTTGACGCCAACACTCTAGCTATTTCGTTACATGCACTTTCAGAGGGTTTGGTTGTAGCAGCGTTATCCAAATAAATCATTTAAAGCCTTTCGTGTCTTTTCTGCTAAAAATTAATTTTACAGATATCACTTCTCATATAGGTCATAACAACTTCTGTAACAGAAGTGCTCTTTGAATAAAGGGTGCTGAGCGAAGATAGTACAGGAGTTCCCCTTGAAACATCCAGAGTCATTGAAACAAATGAATCCGCAGGACTTACACATAGGCTGCAGTTTCCCTTCGCAGGTAGATATGCGTATTTGTTGCTTGTAATGTCCACCATGGAACGGTTGTTCTCTATGTCCGAAATTAAATTCGGGAAAAACGAAACAGGTATGTATGACAAAGTAACAGCATAGACAACATCGGCATTCTTCAATGATTTCATTATTCTAATAAATCCGTTGTTGTTGCCGGGAAGTTGTCCAAAAGCTTCTTTCACCTCAGAGCTGACATCGCTTATAATCTCGAAAGAATCGAATTCGTCGCTGTTAATCTCCTTGTTGCTAAAAAATGAAAACGTCATGCAATTGAATCCGTTTATATCGATTCTCTCACTTGAGGCTGAAACAAAAGTTCCCTTACCTTTTACAATCTGTAATTTGCCTTCAAAAACAAGTTCGGCAACCGCTTGTCTTACTGTTGGTCTCGAAAGACCGAGTTCTTCACATAGTTCAAGTTCTGAAGGAATCTTGCCACCCCTGGTATATTCACCGGAATCAATTTTCTTGATTATAAAGTCTTTCAGCTGGCAATAAAGGGGTAAATTACTGTGTTTATCAAGTTTCATAGGCACCTCCTGATATTTTATAAAATGTAATGACATCTTTATATTATAATATCATTTAATGCCTTTTTAGTAAATATGGAATCTTTGGTTTCCGCATATTTTCGAAGTGTTTTTAAGTGTTTACAATATGTTAAGTATTATCGAAATTCAATGACAAGTTTTTTGCCAAGTCCGTGCGCAATTTTCTGGAGGGTTTTTATACTTGGATTGGCTTTCCCGGATTCGATTCTACTTAGTACAGCCTGGTCGATATCCGACATGCTGGATAGCTGCTGTTGAGTCATTTCAGCTGCGTTACGAGCCTCAATCAGCGCCTTTACAAGTTCATGTTCCGCTTCAGATTCTTGCCATTTCTTGGCGAATGTAGGATTCTGTAATTTCATATTTAAGTGTTTTTCGAAATCATCCATTTATATTATACCTCTTATAATCTTTCTTATATTGTTCTGCTAGTTTATTGCAGAATCCTTCCAATGCATTATGACATATATTTCATAATGCAATATTTATCTATTGTCAAACAATATACAAGTTTCTATCTCTTTATTCTGGCTTTGCTATAAGTCTCATAATGTAATATGTCGAAATTCCGGACATACAGATAACCATCAGATCAACTGCTGCAAATGGCAATAATCCGATTGGTTCAAATATAATGCCCTTTCCAAATCTAAACAATACGCCACTCATCAAAATCAATTCGCCGATATACATCACAATTGTTGTAATCATTGATACAACGGCAGGTACAACCAGCATAAGTCGTCGACTTTTACCGCCATATAAAAACGACCCTATAAAAACACCTGTTGTAATTCCAAAAACAACAAAAAACAGGCTCATTAGTATCGCCGATAAAGTTGAGATATTAAGTGTTCCATTTCTATAAAATGCGGTAAAGCAAGCCAGGATGCATAATCCAATAAAAACCGCAGTTGAGACAGCTTGTGCAATCAATGGTTTTTTTCGGGTGAAATTATTCTCAATAATCATTTTCGAGAAACCATAGATGACATTTATTACAGCCAGTATTATAACGACAGCAATAATATAAAAATGGATTTTAAAAGCAGGGCTGTACTCCTTTATCAAAGGATTTCCAACGCTTCTCCAGACCTCAGGTGTTTGCAGACATGAAAGCATCTGCCATGATTCAATATTCGCCTTGGTTACTCCATCCATCACAATCATATTCTCAAAAAATATCTCACTTGCAAAAAACACACCCGTTGCTAAAACCGAAGCCGTTAATAACGCATATCTTTTAAACAGTAAGGTAATCAAAGGAATCAATGCAATGATAAAAATCAATGCGATACAGATGGGTGTGTAAGGAATTATGTATTTCTGATAATCAGAAACATCAATCGATCCGTTTATAACATAATCCTTTATTGTAACAATTCCCATATATATTGGATATGAGGAAATTGCCAACATTCCTATTAACGATAAAAAATAAAACTTTTTGTAATTGTTATTCATAAACACCTACCTCTATATTAGCCCTTCTGTTATTTTACAAAAAAAGTCTGAATTCCAAACATCCAGCACATTTGTGTTGTTAATAAATGGAATGACATCCTGTTTTGCTTGCGCGTAGTCGATGTTTACAAACCGTTTATAAAGAATTTCTTTTAGATCATCTATCGTGATTTGCTTATCTGATGGAATAAATCCAGACTGTGCAAGACGGGCGGTTATATGTGCCAGATTGACAGCTGTCCCTCTGGAAAGATAGAACACATAATCGTATAAGTCTCTTCCCTTGACCCGATTTTTCCATGATCTGCAAATAACTGCGTGAATTTTTCCTGCAAAAAGTGACGGCATGTCATAAAGCGTTATTTCATAAGGAATGGGAAGCAATCTATACTTGGTTTCAAAATTGGCATAATCAGGAGGATTAGTATCCACTTCAAACTTAACCTTTATAAGATCGCTTGTACCGATAGAACGTGCAACCTGCTCATCCGCATAAAACATCAGCATGTGCTCTTTAGTATTTCCTTTAAGGAATGCTGACTTTATATCTGAATCAACTGATTTTTCTTTCGTTTCAATTTTAAAATTAAGTCCATAGGAACGGATTTCTTTTTCGAGTACAGGAAGATATTCAGATAAATCAAAGGAAGTATTGGATGATTTTAAAGAGAAATCAAGATCTTCAGAAAATCTGTCAAGCCCATAAAATACACGAAGAGCAGTTCCACCGTAAAACGCTGCAGGTTTGAAAAAACCCGCCCTGCTAAGTCCACACAGAACGATTTCCTGCACGACCTCTTTTATACCATTCTTTTTATCAAATACGGTCTGCGTATTGTATTGCTTTAACATCTGGTCAATAATCTGATACATTTTTCATTCTCCTTTTGATGTACGCCTGCAGCAACTTATGGTTCTGCGTTTGATAATGAGCCGCTAGTTCAAGTAAGTCTTTCATGTTTAATCGAAAAAATTCTTGCCTTTCAATTCTTAAATCTCTAAAGAGCAGATGTTCCAGCTCTCCTCTGTTTTTTAGTGGAGAGATTATATAAAGTTCATCGCAGATTGCTTTCTCGGGAGATGCAATTTGAAATCCGTACCCGTTTTCAGATTTCAAAACAATACCGAAAGGATATGCTTCACTTGGGATATCGCGATAAGTAAACGTACCGATTGAAGTTATATATTGCTTTGTTTTTTTCTTTTCGAATGTCGCTGATGTAAAGGTATAAACAGCCTCTGGAATAAGCGAGTGATAAGCCAATGCAAATTCAAAGGAGAGATAAGAAGGTCCATAAATGGCCGGCGCAAGGTAGTAACCGGGGATATTTCCATCCGTTTCATACAGCCCTCTGACTACAGAAATTAATTTCCCATTATGAACGAGCCGTCTAATCTTGGCCGTCGGATTCACATATTCTTTAAGTTCATCCATCAGTATTGCTGTTGTTTTTATCATATTTTCACCACCTAAGGCAATTATAATGCTTTTACTGGAGAATATCAAGTATTTTATTAATCATTTCTAGGTTTCAAATATAATTTGTTTATATTATATGTCATCACCTAAATCATAACAACAAACAATTCATATAAACTGAACAATGGATAATAAATATTGCTTTTCAGATAATAAATAACGTAAAAAACCCATTGTATACCTAATGCAACAGGTTTAATTTTGAAATCCGTATTTGCGACTTAATTGAATTATATAACGTTTAAAGATATCAGTAAGTAAATTCCATTCCCTTGTCCCTGATTATTACCTGATTGGATATATCGGAATGGTATTCGACACGGCCGATTATTCTAGCGCCGACATTGAACTTCTTGGCAGAAGCCATTACTTCCCGGGCGGTCTCGAGGTCGCAGTAAACTTCAAGGCGGTGTCCCATGTTGAAAATCTGGTACATTTCGCTTTGAACCACTTCGTTGGACTTATATATTTCGTTGAAAATGAACGGCCAGTCAAACAAATTGTCTTTTATATACAATAAATTTTCGCCAAAGTCCTTGCATTTTACAAGGCCACCACCGGTGCAGTGTATCATTCCATGGATTTTATCCCTGTCAACTTTCGCAAATACATCATTCATAACAGGCAGATAAGTCCTTGTTGGAGATAGGATGGCTTCACCTACTGTCAGCGATGTTCCGGGTAGAATCTGCTCCAGATGATATTTGCCACAGTAAATTTTGTCCTCGGCGATTGTATTTGAAACCGATTCAGGATATTTGGTAAGATAATCCTTGTGCAATAATGTATGTCTGGCGGCAGTAAGTCCATTAGACCCCATGCCGGAATTTTCTTTGTCCTCATAAGTCGCCTTGCCGGAAGAAGCAAGTCCTACAATGACATCACCGGGGTTGATGTTCGATGCATAAATTACATCTGAGCGTTTTAGTCTTACAACTACAGTAGAATCTGTGATTATAGTCTGGACAAGGTCTCCGACATCAGCTGTCTCTCCACCGGTCATGACAACGTTTACGCCCATCTCCGAAAGCTTGTCTATTATATCTGAATATCCATTTATAACCGAGGCAATTGCCTGTCCGTCAACACGATGCGCGTTGCGCCCAATGGTATTGGAAAGATAAAAATCATTGTTGGCACCTACACAAAGCAAGTCATCCGTGTTCATAACCAGAGAATCCTGTGCTATCCCACGAAACCATGAATGGTCTCCAGTCTCCTTGTACATCATATATGCAACAGAGGATTTAGTTCCGGCTCCATCGGCGTGTATGGCACAACAATAATCCGGGTCGCCTGCTATATCGGGTATAATCTTGCAGAAGGCACCGGGGAAAACCCCTTTGTCCTGTGATTTTACAGCTTTCTTGACATCGTCTTTCGTCGGGGATACTCCTCTGGATAAATAGGCTTTTGCGGTCATATAAGTCCTCCGTTTTAATGAATAATATTTTCAATGTTAAATTATCGGGTCTGCCATTTTTAAGAAAGTATTTGATGGCATCTATTCACTTTTTATAAAATTGTTTTCTGAGCAAGTCTGTAAGCCGGGTTCTGTATTTGACAATCATCTATCTAGGCCTATTGTTTCCAACAAGCTCAAGCCACCTCCTCAAGAACGGACGGACCATCCATATGTTCTTCCACGGTGTTGCTCCGGGTGGGGTTTACATGGCCGGAATGTCACCAAACCGCCGGTGAGCTCTTACCTCGCCTTTCCATCCTTACCTGCATAAATGCAGGCGGTATATCTCTGTTGCACTTTCCTTAAAGTCGCCTTCACTGGGAGTTACCCAGCACCCTGCCCTATGGAGCCCGGACTTTCCTCACGTAACACCTTTCGGTTATTACCCGCGATTGTCTGGCTTGCTCAGAAAACTACTCTATTATAATCGAAATTATCACATACGGCAAATTTTATTTGGGGCAGTTGTAAATTCAGATAATCTGCCAGAACAGGCAGGATTACTCTCTCGGTTGCGTCATGTCCAGCGGCGATTGCAGCTATATTGTATCTGTCAAAAAACATGAAATCCTTATGTTTAATCTCTCCGCATACAACAACATCTATCTCATTGTCCACAACATCAATGTTCCATTCAGAATCATAAGATCCGCCGATAACAAGGACTTTCGTTATAGGTCTGTCCGTATCAAAATTAAAGCTTCCGCCCAAAACCCCGAGATTTTTGACCAGCATATGATAAAAAGCAAACAAACTGGCTTTTCCACCAGGCGTTCCAACTCTTCCAATCCCTGGCACAATTCCTTTTTGAAAATCAAAAGGCATTGCTGATGGCATGAACGTCGAGAGGTCTGTCAGCTCAAGTTTTGCACTCAAAGCATCATTCACTCCTCCTACACATGAATCCAGATTCGTATGCGCTGCGTAAATAGCAATGTCAGCTTTAATAAATTTTCTAAGAAGATTGTAGTAAGGGTCAGAATAGTCAAGTCTTTTCGTAGGTTCAAATAAAAAGGGATGATGGCTTATGCATAATTTCGAACCCGATGAGACACACATTTCATATGCCTTTTCGTTAATGTCGAGGCAGATTACAGCGCTTTCTATCTCGCTGTCCTTGTCTCCTGCAAGCAAACCTACATTGTCCCATGGCTCTGCCAGCGAAAGTGGCGCGAACTTTTCTATAACATCGATAATATCAATTAGTTTCATTTAATTGCTCCATCCTTTCCAATTCTCTTACAACTTCAATAAGAGTGCTGTCCCCTTTTACCTGTTTCTTTGTTTTATCTATTAAATGACTTAAATACTCCGAAAAGTATAATGGTTTGTCTGATAAAATCGACGGTCCGGCAATTTTTTCTACAAGGGTTATATCATATTTTACTCCTGTAAAAAATACATCCATAACTATATAGAATTTATCGTCTTCCATAGCAATCTTTTCGCTGCGTATCTGGTAGCCGTTATGTGACAAAAATTCCCTAAGTTCCATCTGTGACTTCTGTGGCTGTAAAATCAGTGATTTGGCATGGATGGCTTTACCCGTTAGAATTGAGATTATTTCATAACCACCCATTCCCGATATTACCACGGTGTCATTTTTACCAACTTCTATACCTTCCAGACCGTCCGTCAGACAGGTGGATATCCTGTCCTGCAGTTTGTATTTCAGAATATTTCGCTCGGCAATTTTAAGAGGTCCTTCCTTGATATCAGCTGCAATTGAATATTCGCACCTACCCGTTCCAACAGTAGAAATCGGAATCAATGCATGATCCGTTCCGACATCAATCAACACCTTTGAATTCTCTACCATGTCAGCAATCAGCTGAAGTCTTTGCGAAAGTTTGGGTAGGACTTTGTTCGGTATCGAATTCGACTGAACGCTGCTCAGAATTCGGTTTGTCCGAGCAGTACTCACAATCGGCTTGGCTTGAGCACTATTGATATCAATTGAATTTGTGACAGGTGTTTTAGTATCATTTTTGCTCATTTAATTTACCTTGACATACATAATTTTAGCTTCACTCACTCAATTACACTTCTGTTACCTATCAGTCAATTAGCTTTTACCTAATCCAAATAGTCCTTCAGTTTCTTGCTTCTGCTGGGATGTCTCATTTTTCTCAGCGCCTTGGCTTCAATCTGACGGATTCTCTCTCTTGTTACATTGAATTCCTTGCCCACTTCTTCAAGTGTTCTGGCTCTGCCGTCATCAAGTCCGAAACGAAGTCTTAAAACTTTTTCTTCCCTTGGTGTAAGACCCTTAAGAACTTCGAAGAGCTGTTCCTTCAGCAGTGTGAATGCTGCCTGGTCTGCAGGTGACGGTGCGTCATCATCGGGAATGAAATCTCCAAGATGGCTGTCCTCTTCTTCACCGATAGGTTTTTCGAGGGATACAGGCTCCTGTGAAATTTTCATTATTTCTCTGACTTTTTCTACGCTCATACCCAT
>CAZZCN010000042.1:11599-14488 GCA_964652975.1 uncultured Oscillospiraceae bacterium | reverse complement strand
TCAACGGCGAGTTCATCCGCTTCCGGCTCTCTTCCGAGCTCTTGTATCAGCTGTCTTTGTATTCTTATTAACTTGTTGATTGTCTCAACCATGTGAACCGGAATTCTGATGGTTCTGGCCTGGTCGGCTATGGCTCTGGTAATTGCCTGTCTTATCCACCATGTAGCATATGTACTGAATTTGAACCCCTTGGAGTGGTCGAATTTGTCAACGGCCTTGATGAGTCCAAGATTTCCCTCCTGGATCAAATCGAGAAAATGCATTCCCCTTCCAACATAACGCTTTGCTATGCTGACAACCAGTCTCAGATTGGCTTCACAAAGGCTGTTCTTCGCGTCTTCGTCTCCATCGATCATCGCCTGTGCAAAATCTCTCTCCTGTTCAGCGGTTAGCAGCGGAACTTTGCCTATCTCCTTGAGATACATTCTTACAGGATCATCAACTCCTATTCCATCGACGTTTGACAAATCAAGGTCGCTGTCATTAACCAGGTCCTCCTCTATGATGTTGTCCGGAATTACTTCTATTGCCAATGCTTCGAGCTTGTCGAAGATTTTCTCTGTCTGCTCCAGGTCGATTGCCGAAGACTCTATAACACTGATGACATCCTTGTAGGATATCTGGTTGTTGTTAGCCTTTGCCTTGTCCACAATTTCGCTTAAAACGCTCTTTTTGTTCTCTGCCATGTTGTTCTTCCTCCTAAAATTATATAAAATTGAATATGTATTTTGTATGTAAAAACCATGCGAAACCGCATTATATGTTCATATAAAGAAAAAATGCGTGACACCAATATGTAAATTGTGATGAAAAACCATGCGAAACCATAGGTTTCTGGCAGCTTTTAGATGCTGCCAAATGGTTTTTTACTTGTATGAAAGAATTTATTCTTTCATACAATGCTGTCAAGCGATTTATCCAAACATGAAAAACTTTGTTTTTCATGTTAATTTCTAAGTTCTCTCAGTTTTTTCTCGATAGTGGTGATTTCATTTTTGATATTGTGTATCAAATCTGCTTCTGTTGATTCGGAAATTATTTTTATCAGACGCTCCTTTTCTTCCATGTAGTATTTTTTCTTGATTATAGAATACAGTCGCTTAGCCTCCCTGGTTATCTCCTTTACATCTGACATATCCTCGGTTTTCATGAATCCGCTTGCGAATAGCTCAGCCAGTTTGCGCTTGTTGATTATATTGTCAGCGCCGATTTCGACAAGGGTTGACGGCGTCAGCTTGTTTTCTTGTGCCGACTCAATTGTCGCTCTGACGATCATCTGCAACAGCCCCTTGGAAAAATATTCTATTTCTATTGTCTCGCCTAACGACTTGATCACCGATGGATCCGAAGCCAGCAGACACAGGAAATATAGCTCCTCCTTGGTTGCCGTTGCAACTTCTGTGAGTACAGCGTCGTCAGTCTCCTCAGGTCTTGTATATTGCTCGGTGTTTGTTATGTGTCGTACAGGCTGTGCAACTGTCGTCTCACTTCTCCTGTTCACTTCGTCCAGCACTGAATGAAGCGATATTCCAAGAATCTCAGCAACTTTTGATGCATAAAGTTCTCTTACAATCATGTTTTCTTCACGTGAAAGTACGTCGCATGCCAGCTGCTGGTAGGTAATTGCATCGAATTTGCCATCCCTTATTGAATTGTCATATGCTGTTTTAAGCTTGTAATCCATAAAAGGGATAGCATCCTTGATAAGTACGGCGAATCTCTCTGCTCCGTTTTTGCGGATGAAGTCATCAGGATCCTTACCTTCAGGCAGAACCAGTACAAAAACCTTGCATTCTTTACGCATAAGAATTTCGAGTCCTCGAACCGTGGCAGCCTGCCCGGCCATATCTGAATCATATGCGATTACTACTTCCTGCGAGTGTCTCCGTAAAAGCATCGCCTGGTTCTCTGTCAGAGCTGTCCCAAGAGAGGCAACTGCGTTGTCAAAACCTGCCTGATGCATAGATATTGCGTCCATGTAGCCTTCAACTATAACAAGACGTTTCTCCTTTGAGGACTTGGCAATATGGAATCCGTATAAATGCCTTCCCTTGATGTATATAGGTGTCTCCGGTGAATTGATGTACTTTGGCATCGAGTCGTCCATAACCCTGCCACCAAAAGCGATAACCCGTCCCAGGTAGTCGAATATGGGAAAAATCAGCCTGTTCCTCAAAAGATCATACATGCCTTGGTTTGTCCACGTCTTTTTTTCGGTACTTGCTGCGTTGTTTTTCTCGTCGGAAATATCCTTTGTGGGTTTGATCTCCCTTTTATCTTCTCTTTTCTTCACAAGACCTGTCAAAAATATTATTTCGTCGGTATATCCTTTTGACCTCAGATGGTTGTAAAGTCCGCTCCATTCGTTTCTGGCAAACCCCAGTCCGAATTTTCTGATAGTCTTGTTGTCTATACCTCTTTTGCGCAGATAATCAATGCCTGCTTTTCCATCATCGGATATTAAAGTCTTGTAGTAATATCGTGCAGCCTCGGTATTTGCTTCGTATAGAATCTTCTGCAGTTCCTGTTTCTTCTGGAATTCGTGGTTGTCAGATACCGGAAGCTCGATTTTGGCCTTCTCGGCAAGCATCTTCACTGCGTCAAAATAACCGATTTTCTCAACATCCATAAGAAAGTGAAAAACATCGCCGCCTTTGTGGCATCCAAAGCAATAATATATCTGCTTTTGCGGGGAAACGCTAAATGACGGTGTCTTCTCGCCATGAAAGGGACAAAGCCCGAAAAGGTTCTGCGAACTCTTTTTCTCTAGGCTAACGTATTGCCCTACAACGGAAACAATATCGTTTCTTTGCTTTATGTCTTCAATTATATTCTGGGGTATTCCCTTGTAATAAGACATATTGCAATTCCTTCCTTGATTGATTTTTG
>CAZZCN010000042.1:0-11499 GCA_964652975.1 uncultured Oscillospiraceae bacterium | reverse complement strand
AAATTTTATTCCCCTGTAAAAACGGAAATAAATTTAATATTTTAGAATTTTGTACTAATAGTCTTATAAACTTTGATATATGAGTTTCTTTTTGTTGGCTTTTATTCAATAAATATAATATTCTACTGATTAGAATCCAATGCCTGAACAGCCTTGATCCAAAGTGCGCATTCAAGACGTTTTTTCTGGATTTTACAGCCAGTCTCATAAATCCCGTTAACATCGCCTGTGGAAAAATAAGCATTTGCGGGACATCCCCCGCTGCAAAAATATTTTGCCCAGCAATTGCTGCATTCAAGCTTTTGTGGTACAAGTAAATCCTTGAATTTACTTTTTACTTTCTGATCAAGAAATGAGTCTATGTTTTTGATAATAGTATCGGAATCATTGTCATTTATATCCGACGTGAGACTTTTGTCTACAGATAAATCTGCTGATTTTTTTATATTAGATGTGGAGCTGTTTCTATTTCCATAAAAGCCATCTGATTTGGCAGTATTTATATCTGATGAGTTAAATTTGCTATCGTATAAATCACCTATTTCGTTGACATTCCCCATGAGAAAATCCTTCTCGCCGACAAACTGATGGCAGGGATAGATATCTCCGGAAGGTGTTACCGCTATGTACTCACTGCCTACTCCGCATCCTTTAAGTCGCTTGTATGAACACGGACCATTCGACAGGTCGATATTGAAGTGAAAAAAATCAAAATGCTTGTCGGTGCCCTTGTATTCAAGATATTTTGAAGCAAGCTTTTCGTATTCGTCAAAAACAACCGGCAGATCCTCATCACGCAATGAATAACCGCTTTCAGGAGGTCCAACAACAGGCTCAACCGAGATGCCTTTAGCGCCAAGGGATGCGATATGCAAAACGTCATCTGCAAAATCCAGATTATTACGTGTATAGGTTCCTCTGACATAATATTGACTACTATTTCCGGATTTGATAAATTTCACTATGTTGTCTGAGACATCATCATACGAGCCTTTTCCTGAAGGCTTCGGGCGCATTTCATCATTTACCTGCGGTCTGCCGTCCAAGCTTAAGACACAATTACTCATGTGTTCGTTTATGAATTTCGTCTTTTCATCATCCAAAAGCACTGCATTAGTTGTAATGGTAAGGCGAATGTTCTTATTATTAAGAGGTCCCTGCTCCTCGCAATATTTCGTAAGAGCGACAACTACATCCCAGTTAAGGAGAGGTTCTCCGCCAAAAAAATCAATATCAAGATTCCTCCTCGGACCTGAAGCCTTGATTAGAAAATCAACAGCTTTCATACCAGTCTCAAGACTGAGAAAACCCCTTTCACCTGTGTGATAATCACCTGTATTTGCAAAGCAGTACTTGCATCGCAAATTACAGTCATGGCAAAGATGGAGGCATAACGCCTTTATCTTCGGTCCGTCAGGGTAAAAATCCTTTATCTCCATCTCGATAGGTGATGCAAAAAGCACGCCGGCATTAATAAGTCTGTCAATCTCGTCACAGGCTTCAAAAAATGCTTTGTCAGAATCAAATGTTAAGTCATTTGAATTAAGGGATGAATTTGTATTCTCAGCCATGAATCTGTCAGCAATTTTATAAATATCAACTGCATTAGGCCTTGTTCCATCAGCGACGATATATTCCTGTAAGATATTGAAAGAGATATCATCAAAAATGTGCAAAGATCCACTTTCCTGGTCAAAAGCGAGGTTTAAATCTCCTAATGAATATGTATGTACCAATATAATATTTCCTTTCCTTTTCATATTATATACAACTATTTTCACTTAAAATGTAAAATAGTGAAAAGCTTTTGCCTTTCACTATTACAATTCAGTACGAAATAATCAAATTCTTACTTGTTTGAATTTTCACACTGCTGATTTGCAACAGTACAGCTTGTCTTGCATGCTGACTGGCATGATGTCTGGCATTCTCCGCAGGCTTTATTGGACGAGGGTTTCTTTACACATGCGGTGTTGACTGTGATAATGCGTTTCATACTTGGTTCCTCCGATTATTTTAACATTTTAGCTGGATATATTTTGCTTATAATATAAATGTAATAATTGCAGTAAATATTCAATAAAAATATTTACAAGTCAATTTAGCTGTTTAAATCAGAATGGTATATCTATCAGTCTTCAGATATAGGTGCAATTACTGTACTTATTGCGCTCTTCCTTACTGTTACGAGAGTGTTGGCAACGCTTGTCTGCACTGTAACTTCATCGTCTTTTATATTAACCACTTTGCCTACAATACCACCGATTGTGACGCATTTATCGCCAACTTTCATTGCATTGATCTGATCGCGAAGTGCTTTCTCCTTCTTCCTCTGTGGTCTTATCATCAAAAAGTACATAAGGGCGAACATTGCCGCCAAAGGCAAAAGCATTCCTGTAAGACTGCTAAGACCACCGGCCGTACCTGCAGCAGCAGTTGCATAAAAAGTTAAATTAGTAAACATTGTTGGGATCCTCCTTGTTATATCGACCATCATCGGTCATAAAAATATTCTTCGGGCAATGGTGCATCAAATTTAAATTTTATATACAATGTGTTAATACTTGTATAAACTGTTATTATTGAATTTTGATGTCCATACCAAAGATATAATACCTTAATACATAAATTTTTGCAATGCTGTAGTCAAAAGTTTTCTGTTTGTTACTATTAGTTCACATTTGAAATTTTCGGGGGAATATTTCTACTTTTTAAGATAATGCCTGTGAGTTTTAACTGTTTCTTTATAAACGCACTGCATTACTTTTCTACTTTTTAAGATAATGCCCTGCTTCGTGAAAATGCTCTTCTCTGAAATCAAGCAAACGGTCCTGTACAATCGCCTCCCGCACTTGCTTCATGAGATTCATAAGGTAATAGACATTATGGTATGACATTAGCCTCAATCCGAACATCTCTTCTGCTTTTATCAGATGTCTTATATATGCTCTGGAATAATTTTTACATACGTTGCAGTCGCATTTTTCGTCTATGGGGCCGTAATCTCTTGCGTATTTTGCGTCTCTTACAATTACCTTGCCTTTTGAAGTGAGTGCAGTCCCGTTTCTTCCGATTCTTGTCGGCAGGACGCAGTCGAACATATCAATCCCTCTTATAACACCGTCAATCAGGTAGTCCGTTGTTCCAACTCCCATAAGATATCGTGGCTTGTCCTCCGGCATATGTATTGTTGTTGCTTCAAGCATTTCATTCATCAAAACTCCTGGCTCTCCTACCGATAGTCCTCCGATTGCATATCCCGGAAGATCAAAAGAGGTTATCTCCTTTGCACTTTGAACGCGTAAATCAGGATAGACGCTACCCTGTATTATTCCAAAAAGCGCCTGTTCTTTTGGGTTCTTGTGAGACTCAATGCATCTTTCCAGCCATCTTGTCGTTCTTTCGAGTGACCTTTTAGCATAATCCTTTTCTGCGGGGTATGGTGTACATTCGTCAAAAGCCATGACAATATCAGAGCGAAGGTCGTTTTGGACTTCCATTGCCTTTTCAGGTGTAAGTATGTGTTTGGAACCGTCTATGTGGGATTTGAATCCGACGCCTTCTTCTGTTATATTTCTAAGGTCGCTCAAGCTGAAAACCTGGAATCCGCCACTGTCGGTCAGAATTGCTCGGTCCCAGTTCATGAATTTGTGCAGTCCGCCGGCATCTCGTATAATGTCACTTCCTGGTCTCATCCATAAATGATAGGTGTTTGAAAGTAAAATTCCGGCACCCGTTTCTTTGACCTCCTCAGGGCTTAGTCCCTTGACTGTCGCCTTCGTTCCTACCGGCATGAAACACGGGGTGTCAAATGATCCGTGAGGTGTATGGATTTTGCCTAATCTGGCGTTTGACTGTTTGCAGGTTTTGATTGGTTCGTACCAGATCGGGAATTTATCAGCATTTTTGTTTTTCATCAACTATATCACCTGAGTCTTTCATTATATTCTCATTTTCGTTTTTGTTCTGTATTTTGTTGTTGTTCTGTTTTTTGTTGTTGTTCTGTTTTTCGTTGTTGTTCTGTGTTTCGTTGTTGTGCTGTGTTTCGTTTTTGTTCTGTGTTTTGTTGTTGTGCTGTGTTTCGTTGTTGTTCTGTGTTTCGTTTTTGTGCTGTGTTTAGTTATTGTTCTGTGTTTTGTTGTTGTTCTGTGCTTCGTTGTTGTTCTGTGTCTGGTTGGGAATGTTTTTTTGTCAACAACATTGCATCTCCAAAACTGAAAAATCTATATCTGTTCTCAATTGCCTCCATATAGGCCTTGCGGACGTTTTCGGTACCTGAAAATGCGCTTACCAGCAGTATCAATGTCGACTCCGGCAAATGAAAATTCGTAATCAGAGCATCAAGTATTTTGAATTCGTATCCGGGATATATAAAAATGTCTGTATCACCTTTGGTTGGTAGTATTTTCCTGTGGTCTTTCATCACGGACTCCAAAACCCTGCAAGAAGTGGTTCCCACACCTATTATCCTTCCACCCAGAGTTACTGAGTTGTTGATTTTATCTGCAGCGTCCTTTGTAACTTCGTAATATTCAGAATGCATGATGTGATTTTCAATGGCTGACTCCTTAACCGGTCGGAATGTACCCAAACCAACATGCAAAGTCACTTCTGCAATACTCACACCCAGCTTTTCAATCTCCGCAAGCAAATCGTTGGTAAAATGCAGACCAGCGGTTGGTGCGGCAGCCGATCCACTGTATTTGGAATAGACTGTCTGATACCTTTCCTTGTCCATGAGTTTTTCGTGTATATAAGGCGGAAGCGGAATCTGTCCTGCGAGGTCGAGTACTTCCTCCCAGATTCCTTCAAAGTCAAACCGGATGATTCTGTTGCCACTTTCCTCTATCCCTGTTATTTCACCCTCAAGAACACCATCTATAAAAACCACCCTGTGTCCGGTCCGCATTTTCTTACCGGGCTTGACTATAACCTCCCAGGAGTTTTTGTCCAACCTTTTAAGTAAAAGGACTTCGACAGGAGCCTTTGTATCCTTCCTGACACCGAGAAGTCTTGCAGGTATAACCCTTGTATTGTTAACAACAAGGCAGTCTCCATATCTTAGATAATCCTTGATATCTGCAAACATTCTGTGGGATATTACGCCAGTATCACCATCAAGGCAAAGCAAACGGGACATCCCACGTTCTTCGGGTGGATGCTGAGCAATTAGTTCATCAGGCAAAAAATAATTAAAATCTTCTTTATTCATGGTTGTTTATTATAAAATAAATTGACGTATATGTATATAGAATGATATTATTTAAACAAATTATTTTTCAAGAATTAGACGAAGTACAATTGTCTATACGGGAGGGACATTAATATGAAAAAACTTATTTTCACAGGCAGTGCAGTTGCCATCATTACACCGTTTACAGAGGATGGAGTTGACTTTGCCAAATTCAAGGAGCTTTGCGAGTTTCATATAGCTAATAAAACCGATGCGATTGTTGTTGCAGGAACCACAGGTGAAGCTTCTACCATGCCGGATGCTGAGCACATCAGCGTCATTAAGTTTGTTGTTGACTCTGTCAACAAAAGAATTCCGGTAATTGCGGGAACCGGCAGCAACGATACCGCCCATGCAGTAGATCTTGCAAAGAAAGCTCAAGACGCCGGAGCTGACGCGTTGCTCTGTGTTACTCCGTACTATAACAAGACTTCCCAGAATGGGCTTTGTTTCCACTTTGAGGCGGTTGCAAATTCTGTTAATCTACCAATCATAGTTTATAATGTCCCTTCAAGGACAGGGATGAACATAAATCCCGAATCCGCCAAAAGGCTTTCAATGCTCGATAATATCGTTGCAATCAAAGAATGCAATCTTAATCAGGCAGCTGAAGTTGCCCAGGTTTGCGGCGATGATCTTACAATCTACTCCGGTGAAGACGGTCATGTTCTTCCGTTCTTGTCCTTAGGTGCCAAAGGTGTAATATCTGTCATGGCCAATATCATTCCCGAAGATACACATACAATGGTTAAATCATATCTGACAGGCGATATTGCAACATCACTCTCCCTTCAGTTGAAATATGTTCCTTTGATAAAAGCACTTTTCAGCGATGTAAACCCTATTCCTATTAAAGAAGCGATGAATATTCTTGGATATAATGTCGGCTCTTGCAGGATGCCGCTTTGTGACATGTCTCCGGAACTTAAATCCAATCTAGTTAAAGTTCTGTCAACTTATAATATTAAAAAGGGTGACTAATATACTTTTAACTTGTGATCCAATTTAATGCAGTAACAATATTTTAGGCAGTGTTACACATTAAATGTCAACGCTTGTTTTACTTCAAGACAACAATAATAGATTTGGCGAGGTGACGCATAAATGATAACAAGAATTTTACTGCATGGATGCAATGGCAGGATGGGAAAGGTTATTTCACAGGCACTTGATAAAAACGATTCCTGTATGGTTGTTGGAGGCGTGGATATCAATACAAAGTCTGATTTTGATTATCCTGTGTTTGCAACACCCGGTGAGTGCAATATCGATTTTGATGTAATCATCGATTTTTCTACAATGAAAGCTCTGCCTGCAATAATTGATTTGGCCAGAGCAAAAAAGAAAGCCATAGTCATTGCAACAACCGGGCTTTCAGAAGAATACAAACATATGTACAATGCCCTTTCCTTGGAAGTTCCTGTTTTTGTTTCCGCCAACATGTCGCTTGGTATAAATATTCTTATTTCACTTGCACAGAAAGCTACTGCAATATTAAGTGATAATTTTGATATTGAGATAATCGAAGCGCATCACAATATGAAAATCGATGCACCTTCCGGAACTGCCTTGATGATTGCAGATTCAATTAATGAAACTGTCGACGGCAGATACAATTATGAATTCGACAGACACGCTAATCATGAAGCAAGGACGAAGAACGAAATCGGAATCCACGCTATTCGTGGCGGCACAATTGTCGGTGACCATACAGTATTGTTCGCCGGCAGCGAGGAAGTACTCGAAATAACCCACCGCGCCCAGTCAAGAAATGTATTTGCTCAAGGCGCGATAGCTGCAGCCAAATTCATAGCATTCAAGGGTCCGGGACTATATTCGATGAAGGATCTTATTGATAGCAAAGAGTAGTGAATGCATTATTATTCAGTTGTTGTTTTCTAGTTCGAGCAGTGCTCTTCCTGCATCGATATATTCCGTAAACAGCAACGTCTCTTTTCGTGTATAAAATAGAGGATCTCTTTTAACCATGGCTGTAAAATAGCACAAAACAAAGCTTTTATTAGGTACATCCTTTTTTTTGGCAATTTCATCTTTAACAGCTTTTATGCTCGTAATACTGTTTTTTAGCAATGAAAATTCTTCCGTCGCTTGCTTGTGCCTTTTGGCAATAGCCTTGAGAAAGTCACGTTTGGTAAAAATTTGATACCGCTGTATCCCGAATTCCCTTGCAGCAAATTCCAATCCTGCAATTGTCTGTAATGAAAATTGATCTAACAGTTTTTTGAACTCATCGGGCTCGAAGTAATAATAATTACCTTGAAGCTTTGCAAAAGCCTTTAGTGTATCAAGATACCCCATCTTGATATTTAATTTTATCTTGCTTTTATTAAAATCCAGCAATCCGCCAAGAGGTTGTGACGGCCTTATTATTTTAAAATATATATCATTGTTTTTGTATGGTTTTTTTATACCATGGCCCTCAAGATCTATTGCCAATATTCTTTTGTATCCTTTTTTGGCAAGCATTTCAATAGGAAGATTGTTTGTAACTCCACCATCAAGAAATTTCTTGTCTCCGATTTTCTGAATTTTAAATATCGGCAGACATGCAGAAGCTAAAATATAGTCTATCAGGTCATTAATCTCTATATCTTCTTTGAAAACATCAAGCTGCTTAAGATTATCCACTGAAAATGTAGATATGCCAAAATCAATTTGTGAATCATATATTCTTCTGACATCCAGATTGTTCTCAAGCATCATACGTAAAGGAGCATTGCTAAGACCCCTCTCTTTGACAAAATCATTGGCAAAGGCAAATATGTTCTTGACATTGAAAATATTGTTATTGATGTCAGCAGTTTTTTTAGTTTGAACGATATTGTCTATATCAATATCATTATATATATTCTCCAGTAAATCACCATCACCCTGGATCATCATAGCGCCATTTACCGCACCGATTGAAGTTCCGGAAATTGCAACAATATTCAGGTCAAGTTCTTTGATGGCTTTCCATGCACCGACCTGGAATGCTCCTCGGGTACCGCCTCCGGCCAGAGCTAGTGCATAGTCGTTGTTCATTATTTTTCATCTCTTTCCTGTTCTATATCACTGAAAATTGCTTTTTCTTTTTCGTCGATTATTCCCTGTGCTTCCTTTTCTTCCTGTTCCTTTTGGAGTATTGGGTCGATAAGATACTTTTTCATTTGACGATATACATAAAAATTAGTGATAAGGAGGTTTAGACCGAAACCTATAAACAAATAGTAAACAATGCATGCGAAAATTCCTATTGTACTCAAAAAGAATATGAACATGAACGGTATTACGAATGTAACCAAAAGTGTCAACAACAGAATACCTATGTTAAAAGGCAGTCTAGCCAACGTCAGTAAAAGTGCATTCTTATATAACTGTCTTACTGTAAATTTAAATGTTACCATCATAGGATAGATGTACATCTGCATCATTGAAAATATCAACAGCAGTATAAAGACCATACCTGTCAATATTCCGTTGAGAATATTGTTGCTGGCTACAAGATTGCCAGAATAAAAAGAAATGTTAACACTGATTATCATGAAGGCGACTATTCCTATCAAGGAAGTTACTGCAGACTGCTTCCAGTTCTTACGCATATGGTCCTTAAAGTCACCCCAGATAAAGGCATGTTCTTCTCTTGAATAATTTCTGAATATAAATGTAACACCAGCCTGTACAGGACCCAGAACAATAAGCTGAAGACCAATCAGTGCCATTGACATTGTAACCGTTATAAGAAGGAACAATGCAGCGGCAGCCTCCTTGGGGGATAGAACAACAGTTGTATCCTTACCACTGACAGCAACCTGTGAAACAGCCTGAGAAACTGTTTGTGAAACAGTTTGGCTTATTTGCGAGGATGTCAGCGGTGCCAGCAATTTTTCGAAATTTTCTAACTGCAGGAATGGTAAAACTGAAGGAAACACATACATACCAATTAACACAGCCAATACAATCACAGGAAGACTGAAGATACAATACATTATGTTCACAGTTATTATCTTCCAGAATTTTCTTCCAAGCACTGTGAAAAAAGTCTTGAACGGCCCTTTAGGAGGTTCGTTCAAGTAAACCCCCGGTCCTTCCTTGTTATAGTCAAAAAGTCCAAAAAAACCAGCCATGTTATTTCCTCCAGATTAAATTTTATTAATATCATGTGTGTACGATATTTTACTTATTTGCTTTTTATTTTATGTATTAATTGCTTATAATTATTCGATTTTCAAATTATTTTTCATTACTATTTCACCTGATTTGTCACCTGTTTTTACTATAAATTAATTGCTTTTTCATACTGTCCAATAATCTCTTAAAAGAGGGAAATAATGCACTATTTTCACTACAATATGATTATACTTGATTTGTCACCAAAATAAAACGAAATTCACTAAAATGACATAATCGATTTTAATTTTTCTGCTTCTTTTTTTAGAATGTCGATTGATATCTGGGCAACCATGTTATACCTGTCTTCTTTTTTTCTGACCTTTACGGGAAGCGAATCAACTATGCCAAAATTGGAATTCATAGGCTGAAAGTGCTTGATACTGGTGTCCGAAATATAATTGGAAAGAGCTCCCGTAACTGTTGTGGAAGGCAATTCGAACTTGTCTCCTTTACCGAAAAGATACAAAGCAGCATTTATTCCGGCAGACATTCCTGACGCCATAGACTCTACATAACCTTCTACTCCTGTAATCTGTCCTGCAAAAAACAAATTCGGTATTTTAATACACTGGTAGAGATTGTTCAAAATACCTGGTGATTTGATGAATGTGTTTCTGTGCATAACTCCATATCTTACAAACTCTGCATTTTCTAGTCCGGGTATCATACGAAATACAGTTTCCTGTGATTTAAATGTAAGCCGGGTTTGAAATCCAACAAGATTGTAAAGCGAGGCGCTTTCGTTGTCCTGACGCAGCTGTACACAGGCAAAGGGTTGAATTTCTGTTCTTTTATCCATTAATCCTACAGGTTTTAACGGACCAAATCTTATCGTATCCTCTCCACGTTTTGCCATTGTTTCTATCGGCATGCACCCTTCAAAAACTTTTCTGTCTTCGAAATCATGAATCGGAGCGACATCAGCATTAATCAGAGCTTCCTGAAATGCCTTGTATTGTTCGTCATTCATAGGACAATTGATATAATCGTCTGATCCTTTATCATACCTTGACTGTCTGAAGGCTATGTCCATATTGATGGATTCAAAAGTAACTATTGGTGACGCAGCATCATAGAAGCTTAAATTCTGTGTTTCAAGTACCTTGATGATATCTTCTGACAGTGCTCCCTGGGTAAGTGGTCCTGTTGCGATGATAACACAATCATCATTTGGAATTCTATCTACTATTTGTTCTTTTATTTCAATTAAAGGATTATTTTGTATTGAATTCATTATGAAGTTACTGAATTTATTCCTGTCAACAGCCAAAGCCCCTCCGGCAGGAAGTCTGGCATAATTCGCAGCTGCCATGCACAGAGATCCGATTATTCTCATCTCTTCTTTAAGTAAGCCGCACGCATTTTCTATTCTGTCTGCCTTAAGAGAATTACTACACACGAGTTCGGCAAAATCCGTTGAATGATGCGCCGGCGACATTGAACCTGGCTTCATATCTATTAAAGTGACCGGTATATTGAATCTTGTAAGTTGATACGCGGCTTCGCATCCTGCCAGTCCGGCTCCTACAATTGTTGCTTTCAAGTGGTTTCTTCCTCTTTTTTTACTTTGCGTTGGTTGGTAGTGCAATCCTTGTTACCACATCTGGGATATGCTTTCCCTTTGAATCTCTTAAGAACCATATAGCTTTTACATACATCACAGAACTTGTTCTCTAATGGTAAATCCCAGCTTATAAATGGACAGTTTGGGTCAGTTCCCTTTTTGTCACAGACAAAGAATTTACTGCTTCTTGCTTTCTTAGTCGCCTTCGCATACAGGCCAGATCCGCATAATGGACACTTTCCTTTTGCTTCTTCTTCAATATTCTTGGTGTATTTACATTCAGGATAATTTTTACAGGCTATGAATTTACCGAATCTGCCTTCCTTCTCTACAAGTGGTCCCTTGCATTCCGGACATTTTTCTTCCAGGAGTTTCTCTTCCATCTTAACCTTTTCTACTGTTTTCATTGCCTGCGTGATTCTTTCATGAAAAACAGGATAAAACTCCTTAAGCAGTTCAACCCAGTCCTTTTCTCCAAGCTCTACAGTATCAAGTGAATTCTCCATCTCTGCAGTAAAATGAACATCTA
>CAZZCN010000041.1:0-27764 GCA_964652975.1 uncultured Oscillospiraceae bacterium | reverse complement strand
CGGGCTGGAGCTGTTCCACTGTGTAGTGAAGTTGTTAGCCGAAAATCCGCTATAAGTTACATTACTTGTAGATGTAGCACTGTCACAGTTATCCGTAACAGTTGTAGTATTTAGGGTTAATACAGCATGTGCATTAACAACAACCCCGGAATATGGCATCAATGATATTAACATCTGAACCACAATAGCCAATGAAATTAATTTTTTTCTTAATCCCCTGATATCCCTTATTACGTAATGATATCGTCTGCCCACCTGTGACATCTTATTCGGATTAGTCGCTATCTCGTCAATTATTCCTGTGCCTGCAGCTTCCTTTATCTCTTTTACATTTGCTGTATCTATAAAAATTCTGAATGCCATTTTCTTTTCTCTCCTTTTCATACATTTTAGTTGTATGATTTCTTACTGTAAGACATTTTGTTCTATTGTTTTTATCCCGATGATATCCTTTTTTAGTGCTAATAAATCAGTTATCGATATTCTTCCTTTATTAAAAATATCTCCTGCTTTAAAATATTCCCCGCCTAATATATTTATTTTCAATAGATGACTTTTCATTGATACCAAGTCAAAAACATCAATTAATCCATCGCCATTTATGTCCCCAAAAATAACTATGGAATAAGTAACTGTTTGATTGCCATTTATAAAATCAAATTTGGTATTCGTTCCTACAAGGCTGGCATCTGCTTTACTGAATAATAAGCTTGTATTTCTTTTAAGTGCAATAGCTAACTTAAAATTTCCTACACTGGTATTTGGCAAAACATTCGTAACAATATTATCATTCGATACTATATATACGCCAAAACTAATTGGCGGCGTTGTATCAACAACCGTAAAATTAATTACAGTTGAACTATTGAGGGCATCTGTTACGATTAGTATATATTCTCCCACTTCATTAACAGTATCATAACTTGAAAAAGCAGTTCCATTAAGGGTTGCCACGCCTTCGCTATAAGAAATTATCAAATCACCATTCACCATGTCATATACTTGCCCATCAGCAATTCCGCTAACATTGCTTTGTGTGACCGTAACCAGACAAGTTGCTGTTTTTCCACCTGCTACCGTTGTCACCGTGATGGTTGCAGTCCCCGCTTCAACTGCTTTCACAAGCCCGGTAGCGCTGACGGTTGCAACTGCTGTGTTGCTCGAATGCCATGTCACTTCCTTATTAATAGCATTAGAAGGATTTACAGTGGCACTCAATTGGTTCGTTGCCCATTTCCCTATCAATAACGTAGTTTTGTCCAAGGTTACACCGGTAACAAAGCTTTCTGTATCCATGCTGTTATTCATTAAAATGTTTTGTAGATAATCATATGTAGGCGTCTTCGTTCCATCCGGTCTGATAAGCCAATATCCGCTCAAATCACTGTTTACTATATTGGGGTCTCCGGGTGTAACACTTGTTAAAGGCTCGTTACTGAATAGCTCCCAATAAAGCATAAACTGGACATTTTTTTCGTAACCAGCCTCAATAACCGCTTGCGTTACACTTTTCTGCCAATTCGCGTCATACAAATTCTCGGCGGCTCCAAATTCGCCTATAATGATGTTTTTGCCTTTTGCAAAATACTTATTGCCATTCGCCTTGGAAATAAGCAAATCAAGTGCATCCTTCACCGAATTTTTCACTTCATTAGGATCGCTGTGATAAACCGTTTTATCCACTGTTTCCCAATCAGAATAAGAAAACATATCCGCATCTGAGGTTGGCACCAAAAAATCAACAAGCTTAGGATACCCGTTGTTGTTATTATACTTCAGCTTGTTAACCTCAACACAGCTAAAAACCAAACAACCGCTATTCATATTTGCATCGTCCTGTGCTCGTCTTATTCCTTCAGTTCTTGCATAAAAATAATCCTTTATCCCTTGCTGTGCAGTCAAAGAGCCATCTGAATACCCAAACATGTTATCCCCCTCCCAATTCGAGAGAATGAATACCTTTCCTGTATTGCTATACGTATTCAGAAGATAACTAGCCGCATCATAAAATTGATTTTCAACTTGTGCTTTTTCGGCAACACTTACGCCATCAAAATAATTAATATTTGGTCTTTCATAACACACAAGTAAATATGTTTTGAAAAACGGGTCGCCAAATACTCTTTTAAAACAATCATATTGCAAGTTTTCAGCCAGAGTATTTCCGCCTGCTCCTGGCCAGCTATCCAGCGGATAACTGGTTGCTAAATCATTAATATTTAATTTTATTGCTTTACTGCCCAATGCTTTCAACTCATAAGCCGCATTGTCAATAGAAGTTTCACCCGTTTGCGTTCTATAATACCCGCGCCAATGTGTAGCACCAATTCTTTCGTTTAAAGGGCTATCGCTAAAATCATATGGAACTGTTCCAAAGATTTCAAAATTATTAATTCGAGCAAATTGATTAACTTGGCCGCTTTGCTCACCTTGAATGATATTTAATTTAATATATCTCGCCTCCATAATTATGTTTCTCCCTACTATATTGGCAGTGTTCCCCGTAACCGTATCTGCATCCACAAAAGAATTTCCATCATTACTGGTTTGAATTTTAAATGCTGAAGTGTTATATATTGTCGGCTCTCCATTTGCACCCGCGTTATAAATCACATAGCGTTCTATATGACAAACCTGCCCTAAATCCAGAGTAAGCCAATGCGCCCCCGACCCGTCGGTTGAAATCCATTGAGTATTCATATCCCCATCAACAGCCTTCGCAGCACCATCATCTATATTATTTGACTTGATGCTTATATCGTCAAGGTAGCCGCTAAACACGCCCGTACCTGGTGCATGATCATAAGCAATTAATATTTTATCAACGGTCTTACCTGCTAACCATGTCCCGATATTAGAACTTATTTTAGTCCAGGTATTCAATGCAATATTCCCCCCATGCCCACTTGCCGGATGCATCCAATGACCAAATTGGTCAACTGCACTGCTGTTTCTAAGAGAAGATCCATCTGTAAAAGACAAATCAACAGATACAAAGCGTCCATTATCTTGCTGTGGGTAAATATAAAAATCCAAAACGCTTGAATTAACAATAGATATATTTACATCAAACACTTTAAAATAGTGATACGAAATTGTGTCGCTATTGTCCATGCCAGAATATTTCAAAGCGGATGTTCCTGTTTTCGCTACTTGTCCCGTTACTTTTTCACAGCTTGTACGAGAAGTATTTAAAGAATATTCCATCTCATTCGACCAGTTCGTTTGTGCTTGTCCTCTTTCAAGACCCGTCTCATAATATAATGTGCTTAAATCATTACAGGCGGTAGCTGGCTTATTCATTGCTAAGTTTATTGTCTGCGAAGAAGCACTGATTGAAATAATGTTATAACAAAAAAACACTGAGCATACCATTAAAAAAGATAACACGAAACTCAAACCCTTTAATATAAATGACTTATTTTTCACAATAATCGACCCTCTCTAAATTTTATTTTTTCACTCTGGTTATAACATTCTTCACTCTTATTATAACATTTTTCAGTCTGCTTTTTCTGTTCATTTAGGATATATACAAGCGCTTAACACCATTCAAAGGCTCTTAAATTACTACAATATAACGATATACCTATCCCACTATCCCTGAACGCTCAAGATTTTCAACAAAGTACCTCTGTACAAAAATAAATAAAACTATCATTGGTGCAACAATTAAAAGGGCAACCGCATTTTTGGCAGCCGATATTATTTCGGGGGATGAAGAATAAATCTGGCTTTGTGCCGAACGCATTAATTTATCCACATTAAATAAATTCGTTGAAAGAAAATCCATACCAGGCGCAAGAAGATTGCAATAAAAATTATCATTCCATTGCCAGACAACCGAAAAGACGCAAACCGTTACTATCGCCGGTACGGCATTGGGGAGCATAATTGTAAAAAAAGTTTTATATGACCCCGCACCATCTATGTGAGCCGCCTCTTCTATCTCAAGTGGTATCTGCCTGAAAAAGTTTGTCAGTATATAGATAAACAATCCATTTCTTATTCCCTGTCCTAAAACAGCCTTTATAATAAATGGCCACATTGTGCCAATCAGCCCTTGTTTGCCTGTTAATATTGTTGTTAAACTAAACGGGTCAAAAAAACGAAACTCTGAATAGGTGGATATCATAATGGTCTGGGGTGGCACGATAAGAGAAAACACCATTAACCAAAAAAGCATCTTTGAAAACGGGAATTTCAGTCTTGCAAATGAATAAGAAGCCATTGTACATACAGCAAGCTGTAAAAATGTAACCAAAAACGTCAGAAAAGCAGTATTCTTAAAAGCAGCGGTATAATTCATAGCATTAATCGCCATCTTGAAATTATCTAAAACAGGATGCTTAGGAACCCACTTTACTGTAAGGTCGTAGAGATCCTGCTGGCTCATAAGAGCAACAGATAACTTGATAATCAGCGGATAGACAATAATAAATGATATGCCGATAATCAAAAATGCTCTTGATAAAATCCAAAGCCATTTACGTGCTTTAAATCCAGCGACTTTAACAGAAACTTGAATTTTATTTTTATGTATATTTGAATATTTATCTTTTTGACCAGATAATAATGAGTAATATTTTTTAATAAATGCTATTGCTCCCACTTCTTCACTTCCCCTCACGCTCTTTGCTTATTTGTCATAACTAAAAACAAGCCTATTGCCAATGACTAATATAATTACTAATAAAATTGTAATCACCAAAAAATATATCCAGGCCATCGCAGAACCAAGCCCATAATTCATTGAAGTCAGCTGGCTGTTTATAAGTGTCAAGACCTTATTATCATTCGAAGTAAAGCTGTCAATAATAGAATAAACCAAGCAAAGCAGAATGGTTGGGCTTATCATCGGAAGGGTGATAACCCAGAATTTTTCCCACCCTGAAGCGCCTTCAATGTAAGCGGCTTCATATAATGACGGCGGAACAGATTGCAAGGAAGCCAGAAAAACTATCATTTGTACGCCAGATATTGCAACCAGCTGAATAACCTGTTTAGTTGCACCAGATAAAAAAACCACAAACGAATTTGGTAAGCCAAACTGAATAAACAACAGATCAAGCTGTATATTCTGAAAGGAATTTGTAGCAGTGCTTAATGACTTAAAACCCTCACTTTGCATAGTTTGCTGTAGAATATCTGTAGAGTTAAGACTTTGCATCGCGGCGGATGAAAGCACAATCGGAAGAAAAAATATGACGCGCGCAATTCTTTGACCAACAAATTTCTGATTTATAATCATGGCAGCAAAAAAGCTGAATATAAGAATAATTGGAACATTAACAAGTTGAAAAATTGAATCAACTAAATTCCTGTTAAAATTCGGGTCGGAAAACATGGCATTGAAATAGTTGTCAAATTGTGTAAATTTATATACCAGTCCACCTGGTGCAATAAGAACATTGCTCAAACTCATTTTAAGCGACAGTCCCATTGGTATGATAAACAGCCATATAACTCCTACAATACAAGGCAAGCTTAAAATAAGACCTGCGATCGCCCTTGAACTTTTTATATTAATCATCGCATTTTTTCTTTTCTTAACCGCAATCACATCAGTCACCTCTCTTAATAAAATCATATGCATTCACTGTTATCCCATCAATGGAAACGCTTTTATCCCCATAATTGACATAAATTTCCACACCATTGCTGTAGGTGGATTTGCCAAGGCTTCTTGTAATAAATTGATGTTTCACAAGAAAAGCATCCTTAACAGGGCTTAAAACATTATTAGCTTTTATATAATAGGTTTTCGCAAATTCAATCCAGTTGGCGTAATTAGAAGAAAAATACTGAGAAAAGTCACTATTCTTAATACTGGACGCATTTTTGTAAATCCATGTAAACGAAGGATTTGCGCCAAAATCTACGGCTCTTAACATAGAAAAAACATAATCCTGAGAGTTGTTTATTGACGCACCGGAATAATCTATATAACCATGTAATATCATTTGAACAAACGGAACCACCTCATCCTCACGGTTATACCCACTGCTGTCAAGCGAAATTTCAGAAATTGATGATGCATATTTAAGCATATAGGCGTTCCCTGTATTAACCATGACACTTTTTCCGGTGAAAAACCTATCTGCCAAATTCGTAAAGCTTTCTTTCATTTCCTCTCGGTTCACAGCGTTTTTATTTCTAAAGTCAGAAAAAAGCATATATCCCAAGTCATTGAATGACACATTCTTAAATCCCAATTTTTCCTGGTCACGGAAGAAATTAATAAAGCTTTTTTCGGTTCGCTGCTTATTGTTAACATACCACAAATTTTGTTTTATCCTGTTCCCTGTTGCCATATCGTACAGGTATCCGTTCATCGGGGTGTTACCGAGCATTCTCACCGAGTCTTGCGAAACATTATAGCCATTGCTGTTATGAACTGAAATGAGATTAGCGTCAGGAAAAAGGCTTATGTCGTTCTTATCAGTCCATTCAATGAGTGACTTGAATCCAGCACTTCCACCAAGAACATTTTGCGGCCGAATTGCGTTTACAACCGACTGTCTCACACCGCCATTCATCCAGCCTGTATATTTCAAATTAATATTGCCAATACCACTGTTCTTTAAAAGCTTCAGTATCGTTTCAGCATCTTTAAAAGAGGTCAGTACAACCTGCTTTTTTACAGGAATAAGCCCTAAAAAAGTACCTTTTTTATCAATTGAGCCTATCAATTCAAGATTAAAGGCAATATCTTTTTTTGCACTTATCTGCGGCTTATCGGGTAATTTCCCATTCTCAATCAACATGTTTCTTGCTGCCTGTGCCATATCATAACAATCGGTTTTTCCATTGCCTAAAAACCGATAGCGCACTTGTATCATGCTATTAAACGGCGTTTCCTGATACTTTTCAATAAAGCGTTTTTCGGAGGTATTTGTATATCCGGCATCAACAGTGTCGATTTCTGAAATATCGTAGCTTGTAAAAACAGATGAATATTTTGAAAAAGGTCCAACTAATAACGGGTTGATATTTGAAATCGCATCTCCTTCTTCAATGACAGCAGAAAATGCACCATTATCAGACTTGTATCCAAAGGCAGGAATAACAGCCTTTTCCACATTTCCATAAACCTGTTCTTTCCTGATAGCATAATTGTCGCCATACAATTTTAGTGGAGTTGCAGGATAATCGCTTTTTGGGCTCGAGAAATTAATTTTCGAGCCAGAACCGTCCGGTATGACAATATATCCATCCTTAGTTTTCTCATCCACCGCTCCAAAATTCTCTAAAAATCTAAGCTTCACCAGTGGATAGCCGTCAATATACTTGAGCTTGCTACAATCCACCTTGACTACCAGGTCATCATTGTTTAATGTAAGCAGGATTTTAATATTAAACTGTAATAAAGGTGCAGGGTCAACCGCAACCCCGTTTGCCTTGTTATCATTAATCATATCCCCATAAGTATATGAGGTTTTATCTATAATAGCTTTTAATGGCTGTGCAAGGTAATCAGCAAGCCCTTTTTCAACTATATAACAGTCCGCATTTTTTAGAACGGGATATTCCTGCAAATAGATATTATACTGGTCAGCACTGAGGGTAGACCGCGAAACAAGTGTATAACGGTCAAGTACTTTTTCTTTATCGCCTGCACTCAGTTTTGATAATATCAAGCTTTCAAATCTGCTTTTTTCTACAATCCAGGGAAGATCGTTTATGGTGATTATCTTTTTTTGCCCGATTTTATAATCAATCGCAACGCCGCCATCTATCATATTAACCTTGAAGTCACCGTTTTGTACAGAATTCGAATAACTGTCGTAAGCTAACACCTGGCCTTGGTTTTCACAACTTATGCTAAACAATGCATTATACTTGCCACCAGAGTCTTTTGCAATCTGAGGATTATCGCTCACAGACGAATACCATGTTTTATTGTATCGGTCTCTTACTGCAAATGAAGTGGTTTTTTCATTAAAAAAGAGCATTGTACTATTGCTTGAAGCCGCCAGTTTCATTCCATCTGGCACATTCGCCACAGTTTTTGTCGAGAGTGCGGCGGATGATTCAGAATTCCCACTGGTTGTTGTTGCCATATCTGTCGAATTTTGCGAAGAGGTTGCCGTTATATTTGAAGCTAAAGAATTTGTAAATGAAAAAATAATTACATAGAAAACAAGCATTGAAATTCGAGAAAAGGCAATAAATTTATTTTTGTAATGCTTCAATATCTGCACCTCCTAAATATATCTGAACGAGAGCTCTTTATATACCGAATAAACAAATGTATAAATTTGTTGTATCAGCTGAAATCCAAGTAATATGATAAAAATAATAACCGCAATCCCAAATATGGTTAATATAGATACAATAATGTTTTTTAAAAACGTATATTGGTGCGTTCCCATCATCGCAATAAAAATCAACGCAAATGTCCATATCCAAAAGAAGGTATCAAAAAACGTTATATACATCGATTCTTTATTTATAAGTACATTTGTAAGTAGCGTTAATAGCACATTAGAAAAAATTAAAGGCAGTGTTGCGTACGATACCGCTGTAAAAATTTCCTTCATTGTTCCTTCTCCACTAAACAGAACCGTAAGACACCAGCTGGCTATGCTCCATAGCAGGAAAGGAAAGACGGTTTTTGCAAAAATGACAAAAATATTTATTGGTGTTCCATAATCTTGATTAAACAGGTATCCCGTCATTGTGCTTCTGATCACGGAAGTAACAAACACACCAAATAGAATCATCAATCCCAGGCTCAGGCTTCCCTCTTTTTCGTATTTCAGCTCATAAAAACCTCTGATAGGATGTGATAAAACATGAAACGCAAACTTCACGCGTGTACTAAAATTCTTAGGCAATGTTACTTTCCCCCCCTTAAAATTCAATTTAAAATTATTTTTTAGAAATCATTTTTTTAATTTCAAGATATCTTTTTCTAGCACGAATAGAAAAAACAACAAATTTATAAGCTAAAAATATAAATATAACAACAGCAATAGCCAAAGCAATCCATGGAATAACAACAGCCGCCTCCTGTTTTCTATAAGCTTCAAAGGCTTTCGAGTATAGCTGCTTATTTGAACCAAGCTTAAAATAATCCGCCGCTTGCTTATAGCTCCCATTGCGATATAAGGCCTGCCCAACACCCACACAGGCAAGCTCGTTGTTTTCATCAAGCTTTAATACCTTTGCCCATTCATCCCAGGATTTTTCGAAACTGCCTTCATACTGATATTGAATGGCGTTCAAAATATAAGCACCATAACTAGTTGGTTTAAAAACACATAATCTATTTAAATCAGAATCCAATATTAAAATGTCATTCCCCATCCACTGTATTGCAACAGGTTTTCTAAATGTTCCCTCATTGTCAAAAAGCCCGCCAAATACAAACACCATATTCCCGGCAGAATCATATGTAAAAAGCTTGCCACTGACTGAATCCAAACACGAAAACAACCCGTTAGGTCCAACGGCAACATCCACAAAAAGCGAGTCCCCATTTTTATTTTCGTTTCGAAATGGAGACAATTCCCCACTGATCGAAAGCTCTGTTTTTGGCAAAATATCCGTACCGTTCATATTGAGCTTTCTAACCATCTGATTTTTTGAATCCCCTCGAGCAGTGGTATATATAAATCCATCATTATCTATATAAACATTGCTAAATTCAACAGGCACAAAATCTGTTTGCCCGGCTCTTTGCTTACTTGTTGATATCGCACGCCAAAAAATATCCACCATGCTGAGCGTAACCTTGTTTGCACCAACAAAGCCCCCGAAGCTGGCATTTGAATTAAGTGATACCAACCCGTTCAAATTGCCTTGACTAACAATATAAATTCTGCCGAGATTATCGGCAACAACCTTTGTGGGTGTAAACTGAAAATTCTGTACAACATTATTTGTATCAATTTTTGATATAAGCATCCGTTTTTTTGCGATGATGTCATGACTCGGCGAATAGGTTTCAACACCCTCAAGACAAATAACCTGACCCGTTTTTGGCACCGCTATATAAATAAGCCCGTTTTTATCAACAAAAATTCCTGTTGCTCCTTTAAAATTTGCAATCCCCTCTGCCGAAGTAATAATACATTTAACTGTTTTATAGTCATTACCGAGAACAATTATCCTACCATTCCCACTGTCATCTGTTCCCGAATCAAGAATATATAAAAGCCCTTTTTTGTCTACACAAATATCCTGTGGTGATGACATTTTTCCGATATCTAAAGCTTCACCAGTCAAAATATTATCAAGCTTATAAGCAGCAGGAGCAGCCACTGGATTTGCCGTGTTTTGTCTGTCCCATATCTGACCATTGTAATTGTCAGTTGTATAATTATAGGTATTATAAGGGGTATTCGCAAAAACTGTTAACGATGGCATCATAAATATTATGATCCCAAAAGTAACGAAAAACCTATTAAGCTTCAACAACTCCACCCCCTAAAATATCCGTACTAAAAAATAGCGCTATTCTTTAATTCCCGAAGTTCCCATAGTTTCTATTATCTGCGCTTGCGATAAAACAAATGCTGTTATCGGAACAGATAGCATAATCAGGCCCACTGCACTTGCTGCACCTGCACGTGCTATTCCACCTTGCACGATTTGAAGAATAGCCTGTGATAATGTCTTTAACTGTTCGCTATATATGTATCCACTTGACACGCTCCAAAGACTTTGAATTTGTAAAATAATCAGTGTAATCCATGCCGGCTTAATGACAGGCATTACAATCTTCCAATAGATTTGAAATTCCTTCGCTCCATCTATTCGTGCAGATTCAAGCAATGAGTCATGCACCAGTTCCATAAATTGTTTCATTAAATAAAGACCAAGGCTAGCACAAAAAGATGGCACAATTATAGCCGACAAATTATCGATCCATCCTAATCGTGCAATTGTCAAATAGTTTGGCACCTGTGTAACGCTGGCAGAAAACATAAGTGAAAGCACTACAATATTAAATAATGCTTTCGACCCCCAAAACCGATGCTTTGCAAGAACATAAGCAGCCATAGATGCAAAAAAAACATGTCCAAAGGTTCCAACAACTGTAATAAAAATCGTATTAAAAATATATCTTGAAAATGGCACCCATGAGTTATTCATTAAATTGAACAAGTCAACAAAATTTTGAATAGACGGATTTTGAACAAAAAACTTTGGCGGAAATAAAAACAATTCGTCTAACGGCTTAAATGCATTTGAAATAACAAAAAGAAGTGGCAAAACCATAAAAGCACTCATTATAAGCAGCAATAGGAAAATTGCAATATTACCACCAAGAGAACGATTGACAGTTTTCACTTTTAAAATAGATTTATTTCCATATTTCACCATATCAGCCACAATTAATCCCCCACCCTGTTCAGCAACTTTTGAACAATTTTATTTGTTGCTATCATAATAAAAAACAAAATTGTTGCGATGGAAGAAGCATAACCAAATTCAAACCTTATCATGCCGTAATCTAACAAATGTGTTACAACTGTCTGAGCGGAGTAATCAACAGATGGAAAGCCTGCTAAATTATTTGCAATATCACTCACAGAAAAAGCAGCAGTTATCTGCATAACAGCACCAAACATAAGTTGTGGTTTCATAGATGGCAGTGTAATGAACCAGACTTCCTGCCAACGATTTTTAATACCGTCAACGGCCCCGGACTCGTAAAGCGATTTATCTACACCTTGTAAGCCAGCGATAAATGCAAGAAAGCTCGTACCAAGACTCATCCAGATTTGAACAATAATAATAGTCATTAAAATGTAGTGCGGATCTTTCAACCACTTGACAGGCTCTGCGATAATGCCAAGAGATAGAAAAATACTGTTTGCATAACCATATCGGTCTGCGCTAAATATGATAGCCCAGACAGTTGCTACAGCCCCTGACATGGAAGGTGCATAAAACAGTATTGTAAAAACCATACGCATTTTTTTACCTAAATCATTAATCAACCATGCAAGAAAAAAGCACAAAAAGAAACTTATTGGTCCAGTAATTGCTGCAAAAATGAAAGTGTTTTTTATCGCGATTAAAAACACATCATCATGGAGAAATAAGCGCAAGTAATTATCAACACCAATAAATTTAGGTGTTTGTATGATATTAAAGCTTGTAAAAGAATAATAAATTGAACGACCCACCGGCAAAACAGTAAAGACGAAAAATAAAATCATGAAAGGTGCAAGCATTAGCAAAATATTGCTTTTTTGCTTTATTCTTGATAAAAAATATGTTAACACATTCGTCCCTCTTTCTTCAGTTTGCAAGCCCAAATTCCTGCCGTTTATAATGAATTTCATCGTTAATCGTTGTTACATAATCAAGCAAGGTTTCACGAGGGTCAACGTTAAAAGAAAGAACCTCACGAAGGGCGTTTTCAATATATCTTCCCGTATAGTAACCGCCTGGAACCTCAGGATTAGGCTTTGAATTACCAAGCTGCGATAATAATGTTTTCATATCATTGGAATTCCAAGGGAGCGACTTTAACGCCTCCATATTTGCAGAGGGATAACGTGCCGCAGCACCTTGAATACTTTCAATACCTCTGCCATATGAAATCTGAGTACCGGTTGATGTCCACCACTTCATAAATTCCCAGGCAGCGTCCTTGCTTTTACTTTGCTCCAGCATAAAACAACAAAGCCCGGCTGTTGCTGAATCGTTCTTTATCGCGCCATCCGGTTGTCGAACTCCTGGAAGAGTGACGAATGACCATTCCCCTTTTAATTCAGGTGCAAAAACGCTTAGATTATTATAAAAAGTAGAATCTGCCAATACGATAGGCATTTCGCCTGTTCTAAATCGATTCTGCGCATCATAATCAATAGGCACCCCATAGTTAGAATACAATTCCGTCCACATTTTAAAGCAGGCGAGCGCAATCTTAGAATCCAACGCTGATTTTTTCTGGTCGTTTGTATAAAATTGTCCACCAAACTGATTAAGCAACGTCCCATAAAAATACATATCTGCATCCGTACTGCCACCAGGTATACCAAACTCTAAATTGTTTTTTTGCAGTTTCCCTATCAATTCGTAAACATCGTCCCACGATTTTGGAACCGAAAGTCCAAGCTCTTTAAATATGTCTGTGCGATAGAAGGTCATTAAACAGCTCTGCGTTTCTGGCAAGGCATAATAACCCCCGTTATATGTAAATGGTATCATAGCGTTATTATTAAACCGTTTAATAATACTGCTAAAGTCAGAATAACTGCCAATATTATGTAATGCACCTCTTGAGGCATAATTTTGAGTCTCCAGATTATTCATCATCAGTGCCACATCAGGACCTAATCCAGCAACCGTTGCAGATAAAAGCTGTGACATGTTTGTGAGCATTAAATTGCTCGAAACTATTTTTATATCCACGCCAATTGCATATTTTGTTGTAAAATTTTTCTGTATAAGACTGTTAATTACCTGTGCCTGATCTCGACCCGTCTGCACCCAGATATTCAGCTTTTTGTCAACCTTGCTATCAAATCCTAACAGAGAATAATCCTGAATAAATGAACCAATAAAGGATTTGGTTTGAAAGACAAAATTGTTTAAAAATCCTGATGATACCTTCGGGCTGCTTTCTGTTGGCGACAAAAGCTCAATATAATCGATTTCAAGTGGCTGGTTGGTAACATCAAGCACCCAGTTTCCCAGTGCAGAAATATTCCCTGAAAAATCGTTTAACCTTGAAGTAATTGTTAACGGGTCTTTTATAAAGCTTTTAAGTTGTAAGGCAAGATTATCTAACACAGCATTTGTGCTGCCTCTTTTACCGGATATTTTTATCAAGTGATTTGAAATATCCCTGAGCTGTGTTGCTTCTGTTTTAAAGGTGCTTATCACTTCCGGCATGGCTTTTTCGATGTGATAGTCCCTATAAGGGTCAGGTGTTCTACCTGTAAGCATAATAATCTTTCTGTAGGCATTGTTCAAATTTTTCACTATTTTCTGAGCCGTACGAAAATCATCAGCCACCTCTCCTATTGTCACTTGAAGCTTAAAGATGTGATTTCCTTTTGATAAGTAAAACAAATAATTGCTCTTGCCATCACCAATTCTGTAAATTTGCCAGTTGCTGTTATATTTAACGCTAATAGAGGAACATTCCTTAAATGGTATGTTTCCATCAATAAATAGACTTCTGCTGGAAGATATGCCTGATTTGATATTCTGTCTTACCCGCATATCAATTTTATATAAACCATCCTCTGGCACATTAATATTCCATTCAATCCACTGTTTAGGGATACCCCAGTTGCTTCCGCCAATTGTATTGAGCTTGCTTTTCATGGCATCCTGAGGCTCTGTATCTGCTGACGCCCTATCGGTTGCAAGTGAAATCATCGTATCCGATTTATAATCAGCAGATTCACCCTGTATTTTAATAGCTTCTCTAGTATATTCTGTCTTATTTTGATAGCGCTTGCTATATTCAGCATAAGTAGCAGGAACATCCGCTTTGTAAAGAATGATACTTTTTAATACACATGGTTCTATGGTGGACGTTAATCTAATCGTATGTTTTCCTTTTGAAAAATAAAATGCAAATGCTCCATTATAATAGCCAGAAGCATCGTCAAAATTTTGTCTCTGAAATTCTAAATGCTCGACCTGTTCAGGAATAATATCATTGCCTGCCTTATTCATTTTAAAAACTTTTGTTCCATTTACAATTTTATATCCAGATAAATCATTCTGCCACATTCTTTGAAACGTAATATGGGACGCCTCGGTAAAAGGTATTTTCCCATCAATACTAAGCTCTCTTTCAATATTTGCACTTCTTCCACTAACCGAATAATAGTCAGCGGCAATATTATAAAGACCAGGTGCATCTACCTCGAATGTCCACTCTGCATATCCGTCCTCGCTTGTGTATAAAACATCTTTGTCTGTATTATAATCCGTTTTATTTTTCACAATCGTTTTCATTGAATTTGATGTGTCTACAGCATTGATAATCATAGATTTACTGCCGTAACTATATCCGCTGATTTTACTGTAATACTCCTCATAAGAGTTTACAGAAATTACTTGTGAATCTGGATTTGCAGCAATTGTGGAAACAGTTTTCCCTACATTATTAGTTTCAAGAGCTACAACATTTGCACTGGAAATATTAATCACAATAGAGAAAATAAAAATAAATGCCAATAGTTTACGAGAAGTTGTTTTCATGCTATATCTAAATCTACTAAAATGCATTTTTATTATTTGCCCCTTTCATTGAATAATATCTTCTATTTCCATATACCTTTTTTGAATAACGACTGAAAATAATCCCATACCAAGGATTTGGTCCCATCAGGTCTTATTAGCCATAATCCTTCCAGGTCATCATTTTTTGGACGCCCCGTTTGGTTCCAGGTATCATTTGTTTCATTACAATATAATTCCCAGTAAAATAAATATTGAACTCCCCAATTGAGGGCTGTTTCTGCCTGTGCCTGAGTAATCACAAGCTGAATGTTATCTCCACCCCAAACGTTCTCTGCAGCACCAAATTCACCAAGAATAATATTCTTTGATCCAAACGTCTTGCTATCAGGCGTTTGCTTTGCTAAATAATTCAAGTTATCTGTAAGTTGCTGAGAGCTGCTACTCGTCTCCCAGTTTGAATACGAATAAAGGTCACAATGTGTTTTTAGTAAAGCGCCATCTACCAACTTGGTTCCTGACCAATCGCTACTGATCTTGTTCACCTCCGCCGCATGAAAGACATAGCAACCATCCGTACCGATATCTTTCTTGGCCTTATCAACCGCATCCTGCCTAATATTAATAACATCCACCATGTTTTGCACAGTAGTCGTGCTTGCATCACGCCCGATGAAATTATCCCCTTCCCAGTTTTGAAGGATGAATATTTTATTTTTCCCCTTATAAGTTTGCAACAGATATTTTGCCAGTTCATAATCTTCCTTGAATATGGATTCTTTTTCAGCCTGGCTCAAACTCATCTCAGACTTGATATCAGGTAAACAAAGCTCTTGAATCTCTAAGACAATCGTTTTAAAGGGCATATCAAAAACATTTTTATAATAATCTGTTTTGGCAAGCTCCGTCAAATTATTTATGCTGCTCCAATTGCTATTGAAAGTATAAGACTGTGCATATTGAAAGGTAAGCCAAAGTTTAATCGCCCTTGTTCCCAAATCATTGAGCAGAGTCTCTGCGCCTTCATAAATAAACGGCTTGCTGGTAAAATTATATAAACCACCTGCATGGGTAGCACCGATAACTTCATTCAATGGACGCTTATTATTATTGTATGGGAACTGTAATTTAAAAGATGCAACATTCTGAACCTTAACAGCAGGAGGACTGCTGTCAATATTTTGTTGTGAGGTTTTTTCTGAGCTCGCTTGATCTGTTTGGCTTGCTGTTTTACTCGAGTTTGTATTTTTCGTGCTATCAGAACTGGTCCCTTTATTTTCACAACCAGTAAACGCACTACTCCCTATTGCAATTAATAAAAGCATAGCCATTCCACACAATAATCTTTTTTTCATTTCCCTTATTCCTCCACTTTAGCTTCGCTTTCCTTTTATATCTGATTAAGGGGTAGTAGCAACAGATTCAGCAGTAGATAGTGTCTGCTTTCTAGTTGTCCATGCGTTATTAATATCCATTTGAACTATTTGTTTTCTTGAAGCCGCAATTGTTGCAGGCGGTATTTTTGATGGAATACCATAATCAGACCAAAGAACATAGCTCACGAGCTGATTATAACCTTGATAATAAGAGTAGGTTGGGTTCTTTGCCAATGAAACCAGAATATCAAGAGATTCCTGGTCGCATACTCTGTTTTCAACAGACTTGGCTGCTGATAGTTTCCAAGATTGGGGTCTTATAATTGCCTCAATGACCTTACCAATATTTTCAGGGCTCTTTGCACCAGGTACAATCCCCCAGATTGGACCTTTAGAATAATCATTGACATAATCCTTCATATCAGGACCCATAGGTATTGGTAAAATTCCAAACTGGTCATTCGCCATGGTTTTTTTGTAATTAATGCTTTGCCATAGTTCACCGAAGTATAAAGCACACTTACCTTTCTGCCATGCATCCTGTGACCCGGTCCAACCACTGAAAATGCCTGTAACTCCTATACTCTTATCAATCCATGCCATATCATAAGTTAAATTCATCGCCTTAAGTGCAGAAGTCTTATCAAGTGAGTAGGTATGTTGTCCATTTGAATAATCCACAAAAAAGTTTCCATTAGAAGTAATGAGGGATGTATTTATTGTAGCACCCGGCTGGCCTTGCCCGGCAACACCCATAACCTCAACAGATCCATCAGAGGCATAAATTGTCGCCGCCTTGGCTACTTCACGATATTTGTCCCATGTCCACTTTTTATCTTTTACCAGCTGATATAAATCATAATTTTTTAGCTGGTCATATTGGCTGAATATTCTTTTATTAAAAAATACTACATTGGTTGGCATTTTATCGCCCTTCTCCGCAACTCCATAGCATTTTCCGTTATAGGTTAACTGCTTTGAAACGCTTGGCTCCCAAACGCTTTTTCCTGTTTTGTTAAAACAATCAAAATAATTGTCAACCGCAGAGAATAGACTGTTCACAATATAGGTAGGATATATTTCAGCTATATCCATGCACACAGCATCAGCAATAACATCACCGCTGTTTATAGCTGTAATATATTGTTCATTTACCTTTGTCCAGTCTCCTGGAACAATTGTGGTGATTTTGCAGTTAAACTCTTTTTGAATTTCATTCCATCTTGCCAAATCTTGTGCGTAAGTAGAGGTTCTATTTGCCGCAAGAAATTTATTAGGGTCAATCTCCCATTGAGAAAATATTTTAATCACTCTTCCCTGAAGGTCAACACTATCATCAGCAGATGAACTGCTTGCAATACTTGACGAGGTTTTATTACCACTACAACCCGACATAAATGTTAAGGAAAATGTCATTGTCATAATTAAAAATAAGATAACTACCTTTTTCATATATACCCTCCCTATTTCTGCACAAGAATTTTTGATCTAATGAAATGTTTTTTTCTTTTAAAACCAGCAATAATAACAAAATATCCTGCTATAAATAACCCAAATATCAAATAAGCAATCATATCAAGACCTTTATCTGCTGTATCTGGATTGCCGGTGAAATCATCAACAGGATTACCATGACCCTTGATACTTACGTTGGCAAGAAAAATATCTGCGCTCCAGTTATCAATTGAAATCAGCTTTTCTTCCGTGCCTGACTTTATTATCGTATTACGTTGCGCGTCTATTCCTACTCTGATACCCTTGACAACTAGATCTTCCGACAATATTACCTGTAGATGCTCTTTGAAATATGTTCCGGTGTCTCCTCCACCAGCAGATATGTCAATTATTTCAGAATTTGTCGAAATCCAATTTGTCCCGTCCAGCGTATATTCAACTGATACCAAGGGTCTTAGGATTTCAGGAAGCTGTCGGTTACAATCAGAAAGAAATCTAAAACTATAATATGGTTCACCATATAAAACCATCCATTTACCATTGGCATTCTTCGTATACAATAATCCGTCTGACCCCACATACATAGATGTTATTTTACTTAAGTCCACTTTAGAGGTTTTAGCGTTTTCCCATCCTGCTGCGTATCCCCAGCTCCATGTCGAGGCAAAGTCACTATTTCGTATATAAGCAGTAATATCAACAATCTTTGCATTATCCACTTTATAAACGGCATATCCTCTTGACCCTCCGCTTAATGAAGCACCACTGGCAGAACCAATTGAATCCCAGTTCATAATGTTAGCTAAATCTGAATTAAACTTCAGCCCCGAATAATTGGCAAATTTATTGTTGCTACTCGTAAATTTGTCATTCAACAATTGCTTATAATTATTGGTTGTTACTTGCGAAGATGTTCCAAAGCGTATGTTGTCTAAGAAAATGGTCCCATTGTTCACGTCACCAAAAACAAACGATATGCTTTTTATATCTGCAAGAATTGATTTTGTGTTTTTAATAACTATTCCATCTTTATCAATCATTCTATCAAGTCTTACTTTATTAGTTATAAAGCCACTGGAAGCAGGAATGACTGTTTCGCTGCTGTTATAATTATCAATCGCACATAAATATTTTTCATCACTATTAACTACAATCTCAACTTGTACCGTCTTCGCTCCAGCATCAGGATTAAAAACGTCAAAAGCCATCTCGCTGTATTGTTCAAGGTGATTAAACTTGCCCAGATCTCCTGAAATATTCGGGCTTATTGAGATGTTCTTATTCGTGGCTGTAGCGGTATAGCTGAGCTTGAGCGATGCATTTCCTTCAACCTTTTGCGTGCTGTCAAACGCAATCGCTACGTTACCTGCCGTTGTTTCGCCCGCATTTATTGCCCATGCAATCTGATAATCTGCTCCACCCAATGTCATAGAGCCTGTATCCATCCAGAGTGTTGCGCTATCGCAATGCGCAAACTCTTTTCTATGAAAATATCTAGAGTCAACGGTATCCGACCGAAACGGCGCCGCTGCTATATTGATCGAATTATATAAATTTGATGTGTAATTAGCATCCGTAAAGGCATAAGTAACCGCCACAGGGTTTTTCACAAGGTCGCTCCATACTTCAACCGTATTTGCCGCTGTAATTCTTGCATTTGCGTTCACAAACACTCTATCAGTACCACAAATAGCAAACCCCTTAAGCCCTGTGTCTCCGTCCTTTAGTTTCAAGCCTGCTCCTACATGGTCAAAGGTTGCAATTATCCTGCTCCCATTCACAGCCTTGCTCTTGTAAACAGGCGCCGTGTATTCAGATGAATCATACGCAAGTCCCCATGCGGCGTCAGACATTCTCTCGCCAACCGGTTTTTTATCATATGGATGAACCGTTTCCTTATAAGGAAACGAAGGGCTATCCCATACGAGCGGCAAATCATAGATTGGAACTTGTGCACTTGTTGCCGGATTTCCTGCCCAGGCCTCATTCATCCCTTCCCAAAAATATGTCAGTGATTCAGGGGTATAATTGTAATTATACGGTGCTATTTGAGCATAAACAAATGGCAAATTTGTGGTTTCGGAGCCAAACCATTTGCTCCAGTCCGCCATCATATTATTAAGCGCCACTTTATAATACTGTGCTGCATTATAGTCCCCAACATTGTTTTCGCCCTGATACCATATAAACCCCTTGATATTCATATTGGTCAGTGGCGCTATTTTCGAATTGAACATCGCCGTCGTTTGATTATAGTTCAAATTTCCTGCTGTATTAAATGTATTACGTGAATAATACCTGTTTAACCCTATAAGGAAATTCTTCATATAGCTGCTTTGTTCCATAGATCTTCTCGATGTCCACGCCTCTATGCTGGTAGACCCAAGAGCTGTATTAAGTATAGCAATCGGAATATGCGCGTTGCCTGTATTAAGCTTGCTAAAAAGTTTAAGCGCAAATGTATATGAAACGCCCGATAACAGCTTGACATCCTCTGCGTTGTCGCCTTTTCCCCACCTTGCACCTTGAATATCAAATTGCGGATTTACTGGCTCGTCAGCACCTATTCCACCCGCTGGTATGGATGGCACAAGCAAAAATCGGATGTTGGGATTATTCGCATTTTGCAGCATCGTTTCTGCACCTAATATGTACTGCGTTTGCATCTCCATATTTGATTGACCACTCGATAACCACACGTCACCAAACAAAACATCATTAATGGTTTTTGTGCTGCTGCCATCCGTGCAAACTATTTTGTATTTATCAAATGAGCCTGCTATTGAATTGCTAAACGTTGCCATCCAGCTTCCATCGTCGCCAGTGGTTACCGCTGTGTTTCTCACTTGATTATTTAATTCATCATAAATTTTAACCTCAACCTGTCTGCCTGGATAATCAGCGCCCCAAACCTTGATAGGCTTGTCGCGTTGCAAAACCATTCCATCTGATATCACCGACGATAGCGTAAGCGAACTTACAAGTGGATATTCAATCTTTGTATCTTCAGGAAGCACCGCAGGAACATCCGCTGAGATATTCAATATTATGACCCCCTCGTTTGAGTCAATAAGACCATCATTTGCCTTGACCTTAAAACTATCTGTTCCCGACCATCCCGCATTTGGGGTATACTTAAATCTATCGCCAATGAGTGTGACCGTCCCATGTGTCGAATTTGATGTGATCGATAATTGCAGCACGTCATTGTCCGCATCACTTACAGACAAAGCCCCGTTTACCACAAGCCCCTTATAGCCCTGATAAGTGCTGTTTTGTACGACGGGCGCATTATTGCTTCCGTCCACGGTATAGTCTATTTCAACCTTACCAAGCCCGCAGTTCCATGCCCGAGCGTTTCCAAGACTGTTCGGTGTATTCACATCGAACCATGTATCGCGATCATTCAGACCTATTCTTACATATTTTACGCCGTCAGGCAATGTTCCTTTAAAGGTCTCAAAATAGTATTGTGACGGTGCCCGAATTGAATTCACTATCTGCTTTGTCGCATAATTCCAAGTTGTTCCGTCTGCCGAATACTCAATACTTATCCCATAAGGAACTAATCTTGATGGGTCTTCTGGTGCCACTGTTGTCGGTGCGCCAGGGTCGGTATTATCGCTTGCCGTACAAGGGTAAAACCGATAGCCTGGTAAATCAAAATATTCTGCCCATTTCCCGCCCGGAAGTGACACATACAATCTTTCAGTCACAGGATCCATCAGTATGTTGCTATATGGCTTTGACGCTTCAAATCCTGTACTCGCATTATAGCCTCTCTCAAGCTGATTATACCAATTATTAGACCAGGCGGTTGAGCCGGCAAAAAAATAGTTGCTCACCCTTACCTCTGTTGCACCATTCACCGCATAGGTCGCTGTAGCCGGTTTCTTTGTCCACTCCGGTTGAATACTTAGCACATTAGCATCAGGACAGGCAGGACTTGTACTGTCCCATGTCGCTGTAAAATCCTTTGTATTAAACCCACTATAAGTCACTCCAGATCTTGAAACCGCACTAGAGCAGTCATCGGTGACCGTCGCAATTTCGCTGCTTGTTTTGCTTTGCGCTTCAATTAAAGATGCAGAATTAAAAGCAGGAAAAATACATACGGTCATTTGAAATGTTAAAATTAAACATAGTATCTTTATTGCAGTTTTTCTTATCGTTAGCACTATTCAACAACTCCTTAAATATAAAATTTGTAAACCAGGCACTGTTATTGTGATTAAAATGTTTCAAATAATTTTCTAATTTCTTATTTTTTAATAAATAGCCTTCTAATCTTAGGAATAAACATTAACACATTGACAACTGTTAAAGCTAAAGCAACGCAGACAATTAAAATTACGATACCATTCCCCTTTGAAGAATTACTTTTCTCACCATTTACCGGTACTGTAGGGGAAGTCTGGCTGGTTACTTGTTGGCTATTACTTTCTGAAATTGTCTCAGAAGAAATACTTGTTGAAGAAGAAGTACTTAGTGAAGTTGTCAAACTAGTTGAATCCGAGGTGGATTGTGGGGCTGTTGTTGCATTTGTTCCAATTGGTCCAGTTCCATCCAGCTTTACATTTGCAAGACAAATAGCCCAGTTTCTATTCGTAATAACCCTCATATCTTCACCGTTACTGCCACCGTAACTTATTTTCACATCGTCTATTCCGATTCTAATATGCGTTACGCCCGACGGGAAACTCGCTGTGCAGGTTTCTTGATACCACGGCTCCTTGGCAGAGGATACCATTGGGTCTTTTGCACCAATGACAGAAACTATATTATAATCAACCGCTGTCCACGTTTTTCCTTTATCCTTTGAATATTCACAGGTCATTCCATAGTTTTGTAGCTTTGCAGAAGGCTTGTCACAAAGGGCAAAGCCATATCTGGGGTCACCTATATACCAGCCCCAGCTATCCTTTTCAGATATAAATTTTGTGTATAATTTATCATTCTTAACATCCCTGTACACTTTTGAGATTTTTTTCAAGTCAATAGGAAGAATATCTCCTGCATTAAGTTGTTTCCCCCATGCATCTTTATAAGACGAGCCCACCATATATTCCCATCCTCTTGAATAGCCCCAAGAGTACTTAGAGGCAAAGTTAGCTCCTGACATGTAAAAAACGATTGTAGCTTTAGTGACTCCCTTAAAATCATAAACGGCTGTAGCAGGGCTTTTGCTACCGTCTTTAAGATCTAGTACCGTTTCGTCAAGCACAACATTAGGGTCTACGATTGTCCACTGAGTAGCAAGGGAAAATTGTGTCTTATAGTCTTTAGCAAAATTATTATAGGTAGCTCCTGCAGGCGGGGTAATTGATGTAAAATCATCAACCAGCGTTGTTGCCGCCAGACAGTTCATAGTAAATATAGACATGGTGCTTATCATGACAAGAATAGAGACAAATGCTGCAACCGTTTTTTTAATGCTCATAAAAATTTCCTTTCAAATGTTATTAATAACATTATGTATAAATATAATACACGAGTAATTGGCAAATTAATAGTTATATAACATTAAATGGATTTAGCATTGGAAAGCAAAAATTTCTCAGCTTCAAGGCACCATAAGCCATTATTGTCATGTACAATTTCTGCAAGTCTTGCAAAAAGCGGATTTGACTTGCCTTCTTCCTCAAAATCTGAAATTGCTGTCAGCTTCAACGATATTTGCGTATAAATTAATTTCTTACCACCAGAAATTTTAGGCAATGTAAGCGTTGCATCGGCAGACGCATCTAGCCCTCCAACATGTGTAATCATCACCGAAGGGTCGATCATCCCCTTTTCAGCCATATCAATACACTCCTGCATATCTTCACTATTTCCACCAACTGTGCCAATAATATGAGTGGAACCATAATGTATATTATAAAAATTAACTTCAGCACTGAATTCTGTATTCGTTGGTCCTGCAAAAAAGCTCGTGCAGCCGTCTGTCCCGAGAATTTTGTCGCCTAGCTCCACTACTGCGCGAACAGGCGCCATAACCAATACATCATCAAAACCTTTTCCTCCGTTACTTAATATTAAGCTATCTACAGGGTTCTCCAATTCACTGGTATTGATATAAGTTAACTCAACGCCGTTTTTCAAGGCTTCATCAGGCGAAAGCAGTTTTTCAGCACGTTTTAATCTATCATTATCAATGTCTGTGACGACAATACGAGAGGGCTTACGATTACAATGTATCGCATAATCAATGGCACCCAGGCCCATAGGTCCTGCCCCTGCAAGTACCGCTAGCGTCCCCCCCTCTTTTATCCCCATTTCATGCTTATGTACACCAGGCTTAACATGAAAAAACTCTTTAAAAGAACCAATAATACAAGACATAGGCTCAGCAAGTGAACCATAGAAAAATGCTTCTGCTTGATAAGGTAAAAGGCAGCCAAGCTCCATCACCTGATTTGGAATAATAATATAAGTCGCACAGCCTCCAATATACGGAAACGAATACCCTGGTGCATCAATCGTACCCTTATAATTTAATGCCGGTTGTATGGCAAACCTTTGTCCAACCTTAAATTCATGTTGCCATTCACTGCCAACTTCAACAATCTCACCACAAAACTCATGTCCTAGAATAATAGGATTTTCATGGACATTATCAGGGACACGCTTGTGGTCAGCCCCCTGTATCACAGCTTTATAAGATGACATACATAAGGAGTCACTTATAACCTTTGCAAGTATTTCATTTTCTCTAATAGCTGGCAGTTCAAAATCTTCAATTCGCACATCATTTTTTCCATATAAACGCAATGCTTTCGTCTTCATAACAGGACCCCCACTTTTCTATATTCAAAATTAGCATAAGCTTTGCATATCGCTTCAAATAGCTCATCGTTTCGCTGAATTTCACAAATATCTGTCAATACAGCTTCCATTCCGCCCTCATTTAGTATTTCAGAAAGTCTACAAGCGGATTTGTCGTTTAAATCCATATAATTAACCGTATAGAAAAGAACTTTTATGATTTCACTTGGGAAAATACCACATTCCATACATCTTAATATAGCGCCGACTATTCTTTCTCCATGCCCGAGTTTTCGGATAGGGTCCCGTGAAAGTCTTTGCAGGCTATCGTCCATACCCTCGTTTTCATATCTTGCTATAAGTTCATTAATGTGCAAATTCATGTGTGATTCGGTAAAACCATATTTGCATTTCAGCATATTCCCGGTTTCGCTCAAAACACCTTTAAGCGTATTTGTTATTATCGGATTATCCATTGCTTGTGTCGTGGTTTCATATCCATAGAATGAACCCATATAACCCAAAACCGCATGCCCTAAATTATTCGTATAAAGCTTCCTGTAATAATAGGCTTCAACATTCTCTACAAGCTTAAAATAATTATCAAGTCCATCAATGCTGCTACCTGCAAGCTGTTCTACAGGTGCAATAACAGGAATAAATTTTTCGGCGATAACATCAAATTCCGTATTATTGTTTATAATAGGCTTTGTCATTCGTTCAATGGATGTTTTTATTATTTCAAGCCACTTAGGGAAGTACCCTAATGTTTTTATAATTGAATCTGTCAGAAGCTGTTTACAATGCGTATCATTTTCAAAAAGCAATATGTAAAGCTTTTTTCTGTCTTTTTTGTTACGTTCTTTGATCCATTCTGTAATCAGTGGCAGTAATGCATTAAACCCATTCGTACCAATTGCTGTACAAATATAGTCAGCCTGTAAGGCTAGAACCGTTGCGGCCTTGTCTTTAACGTTTACAGCAGAGATCCCACTGATAGCTTGCTTGATATTTTCTTTTCCACCCTCTGCAACAATTATATTATAGCCATTTCTATGATTGATATCTTCAATTACATTTACCATGACATCTGCAAAAACAACCTTGTATCCTAACTGTGAAAATACATATCCAGAGATAGATTTTCCAATCGCACCTGCTCCTACTGCAAGACAAAGCCCTGTGTCAACGTTATTTAAATGATTCATATTATCTGGATTCCTCCGTATTATTTTCTTATACTTATGTATAATTAAATAATGTCTATTCCTTCTTCGTATTTTTCCATAAAAAGTAATATATCTTCAATAGGTCGTATCCCCGTCGTTGTGCCTATCTGTGAAACACAATGTGCTCCAACCGCATTGGCAAATCGTCCACAAGTCTTAATATCCCACCCTTTTAATATTCCTGTTAAAAATCCGGCAACAAATGAATCCCCTGCGCCATTTGTATCCTTCGCCTTTATTCTGGTATAGCTTGGAATTGTCAGCTCTTCGCCATTCGAATTTTTGATGTAACACCCGTCTTTACCTTGCTTAATTACACAAAGCGAAACACCATAACTTAAAAAGACATCCGCCATATCGGATACATTCGATTTTCCACTCAAAATTTGTGCCTCTTCAATGCTTGGAATGAATAAGTCAAGAAAAGGGAGACATTGACCAATAACACTCATCCATCTTCCAGTTGCATCCCAAGCTGTATCTAAAACTGTGTATATACCGTGTTTTTTAGCCTTTTTTAATATATTCATCGTAGGGTCTCCATCTAAAGAAGGCATCAAAAGCGCCCCTGCGATAAATAAAATTTTAGATTTTTCGATGATAGAGAAGTCCACCTCTTTTTCACAAAAGTTTCCATTTGTACCGGGGCAATGAATAAATGAACGCTCTCCCGCTCTATTAATAAGAACATTTGCAGCAGAAGTCGGTGTATTCACTGAACGATTAATTCCAGTAATATCAATTCCATAGTTTGAAAGATCTTGAAGTATAAATGACCCAAAAGCATCGTTGCCAACCTTGCCGATAACAGCCACGTCTACCCCCAGCTTTTTTAAATCTATTGCCGAATTGGCTGCACAGCCTCCTACGCCCAAAGAAATACTGTCAACAATAATAAGTCTCCCCTCACCAGGTAAACTATCAACTGTATGAGATATAACATCTGCAACCAAAATCCCTAAACAACAAATGTCAAACATTCCTCTAATCTCTCCTTATAGCTTAATTTGTAATATAATATCGAATTGTAATGATCTTGAAAATAAACCTTACCGATGAATTGATTGCATTTTAAATGTAATCAATTCATCGGGTTTAGTAATCTGTCTGTTAAAATTTATTAATTTGTTTTCTTGCAGGATGATGTAACAATCATAAGGTTATATGGCACCTCAAATAGAGTCTCAGCTGTTCGGATTTTGGTTAATTGTAGCCAGCCCTAGAATTGATTTCTTAACCGCTAATAAATCGCTTATAGAAACACTTCCTTTTACAGAAATATCTCCTGCCGTTTTATATTCATCTGTCAACATAGTGATTTTAATGATATGTTCTTTTATTGCGGCTAAATCACCAATTTCAATTAATCCGTCTCCAGTAACATCGCCATAAATTAAAATTGTATAATTTGTTGAAATACTATTAAAAGTCGCTGTTATTTTGGTTCCCGTACCAATTTTTGAATCCCCTGTAATTGTCGCACCGAGCTTGGTGAAAATAGTATTAGCACTTAAACCAGGGTCTAAATAATTTATATAATCATTTACTGTTGTTCCAGGTACAATATTTGTTAATGTGCGTTCAAGAGAGCAATCAATCTCTACACTTGCCAATCCGCAACTCCATGTGCTGTAACTGCCAAGATCGAGAGGAACCTGCACGCCTGTGTCAGCGTTATAGGCGGTATTACGCTCATTTAGTGAAACTCTGACATATTGAACGCCATCTGGTAACAGTGCTTTCCATGTCTCATAGTAATTATTTGTTCCGCCGC
>CAZZCN010000040.1:0-28049 GCA_964652975.1 uncultured Oscillospiraceae bacterium | reverse complement strand
CTTGATGTTATGTTTGAGATTCCTTCAAGGGATGATGTTGAGAAATGCATCATTTCCAAGGACAACGTACTTCTTAAAACTCCGCCATTGCTTATTTTCAAGGACAAGAAAAAGATGTTGCCTGTCAACAAGGAACTTCCTGCATAAACTGTAAAAATAACATAAACAAATTATTGAAGCCCTGTAAGTAAAATTGCAGGGTTTTTTCATGAACTTAATATTGTAAATTCATAGTATCTGATGAGTAATTATGTTAGAATATTGAAAATCAGCTAGCGATCATTACTAAGTGAACTATAATACTGGAGTATGTATGAATAATATTTTGGTTAGAAAGATAAAATCTAAAATTTCAAACATAGAATTTGCATTTCAAAATGACAGGGATTTCTCCCTGTTTATGGTTGCAGGATTTCTTGGAGGCATTGCAAGCGGAATCAACAACGCTGTTTTCAATAATTTTCTAAACGATGTTTACCACCTTACCGCTACACAGAGGGGGTTTGTTGAAGTCCCGCGTGAACTGCCTGGCCTTTTAATCGTAATTGTTCTTGCATCTCTTGCTTTTCTTGGAGATGTCAAGGTAGCTATAATAGGAATGATATGTGCGGCTGCCGGTATGGTTGGACTGGGACTGTTGTCGCCGACTTTTCCAATTATGATTCTATTTATGGTATTACTCAGCCTTGGTATGCATATATATATGCCGATAGCTCCGAGCATAGGGATGGGTCTTTCCAATCCCGAAGAATACGGAATGAGACTTGGTAAATAATTTCAGCTATACAACTGCCTTTATAATCGCCGCAATATTTTATTCGCTAGCAGGGTTTATTCTTTCCCGCATGAAGAAGACTGTTCCGCATCACACCAAATTCAAGCTGATTTTTCGTAAGAAATACACACTCTATTATGTTTTATGCATTCTTAACGGAGCACGAAAACAAGTGTTTTTGACTTTCGCTCCATGGGTTTTAATTCAGGTGTTTCATTTGGACGCACCGATTTTTGCTATATTGGGAGTGATAATTGCCCTGGTCAGTATTTTTACCCGAACGATGATTGGTAAAGCTATTGACACCAAGGGCGAGCGATTTATACTCTCCCTTGAAGCAGTGGTTCTATTTGTAATTTGCATTGGATATGCATACGCTGCAGACTTTTTTAGCGCGACGGTCGCTCTGGTAATAATAATCACGTGCTATGTTCTGGACAATTCTATGAGTACAGTTGAGATGGCGCGTTCGACATATTTGCGCAAAATTGCCGTTATGCCATCAGACGTGACACATACATTTGCAACCGGTACAAGTCTTGATCATGTGGTCTCTATGACGATTCCTGTTTTTGGAGGTATGCTCTGGGTGGCGTACGGATATAAGTATGTTTTTCTTGCTGCTGCGGTTGTGGCATTGTTGAATTTTGTTTTGTCGCTTAGAATTAAAATAGTTACTGAGAAGCAAGTTAACTAAGAAGACAATGTTGATGGCACCGAATAATAATATAGAAAATTTCAAATTACCAACAAAAATTATCGGCTATAAAATTTCAAACAAATTAACCACCGAATTATAAATGGTGCTTGAATTAAAATATAATCCCACATATCATTATCATTGAGTTGATCTAAACATCTAAATATCATTATTATTAGGTCGATTGAAATGTGAAAATGTATATGATATAATCCAAATAAATAGTTTTTACTCTCCGTAAAATAGAATTTACTACATTTGAAAGAATTGCATTTGAAATTTAAATGGTCTTATTTGTCGGTAAAAATTTACAGGATACCTCGATACCATCCATCGTTTACTAAAAGAAATATATTAGAAGGCGGAGTTTAAGATGAGATTTAATCAGAAGAAAAGCGGATTTACACTTACTGAATTGATAGTTGTCATAGTTGTTATTGGGATACTGGCCGCTATTTCAATTGCCGTTTATATAGGCTTTGTCGAAAAATCCAAAGCCACTTCCGACCAGTATACACTAGGGATTCTAAATGAATCAACCAAGTTATACTATGTCGGAAACCACTCTCCTAATCCATTTGAAATAGTAAGCACGAAAGATGCAGTTCTTATGCAGACTCTTGTCAGCGAGGGATTCTTTCTTCAAGTGCCTTCTCCGAAACAGAGCAAGGCTTCTTTTACTTGGGATTTTACAGGTAAGATATGGATGATTTCCGGAATTGGAGAGGTCATGATTCACGTGCTTAAATTTAGTGAAGTGTTATTTAAGCAGAATTATTGGGTAGGTGCTATTGAAGGGTACAGCGGAACTGCTACAGAAATAGTGATTCCCAAGACTATGAGCGTTGATTCAAAGGAAAAAGTAATAAAAGAAATTTATCAAAATGCGTTTATGAACAAAAACCTGACAGAAGTGACTTTTGCATCAGATAGTGATGTAAGCCGTATTCATAAGTGGGCTTTCAAGAACAATAGTTTGACGGAAATATCACTTCTTCCTAATGTCTCACGAATTGACCGAGAAGCTTTTGTTGGCAACAAGATAACTAAAATCAGCATTGGTGCAAATGTTATGCTGGAACCCAATGTGTTTTTAGGAAACGATTTATTTAAAAGCGTTTATGAAGCTGGAGGCAGGACTTCCGGAACATATATATTCAAGGAGGGTGCATGGGTTAAACAGTAATCTTGCTCAGATTCGCGGAGTTAATAATTTATTTGGATCGGATTGCTAATTATCTAAACATATACTAAACAATCTATATCCTAAATTAATGCATTACTTGATGTAGTCAGCTGTGTTGTCATAGCCGAGTTTTTCCCAATATCCCTTATATTTAGTATCCGATGAAAGTTCGATTCGGTTGATCCATCGTGCCCATTTGTAACCCCATTTGTTCTCAGCAACGAAAATGAACGGAAATCCAAGTGAAGGTGGGAGGGGGAGATTATTAGCGTTGTATGCCATCATTAGATTTTTGTCTAAAATTTCCTTGAGAGGTAGCGAAGTGGTGTATCCATCAACCGCGTGAAATATAATTGTCTTAGCCTCTGACTTAACCTTCGACGAACCAAGTACATCCTTCATGAGAACGCCCTTCCATAGCACTGTTGCATCCCATCCTTCGACACAATACAGTGTCAAAAGTCTTGTCACAGAAGGCATTGAGGTTATATCCTCATATTTGTATTCTTGAGGAGAATCGACAAGCCCGTCAATTTTCAGGTTATAGTCAGAAATATTTACATTTTGAATACCTTTGATGGAATTGTCCCGGGGACCGACAGCAGGGTCTAAAAGCGTCCCGTTGTATTCTTTAAGTTCGCCCTCTTGATAGCGGTTCATTGTAGCAGAAGTAACTACGTCTGCAATAGAATAATTGGATATACTTCCTGATTTGTTATCTGACTTGTTAACATTGGATATTGAACACGATGACAGTGTAAGGATAAGTACAAGGATAAAAATAGATGTCTTTTTCATAATGCACCTCCAAATGGGGTTTGAGTTTCACATTTGCTAATAGTATTCATCAGTCACAAAAATAAAGTCCTTAAAGAAATGTCTGTATTATTCAAACCAACGCTTTTTCGCAATTTTAGTAAGTGACTCCAAAAACGGGAAGAGGTTTAGCTGGTCCGCAGTATTACTGACAATATATGTCCATGTCGAACCTGGCTTTGGTAATCCTATCTGGTCCAGATTAACACCATTCTCATCAATTTCAATTGTTTCGAGCAGTTCGGATATCTGATCTTTGATATTGGATTTTAGCTCGTTAAATGACTCGAATAGAACTTTGTTATATTCGAAAAGCGGGTCCATACCTGACATTTTAAGAATGTGTATGCTATCCTTGACATATGACATGTTATCCAGATAATCCGCCCAGGACTGGTTGATAACGCGCAGGCAAAGTTGTTTTTCAGCATCATTCACCATGGATTGTGAATATTTTTGGCTGTATCTGCCATATCTGTCGGGGAACTGGCTTTGGAAAAACAGGGATTCATCACTTTTTGAATGGAGGATTTTAAGTCGCATCCTTCGTATATATTCACCTTGCTCTTGAAGCATTACAGTATATTTTGAAAGCGAGTCCCTTATGTCGTAATGCAAGCCTTCAACGATGCGCTGCAGTCGGTTTGCTTCGCGTAATATCTTGGTATCAGTGACGATTACGGATTCGCTCTCTTCAAGAATACGTGTGGATATCAGGTCGTTAAAGTTATATTTTACAAAAAGTTCATCCTCGATACTGATGAAAAATTTCGAATCGCCCGGATCACCCTGTCTTCCGGCTCTGCCCCTTAGCTGGTTATCCACTCTGGAGCTCTCGTGGCGGTTTGTGCCTATAACCAGAAGACCTCCGACCGATACCACTTTTTCTTTGTCAGCTTGATTACCGCCGCCAAGTTTTATGTCGATACCGCGACCCGCCATGTTAGTCGAAACGGTTATGGCATTGCTGGCGCCTGCCAGAGCTATGAGCTGCGCTTCCATTTCATCGTTTTTGGCGTTAAGGACTTCGCATTTCAGACCGTTATCTTCAAGAAGTGAGGATATCTCTTCGGACTCTTCTACACTTGCTGTACCTAAAAGTACCGGACGTCCTATCTTTGATGCTTTTATGACTTCATATAAGATTGCATCAATTTTAGACTTGCGGTTGGTAAAGATGACATCCGTGTGGTCTTCACGAATCATTTTATTGTGAGTCGGTATGACATGGACCAGAAGATTGTATGTGTTATTAAATTCCTTGGCAGCTGCGGATGCTGTACCGGTCATACCTGCAAGGCGGGGATACATCCTGATAAAATTCTGCAGGGTGATCTGACTTAATATTTGTCCTTTTTTTGAGGGGACAAGGTTCTCTTTGGCTTCAATAGCTTCATGTAAACCATGAGGCCAGTGTCTTTTTTGTGCGACTCTTCCGGTGAATTCGTCGACAAGCTCGATAGAATTATTTTTTACTATGTAGTCAACATCAATTTTAACAAGTTCCTTGGCAAACAAGGCATTATTAACGCTTACAATAATATCCATGTTGTCTTCGTCGTAAAGGTTATCGATACCGAGCATTTTCTCAACATTCTCAATACCATCTTCGGTTAGGAAAATATTATTGCCGTACTCGTCAATCTCATAATCAACATTGATTACGAGATTATTAACTATTTCGCTGATCATCTTAAGGTCAGTCTTATGGACTTCGTCTGTTGAAGCGGCAATAACAAGAGGGATTCTGGCCTCGTCGATCAAAATCGAATCGGCTTCATCAACTATCGCAAAATTAAATTCGGGCAAAAGGAGATCTCCGGGTTTTTCGGCCAAAAATTCTCTTAGATAATCGAATCCGCATTCCTTTACAGTCATATAAGTGACACTGCAGGAGTATGCCTTTTTTCTTTCGGAAAACGTCTGGCCTTCATTAAGAAATCCGACAGTTGCACCAAGAAGGCTATACACAGGCTCCATCAAGCTTGCATCACGCTTTGCCAGGTAATCATTGAAGGTGAAGATATGGACTGGATCAGATGCCAGAGAGTTCAGAAAAGCCGTAAATACTGCCGCTATGGTTTTCCCTTCGCCTGTTGCCATCTCGACAAGCGAATTATCATTCAAAACCAGACCTGCCCATAATTGCTCGTCATATGCGACAATATCCAGCTTTCTATAAACAGATTCCTTAACTAAGGCAAACGCCCTGATTAAAAAATAGTCATTGTCTTTATAATGGGAGTCTGGATTGCTTATGGCAAAAGATTTTGCATCATTTCGCAATTTGTCGCTTTCATTTCGTAACTCTTCATCTGTGAATTCTGAAAAAGTGACACCGTTGATTGAACTTATCAGGTGTGAATATCTGCTGCTAATTTTTGTTATTATGTCTGACAAAATATATTCTCCTTATGTCTCGAAAAACCTAAAATATTAAGTAAAGTATATCACTTATTTTATAAGATTGTCAAAAATACCAAATGAAAGAAAATGTCGATACAAAAAGAAAAGGTCTTAAGAATTGTTGTAAAGATATTTACTCTGACTATGGTAAAAATTGTCGATTGCTAAAGATGGATATTCCGAATTTGTATGAAAAATTGTCGAATTTTGAAGATTTTTAGACTGAAATTGTCGAAAAATAGGGAGTGTTTTCTTGCTATGCAATCAGATATTATTGGTGTAAGGAAATAAGCACAGACAAAATTCAGTCAGAATAATACAAAATTATGAATAATGATTTTTAGTTGATAAATTACGGAAGGTGTTAATAAAATGGAAATAGGGGCAACAATCGACGGGAGATATGTCATAAAGGAAAAGATAGGTAATGAGACTTATATAGTGGAGAATATCATTTCAAATGTTAGATGGTTATTGAAAGCCCTTCCACAAATAACCGATACCGAAACCATTAAAATACTGCAGAAGATAAGACATCCTTCGCTCCCAAGAATATTTGAAATTCTGGAGATTGGAGATGCTAAATATTATCTGATTGAGCATATAGAAGGGATAAGTCTTTTAGAACTGACAAATCGCAATAACGGTAAACTTCCATATATCGATGCCTGCAGGTATATGGGAGCTGTGTCAAGAATACTTTTTTTCCTACATTCACAAGTCGGAGAGACAATATTGCATATGGACATCAAGCCGTCGAATATCCTTATTGCAAAAAATAATCTGACATGTCTGATTGATTATGGCAATCTTCAAAAGTCTGGTGTGAGATATTCTGATACCGACATTGATAATACTGAAAATGATAACAATAATTATAGAATCAAGATTAATGATGGTAAAGATAGCAGTTGCATTAATGAAAGCAACAACAAATCAGTTAGCCCAAAGTATGATAGCAATGCTAGTAGTAATTGCACTCCACACCTTAAAAACGATATGTTTTACGGTACTTTAGGATATGCACCCCCTGAACTGATAAGCGGTGACGAATTATCTGTGCAGAGTGATATTTTTATGGTGGGAATGACTCTATATAGAATAATAACAGGGTTGGAGCCTGAAGTTTCGCTGAACATCGATCAAAAATCACTAATATCAACAATGCCTGCAGCTGTTTCTCAAGTAATAGCCAGATGCGTAATGAGTCAACCGGGTGACAGATACTCAAATATGAGCGAACTTTCGTGTGACCTGGAGCACTTATGCAGCAAAGCATTGAAGCATAATGTATATTCTTCGATAGAATTTGGAACAGTCTCATTAGAGGAGGACAGGAATGTCAATGCCTGTACCTACAGAGAAAATATGATTTTGGACAGCAATAGAGATGACAAAAAGCGAAATTCGAAGAAACACAACGAAAAGCGAAAAATTATCTGCATATGGGACAATGCACAATTTGCTGCTGAATTTTCATATATAATCGCCCGACAGGACAAAAAAGTGCTTATAATTGATGCCAATCTACTATCGCCCGGAATTGATATGTTAATAGATATCAAGGACGATGCATTAAAGGAGAACTGTAGAAAATCAGTCAGTAATCTATCTGATTTGATGGAAGAACATTCAAAAAACCGTTTGAACACTGATACTGTGAAACTTTTTGCATACAAGACAACACAGGACAATCTGAATTGCATCTGTGGCAATTATCGAATGGAGGATTATGAATATTATAGTACAGAAGGTTTGGTTGAGATTATAAGAACTGCATCTGACTATTACGATTTTGTCATTGTATCATGCGGCAAATTCATTTATGACGAATTTACCTGTGTCTCATTAATCTGCTCAGATATGATTATCATACCAATAACAGCAAACAGCATCAATTTCAGAGAATACAACAGATTCATTAATTTTTTAGGTGCCCGAAAACAACTGCATCCGGAAAATGTTCTGTTTGTATGCTTTGACTACCAACCGGATGAGGACTTCAGCTATGGAATATGCGACGAACTTTGCAATGGTAAGTTTGCAGGAGTAATTCCTTATTCGAAAAGGCGAAGAATGATGCAAGGAAATTCAAAACATTATACAGGTGCAATGGAAGCCAAAATGGAAAAACAATATATGAACTTATTAAAGAAATTATTTCTTCTCAATTAAATGGACAATTACAATAATGACGAAAATGCGAGGAACCACAAATGCCCATTGTTACATCTCATTACAAGTTATCGGAAATGTATTCAAAAAGCGATATAAGATCGGAAAAGCCTGCAAATACTGATCTAAGTCTTCTTGTATCAGCGATAGTCATAGATATTTTAACACGCGAGCCTGTTCTGGTTGCAAATGTTGCTTCCGGGAAGACCGGTAAGGGAATGCTCGAGACTGCAATACTGCATTCGACAGAAAACAAGCGACATATATTTGGATTTTATCAGGACGAGCTGCTTAAAAGGGTATTGGACTTCATGTTTGGATATGGACCTTTACAGGACTTGATAGAACAGGAGGATATTACTGATATTGACGGTACACGTTTTAACGAATTCACAATTAAGATTAACGGTGAAAGAAAATCAGTTTCAATTGCATTTCCGGATGAGAAAACATTTGAGACCTATTGCAAACTGGTAATAATAAGAAACGGTGGAATTATAAACGAAAATGACAGCCATTGCAGAGTTGTCGACGAAAAACTCAGACTGAGAATAAATGTTTCGATACCACCTCGAAATATAACAGGACCATCGATTTGCATCAGAAAGCATCGATTAAATCCATATACAATGGATGATCTTGAGGGATTGGGAATGCTCAATTCTAAAAACAGAGAAATAATAAGCGACCTTGCCAGACAGGATGCCAGCGTTGTGTTTTGCGGGAAGGGTGCATCAGGCAAAACAACATTACTTAGGGCATTTATAGAGAGCATGCCGGAAATGGAGAGATTGCTTGTAGTTGAAAGTGATTCTGAAATATACCCCCAAAAGCCTTATTGCATAGCACAAAGGATAAAGAAGGCGAACGAAGGAGGTAGAACAGTAACACTTAAGGAACTTGTCGCAGATGGGCTAACAATGTCTCTTGACACATATTGTGTCGGAGAGATAGTGGGTGAAGAGGCCTGGGAGTTTTTAAGAGCATCCTTTTCAGGACATAAATGCCTTGCTACAACTCATTCAGAAAGTGCAGAAGATACCATGGACAGACTTCTGACACTTGCAAGACCTGCTTCTTTCGGAGAAAGCGAAACAGTACTTAAACGCATGATAGGCACTGGAATCGACATTGTAATATATATGAAGAATTTTAAAGTGATCGAAATACGCAGAATTATTAAATACAGTGGAGAGAAGAGAGAGTATGAAAGTGAAGTTTTATGGCGATGACGAAAAAATACGAAAACAACAGCTAGAGCTTATAAGCATGTTGAACAGATGGTATCAGGTGAAAGAAGATTTGATGTTTGCATTCGAAAAGTGCACACAATCACAAATCGGAGAACCAACGAAAGGTCACATTATAGATTTTGTAGCGAGAGTAAAAGGTGGATTGAGTATGGAAAAGTCACTAGATCTTTTTGCCGAATCATTCACCAACAGACAATTTAAAAGTTTTTCAGGGCAGATTCGATTCAACCTCAAACATCGCGGGAATATTGGAGAATTACTTGATAACATGGAAACACAGTTTGCTCGAATCGATGAAGAAAGCACCCGGAGGAAAATATCATCTTCACGTGACCGCTACATCCTGTCGATGGTTATGGCAATTACACCGGTTCTTTCAATTATCGTAATATCTACAAATCCATCAGCACGAAAACTGTTCTTTGAAGAATCTATTGGGATTCCTTTGATTATAATCAGTGTCCTGTCATATGTTAGCGGTCTGGTCATATTCAAAACATCTTCAAAATTCAGTGAATAGAATAGAACACATGTCAGGTCAAAAAACAAACACACAGATAAAATTTAAATTTCTAATTAGCAGCTAAAGAAGATTATCAGATTATTAGAAATTATTTGCAGGAGGGGTATACAGACCAAATGAATGAAATTATTAAAATTATTTTTATTTTGCTAATAATTCCGGTAACTGTTCTTGTATATTTGACGATACCCAAAATGCTTCTGATGTTGACTGATCGTGAATATAAAGAAATGGCTAAATCGGCAAACGAAAAAATATTTTTGGACAATTTCAAGCGTTTGCCGTTTCCCGGGAAATTCAAGAAGAAAGTCTTGTCATTGATGAACGAATCTGGGATTGGTGATAGCAACAGTTGGATTTACTGGATACTTCTGACTTTCATGCTACCCTTGTTACTAGTTGCATTTATGATAATGCGCGGAGATTCAAAAATTATAATTATCGGAATTACGTGCCTTTGTGCAGTTTTGCCGAACATGTATATAAAGAACCGGATAGAGAAAAGGAAGAAAGCTTTCATAATAAATGCATACAAACTTTACTATTTTCTGCACTCTCAGATTTCTTCAGGAATCAAGGTTACCGATGCAATAAAAGGACTGCACGAAATCGCAGATGATCCTCTTATACATAACACATTTGTAAAATTCGTTGCACAATACGAACTTACGCTAAGCATAGAAAACTCACTTAAAATTTTACGGGAATCATTTTCAGGATACGATTGTGAGATGCTCTGTGTAAGCATCGAACAATGCATCAATACAGGAATGGCGGGAAAAACGCTGCTAAAAATGGAGCAGATAATGTTTGGGAAATATTTTTTCTACCTTCAAAAAGATACAGAAAAATACAGAACAAAACTTCTTATATCAGGATTGTTTGCAATCGTACCCGTACTTATGCTGTTCCTTATGCCTATGCTGTTTGACGCTATGCAAGGATTCGGACAAATAATGAGTATGCGATAGAAAATATCATGGTAAACATGTTATTTATAAAATCAGAAGAAAGGAGGAAAGAACATGCTTAAACAAAAGAAAGGCAAATTTAAAAAAATAATGAAAGGGGAAAAACTGATGAAACTGAAAAGCAAAAAGGGATTCGGAATCAATGAGGTAATAGGTATTGCTGCGGGTGTAATAATTGCCGCTGTGGTAGTTATTCCAGGGCTTAGAACATTTGCTTCTACTGTTATGACTGAATTGTCAACATGGTGGGGGGATGCAACTACAGGACTATTCTCATAACCGGAAAAGGAGACACGAGAAATGCTTGACAAGGCTATGGTATCAGTAATGTGTTTAATCTTACTTGCTGTTTTTCTAATTGGAATCCTTGGGATGATTCTGGCAATAGTACAAAAAATCGAATTTGACAGAATCTGCAGATTTTCTCTGTACGATATGGATATCCAGGGTGGACTGACCGAAACCACACGTACAAAACTTAAGACAGATTTGGAAAGTTACGGCTTTACAGAGGTTCTAATCGAAGGAACAACACAGGTCCAATATGGAGAATGGCTGAATTTAAAGGTGACTGCAGGTATCAAGACAAAAAAGTGGACAGACCTGCTTAATTTTGAAGAAGGGACAGCATATTTGACTTATGAAAGACAGATTGTATCAAGACAAATACACAATATGGCATTCTAAGAAAGGCTCAGTTGATATTTTAATTATTTCCGTGGCAATTGCTATTATTTGCATCATTCCAATGTTTTTGTTTTTTGTCAAAATTTTCATAACCATGCAAATTGTAGAAGAGACCAAGGAAATTCTGAGCCTTTCGTCAACATCGGTATATTCGACAATCAACCGTGAAATGCTAGGAAATGGTTCATTTCAAATTGATGAAGAGTCTGCAAAAAGTGAATTTTATAATAAATTGGAGTCATTATTAACTGATAACCATAGTCTTATCGAAGCCGATTCCCCTCAAGTTGAATTCAGCTACGACAACAGGAAGGTTTTAATCGAAAGCGAAATACAAGTGAAGTCTGGATTTAACAGACAAATCGGGGTAGATTCTTCTATGGAATTTATAATCGATAATACGATGGGAGGCGGCTAATGAAAAAAAGAAATCAATTGATATGGACTTGCGTAATTTCTATAGCTATATTGCTGATAATTTATCTCTTTATTAACCAGCAAGACAGAAGTGGTGATACAGAAATATTTCTATTAAATAAAAATCTGAAGGCTGGTAGTGTAATAGCAGCAGACATGGTAAGGGGCGTCAAAATACCCAGAGACACCATTCTGCCAAAAGCATGTAAATCAAAAGAAGAAATAGTTGGCATGTTTACACTAACGGATTTAAAAAAGGATGAAATATTATCAGTTGAGGATATTTCTATCGAAAAAAACGGATTATCATATCAAAATCTAAATGAAGGCAATGTGCTGTATACATTGGCACTGAAACCCGAAGATGCCAATGGATGGTGGCTTGCAAAAGGCAACATCGTTGATTTGCTCTTACTGAAACCAGCTGGCTTAAAGCCTGCTTCTGCAACAGTGGAAGAATCAGGTATTGTCATTGATGTCATCGAGTCAGTAAGGATTGCACGAATAATGGATGAGACGGGTGTGCCTATAGACACCGGCGAAAAGCCAGCCAAGCTTATATGTCTTGAACTGAGCATGGAACAGGCAAAGGCTTTGTTTGAAACAGAAAGCACGAAAAGGATTAAAATTGTAGCGAAAAACCATAAGTAGAGTAAAAAATAAAATCCAAATCAGAAACTATAAAATTTATTAAGAACCCAATGGTAGGAATTAAATAAAAACTTAGTAGGTATTAAATTTAAAGTATAATCAGAATTAATAAAAAAAATTACTGGAGGATAAATATGAATAAGACACTTAACAAAAATACAGGAAAACGTGAAGACCACAATGACGAGTTCAAATTCGAAATTATAAACCATATCGGTGTCCTAGGAACCAATAGCACAGGTTGGAACAAGGAATTGAACATCGTAAAATGGAATGATGCAAACCCCAAAATCGACATCAGGGAATGGGACTCCGAACACGAAAAAATGAGCAGAGGCACCAGCTTGAATGTAAGAGAAGCTGAAAAGCTAAGAGAATTGATATGCGATTTTGATTTTTCGGCAATGGTGCTTGGATAGTATAGCGTTTTGAAATAAATAGTATAATTAATTTGCTATTAAAACGCATACGGCAAACTATTTTTCATATTCAAAATTGTATAACATAAATAAGTTTGATATAAATCAGAAAATACATAGAATTTACTACTCCCGTTGTAAACGAAACATTATAAATATAACGTTTTGAATAGGTTGTATAATATATGTGCTACAAAAACACATTCGGCAAACTGTTTATTCGTATTATTTATCATATAAGATAAATAAGTTTGCTATATATTTAAAATATAATATATATACTGTTTCGTTTTATATAAAAATTTGGTATCATAATAATTAATGTTCAAATGGATGATATTGAGAGAATTTGATTTCATAGAAGAGCTATAGTTCTGATTCCTCAATTTGCAGTTATTATTTATGCATAACAATGATTTTTATTTGAAAGGGGAGCAAAACTTTGTTTGAAGATTTATTGCCTGAACTCGAGAAAAGCATAACGAGTATCACAGGAGCCATACCTGTTGTTTTTAAAGGTATTGAGAGACAATATGCAAAGGATGACTATCCTCAAAGTTATAACCGACACCTTTTCCACGAACTTTTATACATTAAGTCCGGCAAGGCTTCGTTTGACATTGAAGGAAGGCATATCATCGTCAGAAAAGGTGATACACTTGTAATACGCCCCAGTCAGGCTCATAAGATATCAGTTGACGAAGGTAAGGTTGACATGGTGGTGCTTTATTTTGATTTTAGACAAAATTCAGGTACCAGTACATCATCCAATAATTATGAGACAACTCTTGTCACGATTCCAAGAATATCGACAACGACAATTGAAAGTTTTTTGCAATTTGCAAGCGGCAAGCAAGAATTAACATCAAAAGAAGAAAAACATGATCCATATCTAACAATTAAAGGCAAAATCAGACAGGACATTGCCGGAATTGTCGAAAGAATCCTGCTCGAAAGCAAGGGTGAAGCCTATGGCAAAGAGTTGATGATGCAGTTTTTGGCTATGGAACTATTGGTGGCATTGTCAAGGGGGCTGAGGGAGGAATGGGAAGAGAGTCTGCGTGTCAAGGTGGGTAAAGCCAAAGAACTTGTGACAATAGCGAGAAACTACCTGGCAGAGAATCATGACCGGGATGTATCGGTAACTGATGCAGCAGCATACGTTTTTTTAAGCCAGGGATATTTTACCAGGGCATTCAGGGATGAGACCGGGATGAGTCCGATGAGCTTTCTTATGCAGGTGAGAGTCAACCATGCGTGCAAGTTGTTAGGGCAGCGAGATATAAAAATCGGAGGAATTGCAACACAAGTTGGATTTGCAAGCCCTCAGAGATTTAACGCTGCATTTCGAAAGCAAATGGGAGTCACGCCTATGGAATACCGCAAAAAATTATTCGAGGCAGACAAAAATTAAGTAATAGCAGAGCATATTTGTAGCGTTTTGAAATAGTCTTATTTTAAATATTATATCAAAGCGTATTCGGCAAACTATTTTTTTATTTTCAATTATATTACATAAATAAGTTTGCTATAATATAAATTCACTTAATTATAAAATCGGAGGTATGAAATGTACAGAGACAAAAATGAAAAGTGGTTATTTTCTTCAGAATCGGTAACAGAGGGACATCCTGATAAAATTTGCGATCAGATTTCCGACGCGGTTCTGGATGCAATATTGACTGAACAACCGAACGCAAGGGTTGCTTGTGAAACTGCAGTTACTGTTGGAATGGTTCTAGTAATGGGGGAGATAACTACGGACTGTTATGTAGATATTCCATCAATTGTGAGAAATACAATCAAAGAAATAGGATATGACAGGGCAAAGTATGGATTCGATTATGAGACGTGCGCAGTATTGACCTCGATTCACGAGCAATCACCGGATATTGCAATGGGTGTAGATAAGTCATTCGAAGTCCAGCATTCGGTAAGTTCAGTGAATGACGAGTTGGAGGCAACCGGTGCAGGAGATCAGGGAATGATGTTTGGATATGCCTGCTCTGATACCGAAGAGAAAATGCCACTACCGATTTCACTTGCACACGCTTTGTGCTTTCAACTTGCAAAGGTAAGGAAGGATGGTACTCTTTCATACTTGAGACCGGATGGCAAGTCACAGGTGACAGTGGAATATCACGGTAAAACGCCTGTACGCATAGATACAATAGTCATCTCATCACAGCATGGTCCTAAAATTGAGCAGACACAAATAAAAGAAGACATCAGACGTGAAGTTATTGATGCCGTCATTCCTAAAGAATTATTGGACGAAAACACCAAGATATATATCAATCCTACCGGCAAGTTCGAAAATGGTGGACCACAGGCTGATTCAGGCCTAACAGGACGCAAAATCATAGTTGATACATACGGAGGATACGCAAGGCATGGAGGAGGAGCATTCTCCGGTAAAGACCCGACCAAGGTCGACCGTTCTGCCGCCTACGCCGCTAGATATGTGGCAAAGAACATTGTCGTATCAGGACTTGCAAGTGAATGTGAAGTTCAACTTGCATATGCAATAGGTGTTGCCCATCCTGTATCGATTATGATTAACACTTTCGGCTCTGGAGTGATTGCTGACGAGAATATCTCCGAAATAGTAAATAAACTATTCGACCTAAGGCCTGAGGCAATTATCGAAAAACTGAAACTAAGAAGACCGATTTACAGACAGATAGCCGCTTACGGCCATTTTGGACGCAAGGATCTTGACCTGCCATGGGAAAAAACAGACATGGCAGACACATTAAAGGCTTATGCAAAAATCTGACGGAAACAATAGCAAAAGCTCTGGAGTGAAAAGCGATTTTAATGATAAAAGGCAAGTTAATCTTGCTGATAATAGCGACGACGCATCCATAAAACTAAATAGCAATTCATCAAATGACGACTGCGAAGAAATTTCAATTGAATGTGCGGTAGAGAAAATTCTTTTTAGAAATGAAAAGAACGGATATACCGTCTGTCTTATGCAAGGCTTGGATGATGATTTTGTTGCTGTCGGATCGTTGCCGTTCATATGTGAAGGTGAACAGTTGTCAGTCTATGGAAAATTCGTTTTACATAGCAGTTACGGAGAACAATTCAAAGTTGAAAAATATACAAAATCCGCACACACATCTTTATCATCTATAGAAAAGTATCTGTCCGATGGATTCTTGAAGGGAATAGGACCTGCAATGGCAAAGAAGATAACTGCCAAATACGGGCTTGATACACTGGATATAATGATGAAAAAGCCAGAAAAAATATCATCTATTAAAGGTATCAGCAGGTCAAAGGCTAACGAGTATGCTAAAATCCTTACAGATCGTGGAAGATTTCAGGATTTATTTCTATTTTTGGCACAATACAATATTAATCAAAATACCTGTGTAAAAATAGAAAAGGTTTTTAGAGAAAAGTCTCTTGAAGTAATTAAAGACAATCCTTATAAACTATTCCAGCACGAATTTGGTGTAAAATTTCAAGTCGTCGACAGGATAGCCATGGATATGGGCTACGATACAAGATCTTCACAGCGAATTGAGAGTGTCCTCTATGCCGTGCTCAAGAATTATCTTGCTGCAGGGCACACATGTCTTGAATTGACTATATTATACAAGGAAGCATCCAAGCTTCTGGGATGGCAGCTTGAAATAAATGAAGACAATCTGAATTGCCTCAAAAATAACGAAAAGATACAGTATATCGATGATGAAAACCTGGCAGCAATCAAAATTGTATACGAGGCAGAAAAAGAAATAGCCGAAAACATAAAAAACAGAATCAAAAATTGCAGTTGCGGCTTGGAATCATCATCAGGCATTGACAAATTGAGAAGCAAAATTACCAGTGAGTCCTTGAATTTTGGCTTTGAATTTGACGAAGAACAGATAACAGCAATTTTTCAGTGTCTTACCAATCCTGTAACAGTTATAACAGGTGGTCCCGGAACAGGTAAAACTACATTGCTAAATTTTTTGAGCAGGCATGTATCCGATACCGGCAAGAAAATTGCACTGGCCGCACCTACAGGAAGAGCTGCCAAAAGAATGCAGGAAATAACTAAATGTGAAGCAAAGACAATACACAGACTGTTGGAGTTTCAATACAGGTCAGAAATGGATGAGTTCGAACTTGTATTTATAAGAGATGAATTCAATCCGATAGAAGCGGATATTGTATTTATTGATGAAGCATCAATGATTGACGTGTTTTTAATGAAATCTCTTTTAAAAGCTGTTAATTTTAATTGTCCGATTGTACTTATCGGCGATGCCAACCAACTTCCGGCGGTCGGAGCCGGCAATGTTCTCGGCGACATGATTTTATCAAAGGCGGTAGGATGTATAAAACTGGATAAAGTATACAGACAGGAACAGGGCGGTCTGATTGCAGTGAATTCCCACTCCATTTTGAATGGTCAATATCCTGTGTTTGAACAGACAATACAAAGTGAGTGTATGTTTATAGAAAAGCAAGGGGATTCATCTAAAATGGATGCTGTTGTAGGACTTAATTTGAATATTCTAGAAGAAAAATACGCAATTGATCCTGTAAGGGATGTCCAGATTCTCGCTCCATCAAAAAAGGATATCTGCGGAACGGTTAACTTAAACCTCATTCTGCAAGAAAGGTTTCAAGCTAGAAATGGTGTGGTTTTAACTGACAGGGAAGGGACTCGGAACAGATTCTTTGTAGGTGACAAAGTCATCCAGACCAGAAACAATTATGAGATTCAGTGGGTAATGCAAGCGGATAAAAGGCAGACTGGAAAGGCTGTACTTAACGGAGAAGTAGGATTTGTCGTAAACTGTGGACCAAGAGACGGAATTGTCAGCGTGCTTTTTGACGATGAAAGACTTGTGGACTATAACCAGATGGATTTGGAGGACCTGGAACTTGCATATGCTATTACGGTACATAAAAGTCAAGGAAGCGAATATCCGGTTGTAATCTTGATTTTGCCTGATGCGCCATGGATTTTGATGACAAGGAATTTATTATATACCGCTTTTTCAAGGGCGAAGAAAAGAGTGTTTGTCATAACCGAAAAGAGAATACTATCTTCTATGATCAACAATACAACTGTATCAAAAAGAAACACGATGCTTTTAAAACTGCTACAGACCGGTGTCAGAGATGAGAAAACAAAAGATATCGAAAAATACAAATAGCTATAAAATAAAATATACGAAGGCCAACACAGTATGTTATATAAACGATTTTATTGAAAAATACAAAACAATAATTAAAACAAAAATAGAAACATACTATAAAGCAAGCCTTATTGTTAAAATAAAAAACACTAATTCAGATTTTTACCCAAGCATGCACAAGCATCATAAATTGAAAAGTGGCATAAATGAAATCCCTAAAATTAATGTTATAAAAGAAAAAAACAATATTCTTTATCTAATCTCTCAATGGGTGTCAAGCATTCTATTTCCGGCGGTTTGCGTGTTTTGTGGTGAAGCGGTAACAAGTGATTTGCCTCTTGAACACGTCTGTCGTAAATGTACTGCAAAAATTCCACTAAGGCCTCCTAATCAGCGCTTTATTAAATGTGTGGAGAAGAGCACAGAGATATACCAGAGCAATTTTGTCAAGGAAGCGAATATAAAAGTCATGGTCGCTTGTTATTACGAAGAGCCATTAAAAAGGGCTCTGGTCGCACTGAAATTTTACGATGCCGCCTATTATAAAAATGCGTTTGGCAGTATTGTAGCATTTGTATTTAAAGATATAATATCGGATTACGATTATCTCATACCCATGCCTCTTCATCGCAGAAGGTTAAAGGAAAGGGGCTATAACCAGGCAAGTCTGCTTGCCGAAAAAATATCCGAATTGACGTCAGTCCCGTTGATGAAAAATTGTCTGGTGAGAAAGAATTATACAAAACGGCAAAGTGAGATGACAAACAAGGAAATGAGAATCGGAAATGTATCCGACGCCTTTTATTGTGAGTATCCTGAGTTGATTTTCGACAAGAGAGTATTGATAATCGACGATGTCATGACATCAGGTGCGACGCTTTATTGCGCTGCAAAAGAACTTCAGGAGAGTGTAGGCAGATATTGCACAAATAATCCGGGAAAAAGGAATGAATTTCGAATAAATGGATTAACCCTTACATCTAATAGATAGAAAACAGTGTGACATACAAAAACAAAGTTAAGCAAATAACTAAACTTTAGCTTGATGATTATGAAATATTTTATCCATATAAAAGACTATTAATTGGATAATAAAGACATTTATTGTAAAAGAATTTCTTTTCTCTAAACACAATCTATTATAGCACAAACATCGGTGAAAAAACAGACTTTGATTTTAATATAAATATGTTTATAATAAGCTTACCTGGAATGTTCGTTAGCCCTATTAATTGAACCTACAGATATTAAAAGGGAGCTCGGGTCGATGTGGATACGACCGCTTACGGCCTTTACGGCTGTTACAATGGTAAGAGACCACCGCAGGGCACCCACCTTGCAAATGCAGGGTATCAATTAAGGGGCGACGGCATTTTGGGTATTTTTTAATAAAATCCAAATCCAAACCAATTTTCTTGTATGTTTGTTGCTATCATGAGGTGACAGTGTTTTGAGCACTTTACATAAATCTTAAAATCAATAGATTTTTAGGTGAAGTATATTAATCCACTTATGAGGCTACTATGTTATGAGTACTTTACACAAATCTCAAAATCCATTTACTTCTCGAGGAAATACGTCGCTTCCATATCAGCTGTAGACAGGGCAAAGGCAAGTGGGAACTGGCTGAATGCCTCACCGACGTTCTTGTTGTCCTCGGCTGCAGAAAATCCCATGTGATATCTTATGGCAAAAGCCTCTTCATGGGTCAGTTTCATGAAATTATTAATCATATAGACGGATTTCTCGCCATGACCATATGGAAATCTATCGTTATACTCGTACGTGGGAACGCTTTGCCAGACCCCTTTGTCATCCTTGACATTTCGCTTGCCTTGCTTATATACATTTATTTTACAAAAATCATGCAGCAGTGAAACAATTGCAATCGATTCGTCAGTATAGGATATATTATAAATGTCTTTTACCCTCGGTCTGTCGAGGTAGTCTTTAAGACATCCATAAACATTCAAACTGTGTTCAACAAGCCCACCTTCATAAGAACCATGAAAACGAGTACTGGCAGGAGCATTGAAAAAATCACATCCTGCAGATGTCAAGTAGGAAATTATCTGATCCTTGCCTTGTCTTTTAACCATTGAATTAAAAAGTTCAATAAATTCTTCTTTTTTTGTCATTGTTCTGACCACCTTTTAAAATTATAATGACGAACCTTCCAATGTGGAAGATTAATTTCTCTCACGTAAACCTTAAGTTAGTATACAATAAATTTGTATAATAGGCTATGCTGTTATTACAAATTATTTTGAAAAATATTTTTTCAAAACATGACTTTATACATACCAATATTGGAGGATCAAATCATTGAATGCGACAAACAAAAAATTACAAGTAACCCATTATTGGCAATATGTTACAAAAAAAACAGCTTTATAATGCTATACTAACAAAGCCTAATGATTACATCGGACATAAGATGTTAAAATGAAAAGACTAACAAATGAAAAGACTATTATATAAAACGACTATTATATAAAATGAAAACTCAACATGGATTTATTTAGGTTGAGTAGCCCAAAAGGAGGTAAATAAAATGTTAGGAAAAACTGGAATTGATATAAGCAAAGTCGTATACGGCGGAATCATCTCAATGAATGAGGAGCAGGCCGACAGTGACCGGTATGTGGCATATGCAATTGACCGCGGAGTCAACTATTTTGATGTGGCACCCGGATATGGAAATGCACAGACAATACTTGGCAAGTCCATTAAGAATTACAGAAAAGACATTTACCTCGCATGTAAAACAGCAGAGTTCACTTTAGAGGCGGGTAAACTTCAGATAGCCGAGTCGCTGAAGCTTTTAAATACAGATTATTTTGATGTTTTTCAATTGCATGCGCTTACAAAAGACGAAGACTTGGAGCTAGCCTTTTCAGATAATGGAATTATGAATTATCTGATACAGGCAAAGAAAGATGGAATTATAAGGAACATAGGATTTTCCGCACATAACGAGGATGTAGCCATAAAAGCTGCTCAAATGTTTGATTTTGACACGATTCTTTTTCCGTTTAACTGGGCAACTTCCTTAGGCAAGTCCTTTGGTGACAGGATACTTGCCGTTGCTGACCAAAAGGGGATGGGGAAGCTTGCCCTGAAGACTTTGGCCTACCGATTATGGAAAAATGATGAGTTCAAGGAATTCCCTAAATGCTGGTACAAACCAATCGAAAGGGATGATCCATTGGCAATGGCCGCTATAAAATACACACTTTCTCTGGGAGTTGACACAATCGTACCGCCGGGACACTTTGAATATTTGGAGTTTGTTCTTGACAATATAGAAGAGTGTATAAAAAACCCTTTTAATCAGGATGACATGAAACTGCTAAAAGAAAGATTGTCGGGAATGGATGACAGCTTGATTTTTTAGCAAAATTCAAGAGATTTCAACTGTTTATAAAGTAACAACATTCTGTTATAATCATAAGTTGAAAATCAGTTACTACAAGGAGACGTTAAATGGGTTTGATAAGCGATGCCAGGAATATAAAAGCAAGAGATCCGGCAGCACGGGGAGTTTTAAGTGTTATTCTTTTATATCCCGGATTTCATGCTCTGGTTTATTACCGTGTATCACATTTTTTCTATAAGATCAGGCTGTTTTTTCTGGCACGTATGATATCGCAGTCTGGAAGATTTTTTACCGGTATCGAAATACATCCGGGAGCCAAGATAGGCAAAGGGCTTTTTATTGACCACGGTATGGGAGTAGTTATTGGAGAGACGGCGGAAATAGGCGATAATTGTACAATCTACCATGGATGTACGCTTGGGGGGACCGGCAAAGACAAAGGCAAAAGACATCCCACGCTTGGCAACAATGTACTGGTGGGTGCCGGAGCTAAAATCTTAGGGCCTTTCAAAGTAGGAGACAACGCATTAATTGGCGCAAACGCAGTGGTTCTTAATGAGGTTCCTGCGGGATCTACGGTTGTCGGTGTGCCGGGACGTGCGATTAAGAAGGATGCAGCCGACACTAAAATCAGTTCCGTCGAGCTTGACCAGACACACACTCCGGATCCTGTCGCAATAGAGCTTTGCATGGTCCTGCACAGGATTAAAAGAATTGAACACGAGTTATCAATAGATAACAAGGTACCATTCGACAGTCAGAGCGTATTGAGCAATGTAACACCAGGACTGAAAAATATTTGCAGCGAGGATCTTATACAAAACCTCGAAAAGAAAAATCAATCAAATAACATAGACCAAGGCAAAAACAGTTAATGAAAAATAGACCAAACAAAAGGCAATTAACGAAAAAATAGACCTATAAAAAGGCAGACAGCGAAAAAAACATCAAGCATAAGAACATGAATATATGTAACAGGATAATCTGCAATATAAATACAATGCATGCGCAGGAGGCATCAATGAAACTATTTAATACGCTAACAAGAGAAAAGGAAGAGTTTATACCATTAGTTGAGGGTGAGGTTAAAATATATACCTGCGGACCGACGGTTTATAACTATTTCCATGTCGGCAATGCAAGACCGTTCATTACTTTTGATACACTTCGTAAATACCTTGAATACAAGGGTTACAAAGTCACTTATGTACAAAATTTTACAGACATAGACGACAAGATGATCAACCAGGCTAACGCCGAAGAGATAACCGTAAGGCAGTTGGCTGACAAATTCATCAATGAATATTATCATGATGCAGACAGATTGAATATAACAAGATCCACTTATCAGCCAAGAGCAACGGATTGTATCGGTGACATAGTGGACATGATAGCAATTCTTGTAGAGAAAGGAAATGCATACGTTTCCGAAGACGGTGTGTATTTCAGTGTAGAGAGTTTCGAAAATTACGGCAAGCTGTCGAACTTCAATCTTGAAGAGCTTGAGGAAAACGCGAGCGATCGACTTTGCTTTGTTGAAAGCAAACGCAAAAAGGCAGATTTTGCACTTTGGAAATTCAAAAAAGAGGGAGAACCTTCCTGGCCAAGCCCATGGGGAGAAGGCCGTCCCGGATGGCACATCGAATGCTCAGCCATGTCAAGGAAATATCTGGGCGAAAGCATTGACATACATTGCGGTGGGCAGGATCTTGTTTTCCCGCACCATGAGAACGAGATTGCACAAAGCGAGGCGGTATCTGGCAAGCCTTTTGTAAAATATTGGATACACAACGGATTCATTAATATCAACAACAATAAAATGTCCAAGTCAGCTAATAATTTTTTTACAATCAGGGATATAACGAAAAAGTACGAATATGATGTTGTCAGATTCTTTATTTTATCCAGCCATTACAGAAGCCCGATTAATTTCAGCGATGAATTGCTGGAGGCATCTACGAATGCTCTCGAAAGAATCAGAAACTGTGTAGAGAATGTTAATTTCATAGTTGACAAGGGTGGTAATGCTATAGATAGATTTGTTCTGAATGATGCCATCCCAAACAGCGGCACTTCATCAGATTCGAAACAACAGGGCGGGTTGTATTCCGCAAACGCAGCACCCCTTGACAGCGTCTCAGATGCTGATGCCTGCATAGACCTTGGTATTTCAATTAATGAGAACAGCAAAGCCTTTATGGATGCGATGGACGACGATCTGAACACTGCGGATGCCATCTCGAAAATATTTGACCTTGTAAGAGACGTAAATATCTCGATAAAGAACAACACAGCATCCAAAGAGTGCCTTTTGAAGGCCAGGGAGCTAATAGTAAGCCTATGCGGGATTCTAGGAATAAAAATGCAAAGAGAACTTGTCATACCTGCAGAAATCTCGCAGCTTGCAGAGAAACGCACCGAAGCCAAAAAGAACAAGGACTTCAAACTTGCCGATGAGCTCAGGAGCCGCATAGGAGAACTTGGATTTGAAATTTCCGACACCCCAAGCGGACCGAAGATAACGAAAAAGTAGACTTATAGAGAGGCAGACATTGATGTTCAAAGAAATATGCAATAAGGACCCGAGGCATTTATCAAATCTCGTTTTGGCGTATGTCGGCGATTCTGTTTTTGAACTATATACAAGACTATATATGGTCGAAAGTTCGAATGAACTGATGAAAGGAATTCATAGCAAAACTATTTCAATAGTAAGTGCCAAAGGGCAGGCGGCATCCACTCGCAAGATCATGGAATTGCTTACTGATGATGAAATTGCAATTTACAAACGAGGTAGGAACACTCATACAAGAAGCATGTCCAAGAATGCAGATGCCGTCGACTATCAGACTGCGACAGGTATTGAGGCCCTCATTGGTTATCTATACTTGTCACAGAAAGAAGAACGTCTAAAGGAAATAATCACTTTATTGATTGAAGCAGGACTGCAAAATAACGCAGAGAACACTGATTTAAAAAACAGTTAAAAATTCCTTTGCTCAGACACATTAAAAGACAAGAATTAAAAAATAATTTTACAAACGACAAAAAGGATGGATATATAAATGATAGAGAACAACCAGATCGAAAACAATGATTCGCAAAATGACCGTTTAGAAGGCAAAAACCCTATACTGGAAGCACTGAAAGCCGGCAGAACGATTAACAAGCTCTGGATACAAAAGCACGAAAAAAAGGCTGCCGACCCCACAACTTCCAAAATTGTCTTTATGGCAAAACAGACAGGCGCGGTTATTGTAGAAGTAGATAAAAGGGTATTGGACCAGATGTCGCTGACACATGGACATCAAGGCGTTATTGCACACGTAGCCATGCATGATTATGTCGAAATCGAAGACATGCTTGCTATCGCTGAAAGTAAAAATGAAGATCCGTTTATCATTATCCTTGATGAACTTAAGGAATCCTATAATCTTGGCTCAATTCTTAGAATTGCAGATGCTGCCAATGTACATGGTGTAATAATTCCAAAGCACCGTTCGGTAGGACTTGATGCAAATGTAGCAAAGGCTTCGGCAGGTGCTATTGAATACGTTCCTGTTGCCAAGGTTGTAAATATAGCACAGACTATAGAAAACCTTAAGAAAGAAGGGTTTTGGATTGTCGGTGCAGCCGGAGAAGGTGATATGACATATGAAAAAGTGGATTATAAAGGCAAAATTGCCGTTGTTATAGGGAGCGAGGGGGAAGGTATCGGAGAACTCATCAAGAAAAAATGCGATTTTCTGGTGAAAATTCCGATGCGTGGAAAGGTAAATTCGCTTAATGCTGCCGTTGCTGCAGGAATAATCATTTTCGAGGCTTCAAGGCAGAGAAACGGAGAGAAAAATGGATAGGGAAACGAACGTTTTAACCAATACCATTTATGACGACCTTGGTGATAATGAGCTGGTTTCAATGGCGCAAAGAGGTGACGGCCTTGCCATGGAAACCATTTTAACCAGATATAAGAAAATGGTCAAGAGAAAAGCATCCAGGCTTTTTATAGCCGGAAGCGACTACGATGATGTAATACAGGAAGGCATGATAGGACTTTTCAAGGCTGTACGGGATTTCAATCCTGACAAAAAGGTGGCGTTTTCATCATTTGCAGTCTACTGTGTTCTATCACAGATAACGGATGCTGTCAGAACAGCATCCAGGAAAAAGCACGAAGCGCTCAATCTTTCAATATCACTCCAAGGGCTTGTGATGAATGAAGAAGAGGACCCGTACAATTTACTTGATGTTTATATCGATCTTTCTAAATCCGGCATTGAAGAGCAGATTATTTCAAAGGAAGAATACGAATCACTTAACGAGTTTATAAAGGAAGAACTGACGAAAAATGAAAGGGAGGCGGTGGTGCTTTTTATCGCTGGCTTTACTTATGCAGAGATCGCCCAAAAGCTCGGCAGGACATTAAAATCTGTAGACAATGCGATTTTGCGGTCAAGGGAGAAGTTTGAAATATTCAAAAAGCAGCATATAAATTAGAATATTAGCAGTGAATTATAATATAATTTTCAAAAACAACACAATGTTTGATATTCAAGATAATCGGATTTGTGATATAATTACATAGATTTCTAAAGATTTGGAAGGTGATACATTGAATCTATACACCATGGGCCTGGATATCGGGTCTACAACTATTAAAATTGTTATTCTAAAGAACAATGAATTGATATATAAGCTTTACCGCAGGCATAATTCAGACATAAAAAAAGAACTCAAGGTTTGTTTCGAAGAAATTCCACAGGAATTCGTGAAGGAAAATATATCTGTCAAGGTCACTGGCTCGGGTGGACTGAGCGTTTCGAGCTGGCTTCAAATTGATTTTATCCAGGAGGTTATTGCTGGCACTTATGCAGTCAACCACTATTACCCGGAGGCGGATGTCGTAATTGAGCTTGGCGGAGAGGATGCGAAGATAACTTTTCTTAAGCCTGTTCTTGAACAGCGCATGAATGGTACCTGCGCAGGTGGAACAGGGGCTTTTATAGACCAGATGGCATCACTTTTACAGACGGACGCACAAGGTCTAAACGATCTGGCGGCAAACCACAAGTCAATGTATACTATTGCTTCGAGGTGCGGGGTTTTCGCCAAAAGCGACTTGCAGCCGTTAATCAACGAAGGCGCTCCCAAGGAGGACCTGGCTGCATCAGTATTGCAGTCGGTTGTTAATCAGACCATTGCAGGTCTTGCATGCGGACGTAAAATACAGGGGAATATTATATTCTTAGGCGGTCCTCTGGCATTCATGTCAGAACTAAGACGCGCCTACGAGAAGACACTGGCAGACGATGCCAAGTCATTTATAACTCCTGAGGATGCATCTGTTTTTGTTGCAGTAGGTGCTGCGTTGATGGCGGGAGATGATCAAAAGAATTCACTTAAGGGTGTTACGGAGCTTCTGGCTTCGCTTAAATCACTCGAAGGAATGGATCACGAAATAGAATCAATCAGGCCGTTATTTTTGAATAAAACCGAGGAAGTCAAGTTTTACGAGCGCCACAATATGAATACAGCATCGTATTCTGATATTTATTCTCACCATGGACCGGCTTTCCTTGGAATTGATGCGGGAAGTACGACAACCAAGGCTGTTCTGATTAATTCATCAAACGAGATACTCTATACTTTTTATACAGGCAATAAAGGTAATCCGATTGCAAGCGCAATCGAAATAGTCAAGGACATATACGCCAAGCTTCCTGCTGGCGGGTTCTTGATGAACACATGTGTTACGGGGTACGGAGAAAACTTCATAAAAACCGCCTTGAATATGGACGAAGGCGAAATTGAGACCATGGCTCACTATAAGTCAGCCAATTATTTCTGTTCAGATGTAGATTTTATAATTGACATCGGCGGACAGGATATGAAGTGCATGAAAATCAAAAACGGCATAATCGATTCGATAATGCTCAACGAAGCCTGCTCCTCAGGCTGTGGCTCCTTTATACAGACATTCGCCCAGGCAGTTGGCATGGATGCTCATTCGTTTTCGAAGGAGGGGCTGAAAGCCATGAATCCTGTGGATTTAGGAACACGTTGTACGGTTTTCATGAACTCTAAAGTCAAACAGGCACAGAAAGAAGGCGCAACCGTCGGTGATATTTCCGCCGGGCTTTCATATTCTGTAGTGCGAAATGCGCTATACAAGGTCATTAAAATCAAGAGTCCTGAGTCTCTAGGCAAGAAAATTGTAGTACAGGGCGGAACATTCTATAATGATGCAATTCTAAGATGCTTTGAACTCATTTCCGAGCGCGAGGTTATAAGACCCGATATAGCAGGTCTAATGGGTGCATTCGGTGCCGCCATATTAGCCAAGGAACGTGTAAAGGAAGGACAGGAGAAATCATCGATTTTGTCACGAGAAGAGCTTGATGATTTCCAAATGGACTCTAAAACCACCAGGTGTAAAGGCTGTGGCAACAACTGCAAGCTCACTGTTACAAAATTTCGTAACAACGTAAAGTTCATATCCGGCAATCGATGTGAGATAGGAAGCGGCGGTATCAAGAACAAG
>CAZZCN010000039.1:0-28250 GCA_964652975.1 uncultured Oscillospiraceae bacterium | reverse complement strand
AACAAAAGGGGTGGCGTGAACTAAATCAAAGCTTTCCTTGCTAATTCCTAAAAAACTGATACAAGAAAAAAGATTCTCCTCTGAAAAGCAAACATTGAGCATTTGAAAATCAGGGCTTACTGTTTCAATACAATGCACATCCTCTTTGTAAGTAATGCAGAGAGAACCTTTTTTTAGGTTGTGCCTTTGACCGTTAATTAAATGCGTGCAGCTTCCGTTGGTTATCATAAAAAACTCGCAATAGTCATAATGGGTGTGAAGTGGCCGGTCTGTATGCTTGCTTGTCACGAGGGTGATATTCATTTCGGGATTATCGTAAAAAATCTTGCTAGAATAGTAAGTTACCATAAAATACCTCCAATATATCGTTCTAAATATCAAAATACCATAAATTGAGTCAAAAAACAAGATGTTTTTTGCAAAAATATATGTATAATAGTAATTAGTACAATTAAACAAAATGTAACTGCTATTGAAGAGTTATATAGTTAATATAAATAAAGGAGACGAGTTAGATGAAAAGGCAATCTATGGTTATTGCAATTACAATTAGTTTTTTATTAATTTTGAACTCATGTAATATTTCTTCAAAAGACGAGCCTAAATATGATTTTAAGGAATTGCTTGTAAATAAAATTAAAAGTGAACCTTTGGAAAAGCAGATAAAACTACAGAGCGACACAGCTGCTACCTTTAATGGAGTTACTGCAACTAATAGCGCACCAAAGACAAATGAAAAGATGGAGTTTGACGTAAAGATAAATAACTTAAAGGGAAATGTGTACGATCCCTCTCAAATTGATATTTATGGTGAATTCATTTCACCCAAAAATGATTATTTCAAGGTTCCCGCTTTTTATTATGAGGATTACAAAAGAACGTTGGAGCCTTTTGATTTAGAGAAGGACTATGTAGTGGACGGTTGGAATTCTACGAATGCTATCGCGGTTGGCAGATACGATAAGGAACTGAAAACCAGTGTACTAAAAGCAGACTTAGCAAAAAGTGCAGACTATTCTTCAGTTGGAAAAAGTGTTGTTATTTCAAATTTTGCTGTGCTGCGTTATCCAAATGTGTCCTTTAAAGTCAAGGGTAGCAGCAAGGGCGGAAAGGTAAGACTTGGCTTTAGCAGCGTAGATGGCCAGAGCTTTTATGAATTTTCACCGACCGCAGATTGGCAGACCATTAACATTCCTTACAGTAAATTCACCCCAAAAGATAATGTTGATGCATATAAGAATAAGCTCGTTGAGCTAAATAAAATGAATTCATTATACATATATACAATGGCAAATATTGAAGCAAGTATCTATATATCCGATATTGCTCTTACTAACCTGCAAACAAATGAGAACTTTTCTATTGAAAAATGCCAATCGCTAGCTCTTAGTGAATATAGTGAGGGTGGAATAAGCGGGTATGAAAAATTAACAAAAAAAGAGCAAAAGGGTTTTAAAATACGATTTAATCCAACTGTATCGGGTGAATGGTATTACAGAGTTGTTGTAAAAGAAAATTCAAAAACACTCTATTCATATACAGATAAGATTGCTGTCTTGGAAAATAAAGCAAAGGGCTTTATACATATTGAAAAAACACAAAACCGCAACTTTATCTATGAGGACGGCACACCGTTTGTGCCAATTGGTGAAAATATAGGCTGGTATACAAGTGGAACAAGAAAAAACTATAATTTTGATTACTATTTCAAAAAGCTAAAAGAGCATAAAGCGAATACAGCGAGAATTTTTGCCTGCCATTGGCAGTCAACCTTAGTGTGGAATGATTCAGGTATTTTGGATTTTTCAAATAGGTTAGATAAGGCATACTCAATGGATAAGATAATTGAACAAGCACAGCAAAACGATATTAAGTTAATATTATCCTTGTTTTATCATTGCCCATTTGTTGTTGAAAAAGGAGAACCGTGGCAACTATGGGACTCAAATCCATTTAATGTTCAAAATGGTGGATACTTAAAGGAACCAATAGAGTTTTTTACAAATCCACAGGCTATTGAGGACACAAAGAAACTAATTCGCTATATGGTGGCAAGATGGGGCTATTCACAGAACATATTGAATTGGGAACTTTTTAATGAGATTAGCTGGGTAACAGGGTTTACCCCTGAAATCTCCGATAACTGGCATCGGGAAATGGCAAATTATATTAAATCTATTGACCCATTTTCACACATTGTAGCATCAAGCTCAGCAAAGTTTGATGACAGTATCAATGCTTTGCCTGAACTGGACTATATCAATATTCACGCTTATGATTTAAACAGCTATAGCGGTGAGGTAGTTAAACTACAAAGAGAAATGTACAAAAAATACAAAAAGCCGGTTTTAATGGAGGAGGCAAGCCCCAGAGGCACAAATGGTATTGCCAATTACACTACCGACTCAAAGGGGATGTTTTTGCACGAAGCTAACTGGGCTGGGGTTATGGGCTTTGGTATCGGCGGCGGCTTAACCTGGTGGTGGAATGATTATGTTGACCTTTATAACTTCTACTATCGCTATACTCCTATAGCCAAGTATGTTGAGCTTATGCCAATTGATTTTGTAAAAATGCCATCCTTGAATGCCAGCGACTTTACCTCCTCTAAGGATATAGCCGATGCAGTCGGTTTTAAGGACAGCAAAAGAGCATATATTTGGACCTATGATATGACCTCAAATTACAAGAAGGTTTATTCCAACAATTTTGAAGGCTTTACCTTAACACTTAAAGATATGGAAAAAGGCAAATACAAGGTTGCGTTTTTTGACACATTCAAGGGTGAGGTTATAAGCAGCATGGAAATAGAGGAATCAGATTTATCGCTTGTAATTAACTATCCGAAATGGTCAAGAGATATCGCATTGATTGTGGAAAAACAGTAAGGGAGGAAAAAATACAATGTTCAAAAATAAAAAGATATTAATAATAGTTATAGCAGTAGTTTTTCTTTCATCAATTGCTGCCGTGCTTGTAATCTCATTTAACGCAAAAAAGCTAGGAGACTTTGAAATAAGTTTTTCACCAGCAGAACAAGTCTCAAATTCAACAATGCCAACATATAGATGGACAAAGAGTGCAAATGCAACACATTATCTTGTAACCATTTCAGAAAACGATAATTTAAAAAATCCTTTGATCGAAAATTATAGTTTAAGTGAGAATGTGCTTTTTTCACCATGTGTGTTAAGGTATAACACAAAATATTTTTTAAGTGTTGTAGCTGTCAGGGATAAACAGACAAAAAGTACACAGGTCAAGTCTTTTATTACTATCAAAGCATCTGAATATAAGAATTTATCATTAAAAGATAGTATGAAATTGGTTGATGATTTTGAAACATATGAAAACACTGATTTGCTTAACAAGGTTTACACACATCACCTGGCAGGAGATAAAATGGAGCAGAGCCTTGACATCAAAAAAGGCAGCAGCTCAAAATCCTTAAAGCTTGACTATGATGTCAGTACCTTGGCTTGGGCAGGCACCTCTCGGGAGCTATATAAGTCAGACAAAATGTGGATAGGGGCAACAGGTATTAAGTTCTATCTCAATTCGGACGGCAGTGGAAATGATTTTGTAATTCAGATAGACGAAAGAAGCCAAGAGCAGTGGCAGGCAAAAATAACAATGAATAAAAAAGGTGGCGATTTTGTTGAAATACCTTTTAGTGCCTTTTCTGCAAGAGGATATGGCGATAAGATTTTGAGTTTGGATGGCATTAACCGTATAGAGATTGTAGTAACCGGCAATGGTAAAGGAACAATTTATGTTGATGATATTTTTGTAGGAAATTTTACTAATGATACGAGAAGAAATTTCGAAGATAAGGTTATCAATGCAGTTTATGCAAAAGATCTAATTGATGACTTTCAAGCCTACAACACCAATAAAGAGATACAAAAGGTTTATGGTGCCGAAGCAATTTTAGCTGATAAACAAGGTCAGAATAGCTCAAAAGGACTAAAAATTGTATACAAGGGTAGTGAGTGGAAGTCGGTTAATCGTTCCTTTGACAAGGATAACGCAAACTGGTCTAAAAATTCCTATATCAATTTTTTTGTAAATACTGCCAAGCAACCGGTTAAGCTCTCTATTCAATTATTGGAGACTTCAGGTGAGCTTTGGAATAGTGATGTGGATCTTCTGGCAAACAACGGAGGATTTATAAGCATTAGCTTTGATAGCTTTAAGGTTTCAAAGGAATACTCCTATAATTCTGATGAAGTACTGGATAAAACGAGTATCCAGAGGCTCACCATCGGCATCAACAGCTTAGTGGACGGCATTATCTTTATAGATAATATAAGGCTGTCACCAAAAAAAGAAGATTCACAGACAGTGAATGCAACGGATTTATTGCCCCTTATTGACAGCTTTTCTTACTATGAAAATGACGACGAGTTAAAGAGGATTTATAACAATACTGGTATTTCACTTAAAGTAAGCTCTAGCCAAAAGTCTTTAAAGCTCACTACCAATAAAGATGGGTGGGATAGCATATTTAAAACCCTCTCTTTTAAGGATATTAGTCAATACAATTACATTAGCGTTAAAGTAACCTCCAGTCAAGCGACCACTGTTCGTTTTCAACTCTTTTCAAACAGCAATCAAAATGTAAGTGATGCTAGCAAGCTGATTGGAGCCCAGAAGTCTGAACAGGTTGTCTTTAAACTCAGTGAGTTTAGTTTGGTAAAAAATTCTTTGGGTCCTGTGGACTTGAAAAAAATAGAGATGTTCAAGATTGGTTTTCAAGATACCTATGGGGCACTAATTGAAATTGATGATATCGAGCTTTTAAAAGAATATACTCCACCATCCCTCCCCACACAACAGCCCTTGATTGAAAACTTTGAGCTGATAGACGAGAGTAAACTAAAAACCGATTATAACAACCAAAACCTGACTTTAAGCACGCAGCAAGAGGCTTTAAATGGTCAAAAATCCATGAAATGGACAACAAATCAGGATGGATGGGATAGCTTTTATAAGAGCGCTGATACAAAGGATTGGAGCAAATATAAATACCTGTCTTTCACGGTAAAACCCAGCGCGAATTGTAATGTCTATTTTCAAATATTCTCGGATGATAATGCGAATATCGCAAGTGAAAACATTCTTGTTGCTGCAAATGTCCAAAAAAATCTTGTTTTTGAATTTGCCAAAATGCCTATGGCTCAGGGAAGCACCTTAAATACGAGTGCGATTAGCATTATAAAAATTGGTATAGCAAACACCTATGGTGCAACTGTTTTGATAGATGACATTGAACTTTTAGAGACCTATACCCCACCAGTTCTGCCGATTCAAGATAGTATAGTAGATGATTTCGAGGACTATTTGGACACCGTAGCCATTCAAGCAGCTTATGGTAACAATGCAAATGTTACGCTCTTAACTGGAAATGCTTTAAGCGGGACAAAATCTCTTTCCTTTAACACAGACAATACGGGCTGGTGTTCATTCTACAATAGCTTCCCAGGAAAAGATTGGTCTACCTATAAAAAGATATCATTTAAGATTAAGTCCAATCAAGCGGGTAATGTGTATTTTCAAATTTTTTCGGATAATAACTCAAATATTTCACAAAGCTACAAACCAATAACTGCAAATACAGAAATGACTATCGAGCTTAACCTTTCTGATTTTACAGTTGCTCAGGGGGCAGGGGCAAATTTGTCAAATATTAGCGTCTTTAATGTAGGACTACACAACACATATGGTGCAACAGTTATTGTAGATGATATTAAATTAATTAAAGAATAAGGGGTAAACAAATGAATTCGTTAAAAATTTATACAGAGAAACTGGACAATATGCCATGGCAGGAAAAACCGCAAAATTATGATAGGGTTATATGGAGAGATAAAAATAATCCTATTATTAAAAGAAATCATACTAAGAGTATTGACAGAATATACAATAGTTCTGTAATACCATATAAAGGTGGCTATGTTGGAATTTTTAGAGCCGACCACAAAAACAATTTACCCTTTATTCATGTCGCCTTTTCAAAGGATGGGCTTTGTTGGGAGGTTGACGACAATGACATAAAATGGGTTGATGAAGAGGGTAATCCATATCAGCCTTGTTATGCCTACGACCCACGTCTTTTAGAGCTTGAAGGTGAATATTACATTATTTTTTGCACCGATTTTGGTGGTAGCCCATCAATTGGCATGGGTAAAACAACGGATTTTAAAACCTTTATTCGTCTAGAAAACCCAACAGTTCCATGTAATAGGAATGGTGTTTTATTTCCACGGAAGGTAAATAACAAATATTTAATGCTCCATCGTCCAAGTGATAACGGACACACTCCGTTTGGAGACATATATGTAAGTGAAAGTCCGGATTTGGTTCACTGGGGCAGGCATCGTAAGGTTATGTCCAGAGGAGCTTGTGGTTGGTGGCAGGGTTTAAAAATCGGTGCCGGACCAGTTCCAATTGAAACAAGCGAGGGTTGGGTGCTATTTTATCATGGTGTTGTAAACACATGTAATGGCTATATCTATTCTATGGGGGTTGCAATACTCGACTTGGAGGAGCCGGCAAAGGTCAAATACCGTTTGGGTGATTTTTTAATCTGCCCTGAGGAATGGTACGAAACAAATGGAGCTGTTCCGAATGTTATTTTCCCCTGTTCTACTTTATGCGACAGCGAAACGGGAAACACAGCAATTTACTACGGTGCAGCAGACACCTATGTAGCAATCGCTTATACCAATATGCACGATCTTATAGAATATGTTAAAGAAAATTCGCAGTTGGCTCCTGGTGACGAGCTACCGATTAAATAGTGGAGGTGATTAAATTATGACAAGCAGAGAAAGACTTTTAAAGGTAATACAGGGTGAAATAACAGATTGTGTGCCTGTTTCCCCCGATATTTCTAATATGGTTCCCGTGAAAATGACCGGCAAGCCCTTTTGGGATATATATCTTTATCAAGACCCACCACAGTGGTTGGCCTATATTAATGCGGCAAAGCATTTCAACTTTGATGCCCTTATGGATGGTTATGTTTATGTTCCTTTTGAAGAATTGGGTGAAATAGACCATGAATGGGAAGAGGTTATCATTTTCAAGGATGAGGAGAAAATTTGCACCCAACAAAAAAAAGAAACAGAAAACGGGGTTGAATGGTCAGCTAAAATAATGGTTTATCCAAGGGACAATCCACCATCTCATTGCAAGCCTTCCTCAATCGGAATGGCTGAAAAGCCCACAAGCTGGGAACCTGTCATTGGCAAAAAAGAATGGCCAAAGGGAGCAGAGCTTATAAAGTTTGTAAAAGAGCAGATGGGTCATCAGGGACTTGTTGGAATATTTTGTGGTATGTCAAGCTTTATACACACAGAGGATGATGTTTATGCCTTTGCTGATGACCCTGATAGCTTTTATAAATATAGAGATGAGTACTTAGAGCATATAAAGATTCGTTTAGAGCATCTTTTGGCACTACCAGAGGAGAGCAGACCTGATTTTATTTGTACAGGTTATTCAGGAACACTTGTTCTACAAACGGTCGATACTTTTAGAGAATTGGGACTACCTGTAGTTCAGTATGTTACAAAGAGATGTAAAGAGGCGGGTATGCCAACGCATATTCACTCATGTGGACCGGAAAAGGAGCTTATAAAAATCTGCTACAATGAAACGGATTTGACGGTAATTGACCCTCTTGAAATACCTCATATGGGCGATTGTGTTCTAAAAGAGATGAAAGAGCTTTATGGCGATAAGCTAATACTAAAGGGAAATTTACACACAACAGATGTAATGCTTTTTGGTTCAGTCGAGGATGTGAAATCCGCAGCAAAACAAGCAATAGATGATGCAGCCAAGGGTGGAAAATTCATATTATCCACTGGCGACCAGTGCGGCAGAGACACCCCTCATGAAAACATTTTTACAATGATTGAGGTCGCAAGAACATATGGAATATATGCGGAGAAATAAGATGACAAGTAAAGAAAGAATGATAAGAACCTTAACCTTTAATAAGCCTGATAAAATTCCGGTTCAAAGCTGGGCTTTACCCTGTGTTTACGAAAAATACGGGCAGGACTTATACGATGTGATTTCAAAATATTCTGTTGATATTGCATTTCCTGCTTACACAAATCCAGTAGTTGGAAACGAGCGCTTTGAAGTTGGTGTTTATGTCGATGGGTGGGGCTGTGAATGGCATAATATAAAACAGGGAATAGTTGGAGAGGTTAAAAAATTCCCTCTTGAAAATTGGGACAATTTAAGTGATTACAAACCACCAATTGAACTGCTATCAAAAAACCGAGAGAACATCGAAAAGAGCATACTAGAGAATAAGGATAAGTTTATTCTCTCCCATTGGTGCATCGACATCTTTGAGAGAATGCAACACATAAGAGGTGTTGAGAACTTGCTTATGGATATTGCAGAAGAAAGCGATGAGTTTTTCAAGCTTAGGGATATGGTATTTGAATACTATTCGGCTTGGGTGGATATGTGGCTGTCTTATGATGTTGATGGTATTGTTTTTGCAGATGACTGGGGCACACAGATTTCAATGCTCATTTCACCGGATTCGTTTAGACGGCTATATAAACCGCTGTATGCAAAGCTTATAAAAAAAATCAAAGCAAAGAACAAATACGTCTTTTTTCATAGCGATGGATATATTATGCCAATAATAGGGGATTTGATTGAAATAGGTGTAGATGCCTTAAATTCGCAGCTTTGGTGTATGGATATTGAAGAAATTTCGAGATTATATAAAGGCAAGGTTACCTTTTGGGGAGAACTTGACAGACAGGGTGTATTGGCTTTTGGTTCAACACAGGATATCAAAAGAGATATTGATAAAATGAAAGAGTTATTTATAGTAAATGGTGGAGGCTTAATAGGGACAGCCTCACCGGGGGACGAATGTAGCTTCGAAAATATTGTTGTTACAGTGTCCTATTGGAATGATTAAAGGAGGACTTTTTATGAAAAAACTACTTTGTTCTTTATTGTTGATTGGTATTGTTATTTTTGCTGTTTCTTGCGGTGGCAAGGAAACAACAAAAACAACAAGTGACAGTAAAACTGTTGTAACCATTACACGTTGGGCGAGCAATATGGAGGAAAAAGACTTTAACGAATGGGTAAAGGTTTACGAGGACGCAAATCCAAAGGTGGACATTGTTTTAAATGTTTTACCTTATGGTGCTTATTTTGACAAGCTAAGAAGTGACCTTTTGTCAGGGCGAGCTGCGGATATTGTTTTTATTAACCATTGGGCATGGAAACCTTATAAAACTGGAAATGTTTTTGAGAATCTTGCCACGGTGCAGGTAATTACAGCAGCATCGGAAAAGCTCTTGGATGGTGCTAAAAACGTTTTCGTAAAGGGCGGTGAAGTATTGGCTGTTCCAGTTGGCATGGTGGCGCGCAGACCGGTAATTAACTTAGAGGATTTTGAAAAAGCAGCTGTTGAAGCACCTGATATGAAAACCTCCTTTGAGTCAAAAAAGCTAACAGAAATATTAATCAATGTTTCAATGAAGAATGCAAACAAAATGGGCATCAACATGGACGTATCAGATGTTCTTTTAACACTTACAGCAAGCATAGGCAGCCCTATTGTAGATACCAAGACAAATAAGGTAATGGTTAATAATCCAAACGGAATAAAAGCGATGAAGGAATTTAAAGATTTTATGACAAGCGGATATCAGGTTCCATTTGAGCAAGGCACATCGGGAGCTTACGGTACTTGTGATGATGCAATTCTCTCCGGCAAGGTTATCACAGCTTATACAGGTCCTTGGGGCATACGCTCTATGGACAATGCAGGAATAAAAATGAAAACATTGCCAACAATTAAAGTACAAGGTGGCAAGGATATAACTCTTGCCGACTTCAATTCTGTTGCAATCCCCAGATCAAGCAAGGTCAAGGATGAGGCATATAAGGTTGTTGCGTGGATGCTTTCAAATGATGCACAGCTAAAACTTGCAAAATTCTGCGATTTGCCTGTAACCAAGGAAGCTTTGGACACGGTTATCAACACTTGGGACAAAGATAAATATCAAGCATTCGGCATTGGCAGCGAAAACATTTATTTGCAGCCATCCCTTTCAACAGAATTTCAAACGCTTTTAGGCGGTGCTATGACGGATTTTATAAATGGGAAACTAACAGCGGAGCAATTTTGCGAAAAGGTGGAAAAAGAGGGAAATCCAATTTTGGAAAAATAGAAAGCTTTGAGCTTAAAGGCAGGTATATTCAATGCGTATTAAACAATCCTTTATTCAAAAGGATAAAAAATGGGGATATATATTTATTGCACCCTGGGTTATGGGCTTCGTAGCCTTTATATTGATTCCTTTTGTGTCTTCGCTTATTATGTCTTTTTATAAATGGGACCTGTTTTCTGAACCAATTCCCGTAGGTCTTTCAAATTATTCTGAGGTGTTAACGAGTAAAACGTTTCATATTGCCTTATCAAACACATTGATTTTTGCTACATTCAGCACTTTTATCTCGGTGGTATTTGGGGTGATAACCGCTTGGGTCTTAGCAGAAAACAAAAGAATCAACTTAACTTTAAGAACACTTTTATATATGCCTTGTTTAGTAATAGGTCTTGCGTTTTCAATGATGATGTCTCCTGTTTTTGGTACTGGAGAATTTGGGCTGATAAACCAGCTTTTTTCCCTGCTAAATTTGCCACAACAGACATGGCTTGCTATTAAGGGTCAGGCGGTATTTGTAATGGTCGCATTTACATTTTGGAATATAGGATCTCCAATGCTTGTTTTTATAGCTGGTCTTAAATCTATTGATAAAGCATATTACGAAGCGGCACAGATAGACGGAGCATCTAACTTTATGGTGTTTCGCAAAATATCACTGCCTTTACTTACTCCTATGATTATCTATCAGTCTATAATGGGAGTTATATTCGGTATGCAAATTTTTGATATTGCAATAGGCTTAGCTCAGTCAGGAGGCTCTGCTTCAATAATGGGTATGGGCATAAATAATTCACTTGCAACACTTGTATATTACCTCTATAATGTCGGCTTTAAAGAATATAATATGGGTCTTGCCTCTGCAATAGGCTGGGTAATTTTCTTACTAACGGGATTTATAAGCATATCTATTTTATTTTTAAATAAAAAGACGAAAATGTTTTCAGCAGATTGATTAAAGGATGTGAAATGGTTTATGAAAGATTTTAAGATAGGCGATAATCTGTTCTCCCTTTTTTCAAAGGGTTTTATAGTTATTTTAACTATTATAATACCCGTGCCGTTTTTATGGATTATTACATCCTCATTAAAAACTAACACAGAGTATTTTGCAATTCCAATCAAGTGGATACCTCAAACACCTCAGTGGGACCATTACATTAAGGTATTTATTGAACTAGGGTTTTATAAGTTTATTATAAACAGTATTATTTTAGCAACTGTCGCAGTTACGTTTAGCGTTATCAGTTCGTCCTTCGTTGCATTTGGCTTTGCGAGATTTAAGTTTGCATTTAAGAAAGCAATCTTTGTCGTTCTTCTTTGTACTATGTTTTTGCCTGCACAGGTTACTTTGATTCCACAATTTCTATTTTTTAGAAATATTGGTTGGTTAGATAGCTTTGCACCAATTTTAGTCCCACAATTATTTGGTTCTTCATTTACCATACTTTTAATCTCTCAGTTTATTAAAGGCATTCCAAAGGAGATGGACGAAGCTGCAAAGATTGACGGGGCTGGGTATCTTAGAATTTGGTGGAATATAATAATGCCACAATCTAAATCTATTTTGGTTGTAGCTGCAATATTTACCTTTCTTGCAAGTTGGAAAGATTCAATGGGACCATTAATATATTTAGGGAAAAGAGAACTTTTTACAGTTCCACTTGCTTTAATGTTCTTTCAAAGTCCAACATACAATGCATATGGACTCTTATTAAGCGGAGTAACTATTTCATTAATTCCAACTATAATTGTGTATTTTTCAGCACAAAAATATATGGAAAAAGGCGTATTTATTGCAGATTTAAAGTGAGGTTAATAAGTGGAAACATATCTAAATGAACAGCATTGGGAGTTAAAGGGCTATTGGGCTTATGTTCCTCTTGTCAAAAAAAGTATGGAAACAGGAATTGAGGAATTAGGGGTAACTGATTGGATAAAGGCAAAAGTTCCAGGCAGCATCCATAAGGATTTGCAAAATGCAAATATAATCCCTGACCCTTATTTTGAAAATAACAGCATGCTTTGTGAATGGGTTGAAAACCGTTGGTGGGAATACCGAACAGTTATTAAAGTAGCATCAAGAAGCAAAAGAAGTTTTTTGATTTTTAAAGGAGTGGACTATCGTTGCCATATTTATGTCAATGGTATAAAGCACTGTGAAAATGAAGGTGCGTTTAATCCAATTTGCTTTGAGATAACAAATTCTTTTAAAGAAAATGAAAACATTACGATTAGTGTTTTGATTGAAAATGCTCCAAATGAAATGCCGCAAATGGGGTTTTCATCGCAGGTAAAAACTCAAAAAAGCCGATTTGGCTATAAGTGGGATTTTTGTCCAAGGTTAGTGAACTTAGGGATATGGGATGATGTTATTTTAAAACAGTGTGAAAATATATTTATTAAGGAGGTTTTAGTAAAGACCTCAAAAGATGGAACAATTAATTTTAAAGTTAAAGCAGACGGTTCTTTCACGGATGAAACAAAAGTAGTTGCCGAAATATTTTTGAACGACAGCTTGGTTGTTAAAGAAAACATTTCAATAATAAAAGAGAATGAATATACCATCAAGGTTAATAACCCTAAGCTATGGTATCCAAATGGATATGGAGAGCAACCTCTTTATAAACTTTCCTTATCTGTTTATGAAAATGGTAATTTAAGCGATAGTAAGGAAACAACCTTTGGTTTTAGCGATGTTACCTTTATAAAAAATGAAAAAGCTCCTGATGATGCACTCGGCTACACACTTTTAATTAATGAGAAAAAAATATATATCAAGGGAGTAAATTTAACCCCTCTTGATATAATGATCGGTACGGTTTCTAACGAGGATTATGAGCAATATATTGACCTTATAAAAAATGCCAATATCAACCTTATTCGTATTTGGGGTGGAGGGATAATAGAAAAGGAATATTTTTATTCGCTCTGTGATAAGCACGGTATTATGATATGGCAGGATTTTATTCAGTCAAGCTCCGGCGGAAATGCTTATCCTTCAACTGAAGAATCATATATTAATCTGCTTGTAGATACTTCGGTAAAGGCTTTCAAAAACAGATTTAACCATGTAAGCCTGATTGCCCTTTGCGGTGGCAATGAGCTAATGACAAGCGACTATGTCCCATTAAGTTGTGAATTTAAGACGTTAAAAGCATTGCAAGATGCGATAACTCATTTGGATAGCAATAAAACATTTTTTGCATCCTCTCCAACGGGTCAAACCCTTTTTACAGACTATGAAAGCCCTGAAAAAAATCACGATGTTCACGGCTGGTGGAAATATGAGGGGCCTGTGCAACACTACACCTCATATAACAAAAACAACTCGCTTTTTCATAGTGAATTTGGAGCAGATGGTCTTATGTGCTCTCATAATATGAATAAATTTTTAGGTGAGAAAAACTTACAAATCAGCGATATGAAGAGCAATTTAGTTTGGAGACATCATGGCGAGTGGTGGGACACTTTAGAGAGAGATGAAAAGCTCTTTGGAAGCTTTATTGATTTAGAGCAGTTTTCTCTTTGCAGTCAGTTTATTCAGGCTGAGAGTATCCGCTATACTGTTTCTTCAAATAGGCGTCGCAAGTTTCAAAACAGTGGTTGCATTGTCTGGCAATTAAACGATAACTTCCCTAATGTTTCCTGCACATCCTTGGTTGATTATTATAAAACACCCAAAATGGCATATTATTATCTAAAAAACGCATATTCTGATTTAGCTTTATCTTTAAAGTATAATTCGATTTTCTTCGAAAAGGAATTTGCCGCATCTCTTTATTTGAATAACAGCGTTATTAATGGTGAAATAGAGATACAATTAAATTTGCTTGATATTTATGGGAAAGGTTATTTTGAGCTAAAAAAGCAAATAGAAATAAAAGAAAATACCTGTACCAAAATTGATGATATTAAAGTATCCCTTCCCCAAATGGCGAATGATGTATTTTTTGTCAGCATAAAAGCATTTAATAAGACTGGCGTTTTATATAGCAATTTATATATATTTGGTATAGCAAGGAAAGAAAATGAAAACATTTTAAAGGGTCTTATAAATATTGAAAAGGCAAAAATGAATATTGAAAAGACAAAAAAAGGATATTTAGTAACAAATATTTCAAAAACCGTGGCGCTTTTTGTAAACCCCATACTTGAAAATGGTTTTGCCAAGGATAGTTATATCTGTATTTTCCCAAACGAGAGCCATGAATTTGAAATATGTAATAATGATAATAATGAGCCAGTTATGTGGCAGCAGTTAGGAAGGTAAATAAAGTGGAATTATTAAAAGACTATCAACCAAATTTTGAAAAACTAGAGAAGGTACTGCGTAAAAATCCCTCAAATGATCCGATTCTTTTTGAGTTTTTTGTAAATGATGAATTTATCGGGAAGGTCTTAAAAGAAATTGGCTACGATCTTAATGTAACCGGCATACCAAAGGTAGACTGGGCTTTGGGATATGCAAATGCATACAAGGTTTTAGGGTATGACTATATGCCAATAATGGATTTTTCCTTTATGTTTAAAACAATGGAACATAATAATCACTCTACTGTTTCAATTAACTCAGGGGACAAAATAACCAACGAAAAAACCTTTTTGGAATACGAGTGGAGAGATTATCATTCCCTTGATTATTCAATGTATTATGAGGTCGGCAAACGGCTGCCAGAGGGAATGAAGCTTGTTGTTTACGGGCCCGAGGGGGTTTTAGAGAACACCACAAAATTAATTGGATACGACAATATGTGTTATATGCTTTATGATGACGAAGAGCTTTTACAAAGAGTATTTGATATGGTAGGGCAAAGGCTTTTTGACTATTATGAAGTTTTGTCAAAGTGTGAATATGTAGGAGCGTTAATTGTAAATGACGATTGGGGCTTCAATTCACAGACAATGCTCAGTACAGAAAACATGAGAAAATATGTTGTACCACATCATAAAAAGATAGTTGCAGAAATTCACAAAAATAACAAATGTGCAATTATGCATTCTTGTGGAAATTTAGAGAAGGTTTATGACGATATTATAGATGATATATCATTTGATGCAAAGCACTCCTTTGAGGATAATATTTTACCTATTGAAAAAGCAATAGATACATATTCAAACAGAATAACCCTTTTAGGGGGAATAGACCTTAACTTTTTAATAACTTCAACACAAGAGGAAATATTTAACCGCTCAATGGCACTAATTGAAAAAACAAGAGGGAAAATACCTTATGCACTGGGTAGCGGAAACAGTATTCCATCCTATGTTCCGGAAGAGAACTATTTGACAATGCTAAAAGCAGTTTGGAGGAGCAGATAATGAATAAAGAAACATTAAAATCGCGAGAAAGGGTCATAAGAGCAATTGAACACAAGCCTGTTGACCGAGTTCCTTTGGACTTTGGAATGCACTTTTCAAGTGGTATTTCTGCTTTTGCCTATTATGACCTTTTAGAGTATTTGGGATATGATACTAATAATATTGAAATTCCTGACATGGTGCAGTTTTTGGCAAGGGTAGATGACAGGGTTATGAAACGTTTCCATATTGACTGTATGCTTTTATGGCCTGAGTGGGAGGAAACATATCGGTATAACCCAAGAGGAAAGTATAATTTTATAATTCCTACAACCGCACAGCCATACACTACTGAGGATGGAAGCATAATTATTGAGCGTCAAAACCAGAAAATCAGAATGCCGAACGGCGGATATTTTTTTGACGGCGGATGGCCGGATTTTCATAATGATGAAACGAATGCAAGAATAACAAGGCTTGCTAAGCAGGCGGAAAAAATCTATAAAGAGACTGATTATTTTACCTCCTATCTTATTTTTACAGCTTACTTTTACAGCGATATGGATTTCCTTTGTGATATGTTGACCGATGCTGATAGTGTCAAGGAGAGGCTAGAAAAGGAATTAGCAGATAATATAAACACAGCAACACATTTGATTAGAGAGATGAAGGGGAATATTCAAGGTGTTTTGGTTAACTCGGATTTGGGAATGCAGAACGGACCTTTTTGTTCGCCGGATGTGTATAATGATGTTTGTGCTCCATATTTAAAGCGTTTTTGCGATTTCATCAAGAGAAATTCCGATTATAAGATAATCATGCACACCTGCGGGTCGATAGAGCCTCTGATTGGAACCTTGATTGACTGTGGGATTGATGCTATTAATCCTGTTCAAATCTCTGCAAATAATATGAATCCTTTAATGTTAAAGGAAAAGTACGGTTCAAAAATGGCGTTCTGGGGGGGAGGTTGTGACACACAAACAGTATTAAACTTAGGCACAATTGAGGAAATCAAAGAAAATGTGGCTTATTTAATGAATGCATTCAAGCCGGATAGTGGCTTTATATATAATCAGGTGCATAACATAATGGGCGATATTGCTCCTGAAAAAATCGTTGCTATGTATGACACTGCTTACGAAAATAGTTTCTATCAAAAGGGGGGATTTGAATGAGGAATTAAAAAACAATAAAGCCAAACCAAACATTAAGCTGTCAAACAAGCGTGTATTCTACCGGCAACGTAGATCAGTTATTTAAAATGACAAAAAAACCGAACAAATTACATTTAAGGAGGAAATTAAAATGAAAAAAGCATTAAAAAGAATGGTCAAATCTACAATTTGTTTAGCATTGGTGCTAATGTTTACCTTCAGTTTTCCAGTTTTTGCAACAAATTACAATGACGGCATAATTGACAATTTTGAAAACTATTTAGATAATACAGCATTAAATGCACAATATTCTACAACAAATGGAAAAGGATTATCACTTTCACTTGAAACAACGAGTGTTAAGGGTGGAATAAAAGCTTTAAAGGTTTCATATGTCGCTACAGGCTGGCAGGAGTTTGACAAGCCCATTGCACAAGGAGTTTTAACAGGCTGTGAAGCAATTGATTTATATGTAAATGCAAATGGCGTTTCGCAAACACTCTATTTTATGGTTGTTGAAAACGGTGAAGTTTTCTTAAAGTCATACCCTATTAGCGGATACGGTTATAGCTTAATAAGAGTAATGCTAAATCAATTAGCATATAACACTGGTGCGTGGATTGATGGTGTTTTGAATATAAGTGCTATTTCATCAATTAGACTAGGTGTTAATATTTGGGGTGCTGGTGATCTTTTTATTGATGATATTACAGTGGTAAGAGGAAACCGCTTAATTGATAATTTTGATGGCTATTTAGATAATACAGCATTAAATGCACAACATTCTATAACAAATGGAACTGGATTATCACTTTCACTTGAAACAACGAGAGTTAAGGTTGGTGGAATAAAAGCTTTAAAGGTTTCATATGCCGCTACAGGCTATCAGGAGTTTGACAAGCCCATTGCACAAGGAGTTTTAACAGGCTGTGAAGCAATTGATTTATATGTAAATGCAAATGGCGTTTCGCAAACACTCTATTTTATGGTTGTTGAAAACGGTGAAGTTTTCTTAAAGTCATACCCTATTAGCGGATACGGTTATAGCTTAATAAGAGTAATGCTAAATCAATTAGCATATCACACTGGTTTGTTGGTTGATGGTGTTTTGAATAAAAGTGCTATTTCATCAATTAGACTAGGTGTTAATAATTGGGGTGCTGGTGAGCTTTTTATTGATGATATTGCAGCGGTAAAAGAAAGCCGCTTAATTGATAATTTTGAGGGCTATGCAAATCTATCTCAAATGCAAAGCAATTGGATAAAAACAACATCATCTGCAGGTAGCAACACCTATTTTGCAAACGGAGTTTCTCCATATGGAGTAGGGGATAGTACCTCTTCGCCCAATGCGATGCAATTCTACATTTTAAACTATGAGGCGCCAAATTATTTTGCAACAACTGCAAACGGTGGCAAGCCCTTGACCGACCTTTCAAATCTTAATGGGTTTGAAATTATGGCAAAGGGTGATTCATCCAATAACTTATTTATGCTGCAGGTTGCCAATAACGTTAACCGTTGGGTCTATTCCAAGGTAATTGACTGGACAGGATGGCAAAAGCTTACTATAAACATGAGTGATTTTGTAAATCCGGACACTGCTTCCTACGATTATACCAATATTGATAAATTTAACATTGTATTGTCCATTATCATTAACACTAATTGGGCAGCTGGACCAACAAGCTGGACTACTAATTTATATGTTGATGACATTAAGCCAATATTTAAAGCCCCATTGACACTAAGTAGCTTTGCGTTAAATACAGACAATACCATTTCAAACATTGCACCTAACACACAAATTTCAGCAATTTATTCAAATTTGAGCTTCAATGATACTTCAAGCTGCATAATTAAGGACAAAGATGGAGTATTGGTAACTGATTATGCTGTAACTGCAAAAACAGGCTATAAATTCGAATTAATTATTGGAAAGTCTGTTGTTAAGACTTATGAAACGGTAGTTTACGGCGATGCAAACGGTGATGGCATCATTGATCTTAATGATTTGGTGAATTTAAAATCGGATTTACTCAATATAACTAAATTACAAGGGGTGTTTAAAAAAGCAGCATCAATCAATAATTTAACAACCCCGACAATTTCTGATTTATTATCTATTAAAAAGCATATTCTAAATATTAGTTCAATAGTTGTACATTAAAAGATAAAAAAGCCCTTCATTTATTTTGAGTGTTTTTATCTCTAAAAATGCAAGGGCTTTTTATAATTAGAAGAGAGGGTTTGAAATGTCAGGTTCGAAAAAATTGAAAATACCTTTGATCGTTTTAATGTTTTTGGTGATTATTTTTTCTTGTATTAGTGTATCAAATGTTGAAACAATTAAAAGTGAAGCTGTATTCACTAACTTTATTACAAGAAACACCGACAAGCTAATGGACGGTGGCAATGAATTCCGTTTTATTTCAGTAAACTGCCCTAATCTGTTTTTTTCATATGAAACGGATTATGGATTGGTGCCTTTTTCTACAATTGAGGAGCAGATTAAAACGGTAGCGCAAATGGGTGGCAAGGTTATTAGAACCTTTACGTTTTCGGTCCGCAGAAATCAAACCGAGGACAAAGACGAGTTGCAAAGCCCCTATAAAAAGACATTTATCAATTCACCCTCATCATACGACGAGGAGTGCTTTCGCAACCTGGATAAGGCGATTGAACTTGCAAATTTGTATGGTATAAGACTTATTGTTCCCTTTTTCAACTGGTATGAATATGGAGGAGATATCGGCGATTTTGCCTCAATGGTGCCGGGGAAAACCTATAAGGATTTTTATACCGATACAACGGTAAAGAATAACACCAAGAATTTATTCAATTATGTTTTGAACAGAACAAATTATTATACCGGAGTTCAGTATAAAAACGACAAAACGATTTTAGCTTGGGAAACAGGCAACGAATTAAATGTTGACCATTTAAGCACTTTACCGGACAGCTGGAAAAATAAACCACACAACAGTTTCACAGGGCTTACAAATACGGATTTGGATAATTGGACGCTTGAGATGAGTAGCTATATGAAGAGTATTGACAGTAATCATCTTATTGCAGATGGTCGATATGGAATAAGCAGCACGATAGTAAACGGCACGAATGATGTGGATATTGTCTCTAATCATTATTACAGTGGTGATTATGTGGCTAACTGTAACGCAGATCGCAACACCGCGAGGAATAAAAAAGCATTTATCGTTGGCGAATATGGAGATTATAACAACAATCAGGTTTTTTCGGATGATTTATTAGACACGGTTATTTCAAATGGAACCTCCGGTGCGATGCTGTGGTCTTTATATCCGCATTATTGGAACGGTGGATTGTTTCGCAAAACAGACATGCATGTTTATCACTATCCAGGTTTTCAAAGCGGTGCTTCATACAGTGAGGAAGGTGCTTTGGAATGTGTAAAAATACACGCAAATGAAATAAATGGCAATGTTATATATGATGACATAGAAAACTACAGCAAGATGTATTCAAAATCATCAAGTGGTCTTACTATAGCCACAAATAACACAAGCCTTTTTAATGGAGATGCAAATCGCCTAACAAGAACAGGCACAACACAAGAACGCTACGCCATTTATAAAGCCCCAACAAATAAGCACTTTGTCTCCTTTATGTTGGATGCATATTATTTAGCAACAGAGACAGTAACCGATATAAAGGTATACACCTCTTCGGACAATATTACCTATAATGAGTTTACCATAACCTATAAAAATGATCTGGGTGGTAATTGGAAACGAATTCAATATGAAGGCAGATTATTGCCTTATAATACTCAGTATATTAAAGTGGGACTAAACAATACATTAAGGGCAAATAGTCCGCAGCTTGCAAGAGCTGAATTTGTATATTCAAGTCCTATAATTTCTCCGGATACACCCGTAATGTTGCCTATTAGTTCAATTAACAATATCAAGTGGGTTGGCTCCTATGGTGCAACCTCTTATGATATTGAGAGAAGTGAAACAATAAATGGAACATACAAAGTGGTTGGAATTAGCCTTACCGACGATAGCTTCCCGTTTTCAGGCTATAACGATTTAACAGCGGTTGAGGGCAGAACCTATTATTATCGTGTAAAGGCAAATAATGTTGCAGGAAGTTCCACGGTTTCAGAACCTGTATGCACGGTGGCAAATGTGGCAACTACCTTAGTAGATGATCTTGAAAATCTTTCTAAAACCTCAAGTTACTCTTCTAATATATCAATAGACACCAATAGCCAATATTTTAAAAATGACACTGCAAGAGCGTATAGAACCGACAACAATTTAGGATATGTAATTTACAAGCTACCTTCTGATATCATATCTTATAATATTACCTTTTTCGGCTATCCATCATGCGAGGGGTGGCAGACAGTTTTGACCTCAAAGGATGGCTTGAACTATGAATATACACAGGAAACCTACAATTTTACAGGGGGAATAGGTGGCTCTGAGGTAAAACTAAATCTTTACTCCTTAGGCGTCGAGCCTGGAACAAGATATGTAAAGATATTTTTAACCCCCGGTGGATCTAATTATGACAAAGAGCTTGGCAGAGTTGAGATAAGCTATGGCAACAACTTGGTCGCAGATGACAGCTTTGAACATGCAAGCACCTCTTGGAATGCCGGTGCTAACATTTCTCTGACGAATACCGATAAGAATACTGGTGTATATAGCTATTTGATAAACGGTAGTGGTGGCTTAGGCAATCTTTATCAAACAATTCAGGTTACCGCAAACAAAGATTATACAATGACATTTAATGCAAAAAGCAGCTCAACAGGACTTTGGGCTGGCATTACGAAAACTGATTGGACAGCAAATTTGGCAAATGTAACCTCAAATAGTACAAATAATTGGACCAAATATACATTGCAATTTAATAGCGGCAATAATACAAGTCTTATTTTACGGTTCGTTGATTATTTGGGGGGAAAACATTATATTGATGATGTATGTTTGAATTTAAAAAACAATTTGGTTTCTAATGACGATTTTGAAAGCACATCAGCCTGGACATTGCAAAGTGGGTTTGCCTATTCCTCGGAGGATAAATATACACAGGCGCAATCGATAAAATTGGTTGGAACAGGAAGCGGAAACAACCTCTATCAAACTCTAAATGTGTTACAAAACACCAATTATGTATTTAGCTTTTACGCAAAGTCTAGCGGTGCTGGGCTTTGGTACGGTATAATGGATGGATCTTGGTCTAGTATAATTGTTAATGATTACACCCAAACAAACAATGTCTGGACAAAATACAAATTGTTTTTCAACAGTGGCACGAATACTTCTATATACCTTCGCTTAGCTGATGTTTCGGGAACACACTTTATTGATGATGTTAACTTGAGCGTGGATAATGAAAACTTGATTTCTAACGGAACATTTGAAGGGACATTTGCAGCTTGGGGACATACAAGTGAATTTGCACTTACAAGCACAGATAAAAAAAGCGGTAGCTATAGTGTCTTATTAAACGGAACAGGCGGAGGAAATAATCTCTATCAAACGGTTAGTGTAAAAGCCAATACCAACTATATTTTAAGCTTTTATGCTAAATGTTCAAGTACTGGACTTAACTATTCGGTGGGAGATACAACCTGGACAAGCACCATTGTTTCCAATGTTTCTTTGGGAAATAATGTATGGACGAAATATACCCTTGTATTTAACTCGGGATCGGTAAATTCATTATTAGTCCGTTTTACAGACTTGGGGGGGACGCATTATATTGACGAGGTAGACATAAGACCAGATAGCAATATGATAACCAATCCCGGATTTGAAATGTCAGGCAGTAATTTCTGGAGTATGGATAGTGTGTTTAGTATAACAAGTGCGGAAAAAAACAGCGGATATAATAGTGTAATGCTAAGCGGTACAAACAACAGCGGAAATATGTTCCAATATATTAATGTTACTCCAAATACCGATTATATCTTCTCGTTTTATGCTAAATGTAGCACCACAGGACTTTGGTATGGAATAACAAATGCCTCCTGGACAAGCGATTTGGCGTTTGGCACCTCCACGGCGAACAACGTGTGGACAAAATATACCTTGACCTTTAATTCTGGAAACAACTTAATAGTAGCAGTTCGTTTTGCAGATTTAGGAGGCACACATTACTTTGATGATGTGGAGTTCACCTTCAAAGCAACCACAGCTCAATCTGTGGTTGATGACAATTCACCACCGGTAGTTGTAGGGGTTGAGGATAAACATTTTTACGATATTGCGAACGGTGAGGTTAAAATTAGTATAAATGAGGGTAACGCAATTTTAAATGGTGAGCAATTTGTGAAAGAGCATATTGTTAATCAAGAGGGTGATTATAGTCTTACAGTTTCTGACAGCTATAAAAACACAACTGCAATTGAATTTTATATATATAAGCTAACACTTAGCATTCAATCAACCAATGGTGTTATAAAAGACTTTTCACAAAACACAACCCTTTCAACAGCAAAAAGCCTTTTTGAATTATCACCAAATCTTGTGTTTTCAGCTGTAAATTCAAATGGTCAGCCTATCGATGAAACACAGTTAATAACTACTGGAACAGAAATTATAATCTCACACAATGGAAATGAGTTTATGAGATATTTTATCTCAATATTGGGCGACACAAATGCCGATGGTATTATCAACGTTGGCGACTTGGCAAGGGTCAAACAGTCGCTGCTAAGGCAGCTGTTATTAGAAAATTTATATGTAACTGCAGCAGATTATAACGGTAATGGATTAGTCACAATCTCTGATTTAGTAGCACTAAAAAAAGTGCTGATAAGCTAAATATACTTTATATTGGTGCACTGAGAACGTTTTTACTCCTATAACCGGAAGATTTTGCAAAGGAAGCTCGTGCCTGGGAGTAAGATAAGTATTGCGCAAAATTCTGTTTTACGCTTACACAGAAATCAGAAAAAACCTGTAAATGTTCGATTTACGGGTTTTTTTGGTTAGCCCGGAATGGAATATACTTCCCCAAGGAGAAATAATGGTAAATCTATTTGATATCAAGCCAACATTTGTAAAAATGTCTATTTATTGATTCATATAAATGAAGTATAATGTTCAAGAAAAAAGATAAGAAACTAAAATCATTGAAAGCATTAAATACTGGAAAGGAGTGTATGATTTGGCAGCATGCTAAACATACAAATACAAAATGAATTTTTTAGGATTTTTACTTAATGGGGTGATGGCCATAACCTGGCAGCAAATGCTTATGTGGGTTATTGGTGCTATACTGATCTATCTGGCAATAGCAAAGGACTACGAGCCACCGCTGCTACTTCCTATTGGATTTGGTGCGATACTGGTTAACATACCGTTTTCCAGCATGGTCAGCCAGGATATTCCGGGTTACGGGGTAGTTGAAGGCATAATAGATTTTCTATTCAACAAGGGAATTGCAACTGAACTTTTTCCTCTGGTCTTGTTTGTCGGCATAGGAGCCATGATAGACTTTGGACCATTGCTGTCTAATCCAAAGATGCTGTTTTTCGGTGCAGCGGCACAATTTGGAATATTCGGTACACTGACGCTGGCTGTCTTACTTGGGTTTGACATTAAGGATGCTGCATCTATAGGAATAATCGGAGCCGCAGACGGACCTACTTCGATTTTCGTTGCAAGTTTCTTTGATAGCAAATATCTAGGGCCCATAATGGTCGCAGCATATTCATACATGGCACTGGTTCCAATCATACAGCCTATTGCAATCAAGATGGTAACCACTAAGAAAGAACGCCTTATAAGAATGACTTACAAGCCAAAGACCGTATCAAAGACCACCAGGATACTTTTCCCGATTGGCGTGTCTATTATTGCAGGACTTATCGCACCTACCTCGCTTTCGCTTATCGGTATGCTGATGTTTGGAAATCTTATAAGAGAGAGTGGTGTTTTGAACTCAATATCTAAAACAGCACAGAATGAACTTGCAAATCTGGTCACGTTGTTTTTGGGTATTACAATCGCCTCCAAGATGCAGGCAGCTGACTTTATAAATGTTCAGACTATGATAATTCTTCTGCTTGGACTTGTTGCGTTTGTGTTTGATACTATTTTCGGAGTCTTTTTTGTAAAATTCCTTAATCTCTTTACCAAGCACAAGATGAACCCTATGGTTGGTGCCGCAGGGATTTCGGCGTTTCCAATGTCAGCGCGTGTCATTCACAAAATGGCGCTCAAGGAGGATAATCAGAACTACCTTCTTATGCATACAGTAGGAGCCAACGTTGCGGGACAGATTGCTTCGGTAATTGCCGGCGGGTTGATTATCTATCTTGTAAAATAGAACTGATTTTTATTATTATTATTATTTGCTATAGCATGAAAATGATAAAAACGCACACGACAAACCGAATGAAAACAAATAGACTGTCAGACAACTATGAATGAATTAAGCAACTGAAGTGCCCTATTGTTTTCAACAAATAGTTAGACCACAACAACATTATATTAGGAGGTTAGTTAAATGGATAATATTACACAGGCTTTAGAAGTTATGGGAAAAGGAATGCTGGGTATTTTCACAGCACTTGCCATAGTCTATCTTTTTACAATAGCACTTATTAAAATTTTCCCGGAGAAAGTTCAAAAGGAAGAGACTGAAGATTTAGATTAGAGCAACGTGTTATCAAAAAGAAGTAAATTTTATATAAGCATTTGTAGATAGACCAACATATAGGACAGATATTTGACGATGCTTTGATTATCTGTACTGAGTGACTTCTTGCAACAAGAGGTCAAACATTTAAAACAAGGGGATTTATTATGTCGGAGAGAGTCAAGCAGGCGATATACTATTGTGAAAAATATGGACAGGAGCATCTGGCAAACTACATGAAGCCGGTTTTTTCAGATAGGTCGCAACAACTTGCGGACCAAATACTGAAGACTGATCTGCAGCAAATCAATCAATTATTCAATGAATTGGTCAAAAGAGACGAAATGGACAGATTGGATAGTGTAAAAATTTCTGATTCCTTACATAATACGAAAAATGAAAACGGCGAAAGCAAGGGAAATATAGAAGATTTTAATAGCAAAGAAGTCGAAGAAATCAATGATGACATAGAAGACAATATAGATACTAAGACCGATACATTAACACCTCCTAAAATATTCGATTTGGAAGCTGCATCAACTGACGAAAAGAATGAACTTTTTCACTTGGGAATAGAAGCAATCCGAGGCGGAGAAGTTGCCGCTGTAACTATGGCGGGCGGTCAGGGGACAAGGCTTGGACACAACGGGCCTAAGGGCACGTTTGTTTTGGATTGCACACCTCCCAAATCTTTGTTTGAAATCCAATGCACACGTCTTAAAGAACTCAGTACTAAGACCGGACATACAATTCCCTGGCTTATCATGACAAGCGAGGAGAACAACAAGGACACCGTTTCATTTTTTGAAGCAAATGACTATTTCGGATATGACGGGAATCGCGTAAGATTTTTTACACAATCAATGATGCCTGCTATCGATTTTAACGGAAAAATATTGGTTAGAGACGGCAATATAGCTGTTGGTCCTGACGGTAACGGCGGAGTTTTCGCCTCGCTTGAGAAATCCGGCAACCTACAATGGCTTAGGGATCTGAATATAAAACGGGTTTATATTTGCGGGGTGGACAATGCCCTGGTAAAGCTTGCAGACCCACTTTTCATAGGTCTTTCCATTAAGTCGAAAGCTGATATTGCATGCAAGTCTGTGTTGAAAAGAAGCTATGACGAGAAGGCAGGCGTTTTTTGTTTTAAAAACAATAAGCCGGCTTATGTTGAATATACCGAAATATCAGAGGCGCAGGCAAAAGCTACAGATGCCAATGGTAACTATATTTTTGGCGACATTGGAATTGTAATGTATGTGTATACAATGGATATGCTCAACAAGATTTCCAAATCGGCATTACCGTATCACGAAGCAAGGAAAAAGGTTCCCTATAGTCTGCCTGATGGCACATCGGTAGATCCGAAAGAGCCCAACGGGATTAAATTCGAGACATTCATTTTTGATTCATTCATGCAGGCAAATGACGTTGAAGTATTACGGGTTTTGCGTAATGAAGAATTCGCACCTGTAAAGAACCGCGAAGGTGAAGACAGCCCGGAAACCGCGTTGGAATTGTATAATTCATTTTATATAAACTGAAAAATTCAATTTGGTGAATGCATCCGCTAACATAGGTTAAAAGCCTCTTGAAATTTCAAGGGGTTTTTCTTTGGAAGTTAATTGTGTGCCGCAATAATAGTTGGAAATTGAAAACGAGTCATCCTGATATAAATGTTTCACTTGAGGCATTTATATCAGGGTGACTCGTTTTAGGCCGCTTTTTGCTATACGGTTAATTTTGAATTATTGTACGCTGACTCCCATTTTCAAAATATAGTCATCAGGTAAAACCACCACGGCAGCCATCTGCGGAGCTGAAGAAACGACTACAAGCTTGTTATTTTTATACTGGTATACAGTAGAGTTGCTTTCTGTCTTGTAGTAGAAATTGTCAACAAGCCCGTTTTTTAGAGATAGATAGCCCTCTGTGATTTGTTCATAGTAAAATGGATTGCTTGCTTCATTTTCCCGTCCCGCTACAGTTTCCAATAAATTAACCGCCTCAATGCCGGTTTCCTCGGGGTGGCAATTCCAACTTGAAATTACAATCATTTCAGGATTTCTTTTTATGGCACTTAAAAATTGATTTTGGAAAAGAAGTCCGTTCTGTCTTGAAATTGGAGCCAGGGATGAATCGTCCAAATTATTATGGGATCTTGAAAACCCTGGAAATACTCCATAGACTTCCGATTGTAAATACTGATAATCAAATATCCAACCGTACATTCCATTGCTGTTGAGTCCATACTGTCCTGCAACTGGTAAACCATCAGATGTTATACCTGAGGCATTACGTACGGTGAATCGTGAATCCGTCCAACCAAAGTTTTGAGGATAATTAAAATTAACAAATAAAGGCTTGCCTTTCCAGCTGAAATACAATTCCGGGAAACGCGTATAATAATCATAGAAAATATTCATTTCAAAATTCATATACTGCAGGGCAGACATGTTAAAGGCAGCGTAGCAAGCGGCATCTCCTGCGATAAGAGGTCTACCTCCTGCAAAACATATCTTAGGAACATTTTGAGCTCCTAAATTGTTAGCGATGGTAAAGAGCGTTTCAATATGTTCAGCAAGATTATGATTGTCTACATAATGAAAGTTTGTGTCATCAATAATCAAATAATCAACACCGATACTTTTCAGATACAAGAGGTCATGAGTGATTTTCACTGCGTCATCAGATGAATAACGGCCGAATTCAACAGGGACAGAGCGCGACTCTGTTATCCAATGCTGAGTGTATGAGGAAGGATTTCTATCCAGAGAATCGAAAAAAACCTCATACCACATTCCCACGGCTGACGAAAAATAATTTCTGGAGATTTCACCAAGATATCTATTTTGATTAATTGTGGCAATATTCAAAATATGCTTCTTTATAGCCAGAAGATCGCTGATTGTTA